>JAFDWC010000150.1 GCA_018268655.1 Actinomycetota bacterium
GGCGTCGCCGTCCATGCCGTCTCCGCCTGACCCGCCTCTGCCGGTGCCTGATTCGCCGCCGCCGGTGCCGTCCCCGGCCGCGCCGTCGGGCGTCGGCAGCCGGCCGCGCCGCAGCAGCCCCTCGACCTCCGCCAGGAGCCAGGCGGAGCCGACCCGCTCGGCCCCGACCCGCGCCGTCGCCGCCGCGGCTCCGGCCGCCCGACGCTCGCCGGCCGCGGTCAGCGCCTCCGCCGCCCGCCAGCGGTGGATCGCCGCCGGGTAGGGACGTCGCAGCTCCTCCCAGGCCGTCGCCGCCGCCAGCGCATGCTCGGCGGCGCCGACTCCGCCGGCCCGCGCCAGGTCCGCCTCGGCGCTGAGCCGGTAGGCGCGCGCCAGCCTCAGGTAGGGCGCCGCGTCGGTCTCCGGCTCCGAGGCTCGCGCCCGCGCCGCCATCAGCTCGGCCCGGCTCCGTGCCTCCTCGAGCCCGGCGGCGTCGCCGAGGTCGCGGGCCGTTTCCGCCGCGGCGGCCTCGACCATTGCCCCGGCGGCGGCAATCTGGGTCATCCGGATCGGTTCGTCGGAGCAGTACTCGATCCGGTCGATCGCGACGTCGATCGTTCTCCGCGCCGCCTCGATCTCGCCTTCGCGCAGCTCGAGCTCGGCGACGAGGGCGCTGGCCGGGGCGATGTACTGCGGCTCGACCGAGTCGACCACGGTTCGCTGCATGTCCTCGACGTCCTGCCGCGCCGAGCCGCGGTCGCCCCGCCCGACCGCCAGCGCCGCGTGGCGGAGCAGGAGGAAGAGGCGGGTCGTCCCCGAGGCGACCCGCGAGCGCTTCGGCAGCACCGCCTCCGCCTCGTCCCAGCGGCCGAGCTCGTAGAGCAGTTCCGAGCGCAGGCAGTCGAGCCAGACCTCCGAGCGGTCCCCGGGCGCGATCTCCCGCACCGCCCCCTCCACCAGCTCGAGCCCGTCCTCGGTGCGGCCGGCGAGGTGCAGGGCGTCGGAGTAGTTGAGGAAGGCGGTCGCCAGCTCGTCGTTCGATCCGGCCCGGCGCGCCAGCTCGAGCGACTCCTGCATCTCGGCGACACCGGCCTCGAATTCGCCGAAGAAGAAGCGAGCCAGCCCGAGGCGGCTGAGAACGCCCGCCCTGGCCCCGTCGACGCCGGCCGCCTCGGCGGCGCGGAGGGCCTCCTCGCCGGCGTCGCGCGCCTCCTCGAAGCGCCCCTGCAGGAGCAGGAAGCGCGCTTTGCTTTCGAGGATCCGGGCTCGCTCGGGAGTCGGTTCGCCAGGCGGTACCAGCTCCAGCGCGCGCTCGAGGTCGGCGCGGGCCGCATCCGCCTGGCCGGTCCCCCAGCGGGCGCTGGCGGCGTCGATCAGGATGCGGGCGATCCGCTCCCGCTCGGCGCTCTCGTCGAGGTCCCGCAGGGCCTGCTCGTAGAGCGCGATCGCGTGCGGCTCGTCGGCGTCGAAGCTGTGGGCACGAGCGGCCATCCAGCGCAGCTCTGCCAGGTCCATCCCCGCCAGCTCCGCCGGCTCCGGCACGCGTTTCCAGAGCTTCAGGGCGCGGTCGAGCAGCGCCGCCGAGGCGCCCGGCGCCCCGCCGCAGTCCGCGGCGCGGGCCGCGGCGACGGCGCTGCGCAGGGCTTCCGGCTGGTCCTCGGAAGCGTGGTAATGGTGGGCGACGGCGGTGGCGAGCGGGGCGGGGTCGGCGCTGGCCGGCAGCCGTGCCTCCAGCGCCCGCGCCAGGCAGTGGTGGAGCTCGGCCCGTTCGCCGGGCAGCAGGTCCTCGTAGACGACCTCGCGCAGGAGGGCGTGACGGAACCCGTACCGGTCGTCCCGCCCGACCACCACCAGCTGGGCGGAGACGGTCTCGCGCAGGCCCGCGGTCAGCGCCTCCTCGTCGAGCCCGGCGGCGGCGGCGAGGAGCCGGTGGTCGGCGCGGGTCGCGGCGGCCAGCACCTGCAGCGCCGTCAGCGCCTCGTCGGGCAGCCGCTCGGCCCGCAGCAGCAGCGCGTCCCGCAGGGTGGAGGGGAGGCCACCGCGACCGTCGGAGCCGGCGGCGAGCAGCTCCTCGGCGAACAGCGGGTTGCCCTCGGTCCGCTCGAACAGGCGCTCGACCACGGCCGGGTCCGGCTCGGCGCCGAGGATGTCGCGCAGCTGCGTCGCCAGCTCCTCGCGTCCGAACGGGCCGAGCTCGATCCGCCGCGCGCTGGCGCCGCGGCCGAGCTCCGCCAGCAGCGGGCGCAGGGGATGGCGACGGCCGATCTCCTCCGAGCGGTAGGCGATCACGGCCAGCAGCCGGCAGTCCTCCGACAGGCTGGCGCCAAGGTAGGCGAGGAAGTCGCGGGTGGCGCGGTCGGCCCACTGGGCGTCGTCGATCCAGAGGACGACAGGCGCCCAGTCGGCGGCAAGCCGCTCGAGCAGGGCGAGGAGGGCCTCGAACGGGCGCCGCTGCCCCGTCTCCGTTGCGCCCCCGCCGCCGTCCGCGGCGGGGGCGAGCTCCGGCACCAGCCGCGCCAGCTCCTCGCGGTCGCTCTGCGCGAGGTCCGCCAGGACCGGGTCGCCGTCGCGGACCAGTGCCCGCAGGCCGGCGCTCAGCGGCGCGTAGGGGAGCTCGTCGGAGCCAAGCTCGATGCACTCGCCCCCGAAGCACCGCCCGCCGGCCGCTCCGACCCGCTCCAACAGCTCGTTCAGCAGCCGCGACTTGCCGATCCCGGATTCGCCGGCGATGAAGGCAAGGCGCGGCGTTCCCGCCGCGGCTTCGGCGAAGGCAGCCTCGAGCTCGGCGAGCTCGCCCGCTCGCCCAATCAGCTCACGGGCGCTGACACGGGCAGCCACTCGCTCGATTATCGCCTCCGCAGCCGGGACAGCAGGCCGCCGACCGGGCCGCGGCCGCTGCGGGCGCTCGCTGCCCGCGCCTCGGCCCGGGCGCGCGCCTGCCGCTGTGCCTGCTCGATCTCCACGTTCGCGAGGAGCATCGGGTTGTGTTGCATCGCCGCCCTCCTTTCTCAGTGCCGTTCCTCGGTCTGATTCCAAGATAGGTCTGAGAAAGGGCCCGCACATCGGGCGGATGCCTACGGTTTGGCGCCCCGACCCCTTACGCGCGGGCGCCGACCCCTTACCTGCCGCCGCGCCCGCGGCTGCCCTTCAGCGGTCGGGCCTATGTGCCGGTTCGAGCCCGATCAGCGTGTAGTAGCCGACCAGGTAGAGGCGTTTGCCGTCGGAGACGACCGGGGTGTAGCCGGCCTGCTTGATCTCGAAGACCCTCCTGTGGGTGCGGACGTCGAGCCCGACCGTCTTCTGAGTCTTGAAGCTCGAGGTGTAGACGGTGTGGCCGATCACCGTCGCCGTCCCCGGGACCGGCCCGCCGACGTCGTAGGTCCAGCGCGGCTTCCCGGTCTTCGCGTCGAGCGCGTAGAAGGTGCCGTTTTCGGAGCCGATGTAGACGGTCGGCGGCGTCCCCGGCACCTGGGCGACGGCAGGCGACCCGTAGACCGCGCCGCCGGTCGGGAAGGCCCAGGCGACCTTGCCGGTCCTGGCGTCGAAGGCGTAGACGGTGCCGTCGTCGCGGGCGGCGTAGACCTGGCCGAAGGCCACGGAGGGGGAGGAGAAGAAGCCGCCCTTGCCGTAGGGCGGGACCGCGCTGGTGTTCGTGCGCCACCGCAGCTTGCCGGTCTTCGCGTCGAGGGCGAACATCGAGCTCTGGTAGTCGGCGGCGTAGACGGTGCCGGCGTGGAAGCTCGGGCTCGCTTTGATCGCCCCGGGCGCCTGGAAGCTCCATACGGTCCGCCCATCGTCGGGATTGAGCGCAAGCAGCTGGCCCTTGTCGGTGCCGAGGTAGATCATCCCGGCGACCCCGAGCGGCGAGGATTCGAGGTGGGTGTGGAGGTCGCGGACCCAGGCCTCCCTGCCGGTCGCCACTTCTCCGGCGGCGAGGTAGCCGTCGAGGAAGGCGCCGAAGACCTTGCCCCGGTAATAGGCGGGCCCGGTCACGTCGACCGGCGTTTCGCCCTTGTTGCGAGGGTCGAGCTTCAGTTCCCACAGCACCTTGTGGTCGCGTAGCCGCACCGCTTTGCCGTTGCCGTACTTGTTGATCAGATAGGCGACGCCGCGGTGGATCGCCGGCGGGAACTCGATCAGGGCGTGGGTGCTGATCGACCAAGCTTCCTTCAGCGGCGGGTCGAGGTAGACCCGGTCGACCGGGTCGTCGGGAAGGTAGTGCGTCCGCTCCGGCACCCGGCCGAAGTACGGCCAGTTCTGGAAGCCCGGCGACAGCGCCATCGCCGGCATCTGGCCCGGTTCGCCCGCGGCGGTGGTGGCCCCGCCACCGCTCGAGCTCGGCGCGCCGGCCCCGGTGGTCGCCTTAGAGCCGCCCCCGCAGCCGCCCAGCAGCACCAGCGCCGCCAGCGCGCCGAGCAACGCACCGACACCCAGCAGCCGCCCTCTCCACAAGCCGAATCCCACCGAACTCCTATCGGCAGATCAGCCGCGAAATGAAGCGGCGAACGGGAATTGAACCCGCATCACTAGCTTGGAAGGCTAGGGCTCTACCATTGAGCTACCGCCGCGCGCCCCGCCAGCCTAGCCGCCGCTCCGCAGATTCGTCAGAATGCAGCCATCACCCCACGGGGAGTGGCGCAGTCTGGTAGCGCACTCGGCTGGGGGCCGAGCGGTCGCAGGTTCAAATCCTGTCTCCCCGACTTTCGAAAGCCCGCCTGGGGAGCGGGCTCTCGCTCAGCCAGGACGGTCGGCTAGGGCTTCAGTGGCCCGCGTCGTACCGCTCGTGGTACCGCGAGTCCGTTGAGAGGGGCGATACCTCGGCGCGGACAGCGCTGCGAAGGCGAGCCAGGCGCCAAGGGAATTAGCACCGCGTGAGGCAGCGCGCGCACGCGTTGACGAGTCGCGCGGGGCCTCCGCCTGAACGTTTAGCATCGTCTGATCGTGACGCCTGGTGTCTCTGTTTCCGAGATCTTCGTGACCTCTGGCTATCCAGAGTTCACGTTTGTCGCTCCAGGGATCTACGCCAAGTTGGTGAATGCTCTTGGCCAAAAGACCGGCGGGGTGGTCATCGAAGGCCCTTCCGGGATCGGTAAGACGGTCGCCGTAACCCGGGCGGTTCAGCAACTCGGCGAGGTGTTGGGTGGCGTGGCGATCCTTTCTTCGCGAGACTCCGGTGAGGTCAGTCGAATAAAGGAGATCGCAGCCGAGAAGCCGGACGGCACCTGGATCGTGGAGGATTTTCACCACCTCCCACTCAAGGATCGGCGCGCGCTTGCAGACGCGATCAAGTACCTGGCGGATCAGACGGAGCCCAAGTGCAAGATTGTCCTAATCGGGATCAACAACGCTGGTCAGAGCCTTCTTGCAGGCTCGTCCGATTTGCTCACTCGGATCACCATGATCGAATTCGAGCGAAACCCAGATGAGTTGGTCGAGGAGTTGGTCGGCCTAGGCGAGCAGTGGCTCAATATTCGAATACCGGACCATGAGCTAATTGTCTCCGAAGCGCGCGGCAGCTTTCTCCTTGCGCAGCTGATTTGCCGAGAGGCTTGCGACGCAGCAGCACTTGTGGAGGAGCACCCTGGTGCTGACCCCCAAACGTTGGAGATTGACGTCGCCGAGGTAATTCGAAATGTCTTGGCGGACCTCGGTCGCCAGTTCGAGGAGGTGTGTCGCAGATTCGCAAGGGGCAAAAAGCCAAAGCGGTCCGGTCGCGCACCGTACCTTCAGTGTCTGCGTTGGCTAGCTGAGGGCAACGAGTGGTCGATTCAGCTTGAGCGGGCCGCCGATAGGAATCCTCGGTACAAGGGGAGCGTCACTCAGATTTTGACGAAGAGCTTCCTCGCGCAACACATCAAGGACGATCCGGAGATCGCCAAGCTGCTCCATCTTTCCGACGAGGGCTTCCTGTCAGTTGAGGACCCCAGATTCGTCTTCTACTTGCGTCACATCGACTGGGACGATTATCGGGAGCAAATCGGGTTCGGACCGGAATCACAGGCGAATTACGACTTCGCGTTGTCATTCGCAGGACCGCAGCGGGGCCTTGCTCGCCATCTGCACGAAGCCCTCAGCGAATCCGGATTCGGGGTTTTCTTCGACGAGGTCGAGAAAGGCCGGATGCTTGGCGAGGATCTTCGAAGTTATCTGGCACCGATTTACGCCTCCGGCGCAGAAATTGTTCTGGTGGTGCTCGGTCCCGACTATCCGAAGCGGTATTGGACCGCGTTCGAGCAAGACCAATACAACGGCCGGATCGCCAAAGGCAGCGTCATTCCGATCTGGACGCCTGACACCGAGCCGACCTTCGCATCTGATCTGACCGATAAAGGAGCGCTCGTGTTATCGACCTCGTCACCGGGTGTGGAGGAGCTTGAGAGCGCCGTCGATGCTCTAGGAGCCGCGCTCGAGAAGAGGGTCGCGAACGACAATCCCCAAACTTCCCTCCCCGGCTTGGCTGCTGCATTAGACCGAAAGTCGCCGACGCCGAGCTAACGCTCGCCGATTCGGGGAATGTCGTCGCATCGCGACGTCGGTGTGACAGGCTGGGGAAGCTCTTGAGCCTGCGCTCGGTTTAACCACGTGAGTTCGAAGACTCGTGTCCCAAGTGTCGCGTTGAAGACCGCACTCGGCCAGTGTCCGGGCGGTCATCGTCGGTTTGCCAGCTGTTGCGACTCCACCGTGGGAGCCGAGCGTCGAAGTGGCTCTGGGAGCCGATTGTGAGGCTCCGGTGAACGACCGTCAGGCGTGTCCTTGCCGGCGGCGCCGAAAACGCACGACCCAGAGGCAGAGGAGGGCGCCGCCGATCAGCAGGTCCGCCGGACCGCCGAACACGCTCGCTGCCAAGACGATAA
>JAFDWC010000151.1 GCA_018268655.1 Actinomycetota bacterium
ACGAAACGAGCTCCAGCGAGCGCCCCAGGGTTCGTACCGCCCCATCTCTCTTTGAGCTGACAAGGGACGAAGCGCCTCAGCTCTCTTGAAGCTGACAACGGACGGGAGCTGTCCGGGACTCCCGTGACGTTGTCCCCGGTATGCGGGGACAACTCGCCCCGAGTGACCCGTCGCTCGCTGAGCTACGGCAGACCTTCGTCCCTTGTCCGCTTTAGACAAAGGGGGGGGTGGTTCATGCGTTTCGTTGGCGGGGCGTCGCCAACCCCGATCCCTCGCCGTCCCTCGCCCCCCGGGCGGATTCGCTAGCCGTGCCCCACCAAGTAGCCGACCACGGCGATCACCAGCAGCGTGATCACCGCGATCACCGCCCAGCCGGTCCAGCCCATCGCGCCGCTGCCGAGCCGCCCGAGCCACTCGCCGAAGCTGACCCGGTCGGGCTGGCGCGGCTGCGGCATCGCGCCTAGGCCGGGGAGCCGGAGCGGACTCGCTCCAGCGCGGCGGCGATCCGCCGCACGCCCTCTGCCGCCTGGTCCGCCGGGACCGGGGCGAAGGAGAGGCGGAGGCTGTTCTCGCCGCCCTCGATCATGAAGTCGGGGCCGGCGACGAAGGAGACGCCCTCGCCCTTTGCCTCGTCGAGGAGGGCGACCGTGTCGGTGCCCTCGGCGAGGTCGAGCCAGAGGAAGTAGCCGCCCTGGGGGACGACGAACTCGGCCTCGGGGATCTGCTCGCGCAGGGCCTCGACCAGCGCCTCGCAGCGGGCCTTCAGCTCCCCCTTGACGAACTCAATGTTGCGGTCGAGCTCGCCCGAGCGGCAGAGCTCGAGCACGATCGACTCGGCGAGCATGTTCGGCGAGATGTAGGTCTCGTTGGCGTGCTTGGAGAGCTTCGCGATCTCGACCTCGGGCCCGGCGATGTAGCCGACCCGGACCCCGGGGCTGACCGTCTTCGAGAACGAGGAGGCGTGGAGGACGCGGCCGGCGTGGTCGAGCGAGGCCATCGTCGCCAGCGGCTCGCCCTCGAACGGCAGCTCCCGATAGGGGTCGTCCTCGAAAAGCCAGAAGCCGTGCTCCCCCGCCAGCTCGACCAGCCGCTGCCGCTTCTCGAGCGAGAGCGTGCAGCCGGCCGGGTTGTGGGCGTTGGGGATGACGTGGGCGAGCTTGATCGGGCCCTCCGCGAGCGCCGCTTCCAGCGCCCCGACGTCGAGCCCGTCGGCCTCCAGCGGCACCGGCACCAGCTCGGCGCCGAGCTGCTTCAGCAAGAGCAGCGTGCGGTCGTAGGTCGGCTGCTCGACGACCACCCGGTCGCCGGGCCGAACCATCTGGGCAAAGAGCATCGCCCCGGCCTCGAGCGAGCCGTTGGTGATCATCACCTGCGCCGGGTCGTAGTGACCGTGGCGCTCGGCGACCCACTTGCAGAGCCCGGGGTGGCCGATCCCGACCCCGTAGGAGAGCGCCGTCTCCCAGTCCTCGGCGAGCGCCCGGGCCGCCGCCTCACGCACCTGCTCGTGGGGGAGGATGTCGGCGCTCGGGGCGCCGCGCGCGAAGGAGATCGTGCCGCCGGCCATCACTTCGACAGTAGCAACGCGACGCGGGTTGCCATCGGCTCGCCCACTACAGCGAGCGCAGGACCTCGACCGCGATCGCGGCGGTCTCGGTCGGGCTTTCGCCAACCCGCACGCCCTTCGCCTCGAGCGCCTCTTTCTTCGCCGCGGCGGTGCCGGAGGAGCCGGAGATGATGGCGCCGGCGTGGCCCATCTGCTTGCCGGGCGGGGCGGTGAAGCCGGCGATGTAGGCAACCACCGGCTTCGTCACCTCGGCGGCGATGAACTCGGCGGCGCGCTCCTCGGCGTCGCCGCCGATCTCGCCGACCATCACGATCAGCTCGGTGTCTGGGTCGGCCTCGTAGAGCTTGAGGATGTCGATGAAGTCGGAGCCGACGATCGGGTCGCCGCCGATCCCGACGATCGAGGAGTTGCCGGTGCCGGCCTGCTTCAGCTCGTTGCCGATCTGGTAGGTCAGCGTCCCCGACTTGGAGACGACCCCGATCGGGCCCGGATCGAAGAACTGGGCGGGGATGATGCCGACGTTGGCCTTGCCGGGAGAGAGGACGCCGGGGCAGTTCGGCCCGATCAGCCGCACACCCGCCTCCCTCGCCTTCCAGTAGGTGCTGAGCATGTCGAGGACGGGGATGCCCTCGGTGATCGCGATCACCGTCTCGACCCCCGACTCGATCGCCTCGTCGATCGCCGGCGCCGCGAAGCGGGCGGGGACGAAGATCATCGAGGTGTTGGCGCCGGCCTCCTCGACCGCCTCCTTGATCGTGTCGAAGACCGGCGTGCCCTCGACGTCCTGACCGCCCTTGCCGGGGGTGACGCCGGCGACCAGGTCGGTCCCGTAGGCCTTGTTGCGGAGGCCGTGGAAGGAGCCCTCGCGCCCGGTCAGGCCGGAGACCGCGAGCTTCGTGCTCTTGTCGATGATGATGCTCACGAGGACGCTCCCGCCAGCTCGACGACGCGGCGGGCGGCGTCGAGCATCGTCTTCTCCTGGTGCAGGTTCGGCAGGTCGGCTTCGGCGAGGATCGCCAGCCCCTCCTCGGAATTGGTGCCGTCGAGGCGGACGACCAGCGGCAGCTCGAGGCCGATCTGGCCGGCCGCGGTGACGATCCCCTTGGCGATCTCGTCGCCGCGGGTGATGCCGCCGAAGATGTTGAAGAGGATCGCGTCGACCTTCTCGTCGGAGGTGATCACTTCCAGCGCGTTGACGATCGCCTCGGCTTTGGAGCCGCCGCCGGCGTCGAGGAAGTTGGCCGGGGCGCCACCCGCCTGGGCGACGACGTCGAGGGTCGACATGCAGAGCCCGGCGCCGTTGGCGAGGATGCCGACGTTGCCGTCGAGTTTGACGTAGGTGAGGCCCTTTTCCTTCGCCATCTGCTCCTGCGGGTCGTCGGCCGTATCGGCGACCTCGGCCAGGTCCTGGTGGCGGAAGAGGGCGTTGCCGTCGATCGTCACCTTGGCGTCGAGGGCGACGACCTCGCGGTCGCTGGTGACGATCAGCGGGTTGACCTCGATCAGGGTCGCGTCCTCTTCGCGCGCCACCTCGGCCAGCTTCACCAGCACCTCGGCGGCGGCGTCGAGGGCGTCGTCGGCGAGCTTGGCGGCGGCGATGATCTCCCGCGCCGCGGCGACGTCGAACTCCCTGGTCGGGTCGATGTGCACTTTGACCAGTGCCTCGGGGCTCTCGGCGGCGACCGCCTCGATGTCCATCCCGCCCTGCCTCGAAACCATGGCCAGCAGCTTCTTCTCGCCGCGGTCGAGGATGATCGAGGCGTAGTACTCCTCGGCGATGTCAGAGCCGCCCTCGACCCAGACCGAGTCGACCCTGAACGGCCCCTCGCCGTGGGGGCCGACGATGTCCATGCCGATGATGTCGCCGGCGAACTGCTCGGCCTCGGCCCTGTCCTTGGCGATCTTCACCCCGCCGGCCTTGCCGCGGCCGCCGATCAGCACCTGGGCCTTGATCGCGCAGGGGTAGCCGATTCGCTCGGCGGCGGCGACCGCGTCCTCGACCGTGGCCGCGACCTCACCGCTGGGGACGGCGATGCCGTGCTTGGCGAAGAGCTGCTTGCCCTGGTATTCGAGGAGGTCCATGGGAGGGTGCGCTCGGGCGCGGTCGGGGACCCTATCCGAGTCGGCCCGGAGGCGGCCCGCCGGTGGGGAGCCGCCCTGCAAAGCGGGGTATTGGCATAATGCCGCGCCCGATGGCACTGCCACCCCTAAAAAGCGTCGAGTGGGTCACGACCGACTGTTACGGGACCCTGATCGACTGGGAGAAAGGCATCGTCGAGGCCTGCAAGAAAGAGGCCGCCAAAGACGGCTTCAGCTTCGAAGAAGGCCCGTTCCTGGAGCGATTCTTCGAGGTCCAGGCCGAAGTCATGGCGGGCTCCTACGAGCTCTACGCCGAGGTCCTGCGCCGCACGATCGTCAAAGTCGCCGGCGAGCAGGGCTGGGAAATCGAGCCCTCGCGGGCTCAGTTCCTGCCCAACAGCGTCGCCTACTGGCTGCCCTTCCGCGAAGCCAACGCCGCGATGGACCGGCTCGGCAAGAAGTACAACATCGGCATCGTCTCCAACATCGACGACAAACTGCTCGGGATCTCCCGGCGCCACCTGCGGACCGAACTCGACCTCGTCGTCACCGCCCAGCAGGTCCGCAGCTACAAGCCGGACCCGGTCCACTTCAAAGAGGCGGCGCGGCGGATCGGCGGCAAAAAAGGCTGGGTCCACATCGCCTGCGGCTACGCGACCGACATCGCGCCGTTGCTGAAAATGAACGTGCCGGTGATCTGGGTCAACCGCCACAACGAGAAGCTCGATGGCCGCAAGGCCCCGGCCGCGACGGTGAAGAACTTCCGCGACGCGGCGAAAAAACTCGGCGCCGGCTGAGCCGGGCTCAGGCGTCGTCTCCTCCGTTTTCTAGCGTTCACGGCGCAACTCGGGCCGCGGGGGCCGGTTCTCCTCCCTAGGCGCCTTACCTATGCAGCAGTTCTCGCCAAGCAACCATTCGCTTCCCCGTGCGGCCACGGTCGCTCGGCTCGTCTTCGCGGTCGCGCTGCTGGCGCTGCTGGCCGGCCTGGTGATGCTGCTCGATACCCGCGCCCAGGCGGCGGAAGTGCCGAAGGCGACCAAGCCGCGCCCCAGCTTCGTCGTCATCCAGACCGACGACGAGACGCTCGACCAGCTCTACGCCTCGTTCACGCCGGCCGGCGGGGTCCCGGTGGTGGCGATGCCCTACACGCTCGCCGACATCGCCGAAAAAGGGATCACCTTCGACCGCTACTACGACTCCTACCCGCTCTGCACCCCCTCGCGGGTCAGCCTGCTGACCGGGCGGTACGCGCACAACAACGGGGTCAAAGGCAACGTCGAGCCGAACGGTGGCTACACCGGCTTCGCCTCCCGCGCCGCCAACACCCACAACCTCGCCACCTGGCTGCAGGGCAGCGGCTACCGGACGATCCACATCGGCAAGTTCCTCAACGGCTACGGCGAAGAACCGTTGTCGAGCTACCGCGAAGTGCCGCCCGGATGGAACTCGTGGCGAACGGTGATCAACTCCGACTCCGACCACTATTACTACGGCTACGAAATCAGCCATAACGGCATCCTCGAAGGCCCGTTCGGCGACTCCGGCAGCTGGGAAACGCGCGAATACGGCGAACGCGACGACCCCGGCTGCCCGACCGCCCCCGCCAACGGCAAACCCTGCTACTACGAGACCGACTTCTTCAACCGGGTCGCCTCCGAAGAACTGTTCGCCACCTCGCCGGAACAGCCCTTCTACATGCAGGTCGACTACACCGCCCCGCACGGTGACTTCCGGCGCCCGGCCGGCCCGGAGCCGGCGCCGCGCGACTACGGCAGCTTCGCCGGTGCGCCCTACCCGCACAGCCGCTCGCAGGGCTTCAACGAGGGCAACGTCAACGACAAGCCGCGCTTCATCCGCGAAGCGCCCTACCTCTCGCCGACCGAAATCCACACCTACCGCGTCTATTACCAGAAGGCGCTGGAGTCGCTGCGCTCGGTCGACGAAGGCGTCAACGAAATCGTCAAAACGCTGGGCGCGATGCACCGGCTCCGCAACACCTACATCATCTTCACCTCCGACAACGGCTTCTTCTACGGCGAGCACCGTCTGACCGGGGGCAAGTTCCTCGCCTACGAGCCCTCGACCCACCTGCCGCTGCTGATCCGCGGCCCCGGGATCAAGCCCGGGACCAGCACCGGGGAGCTCGCCTCGGTCACCGACATCGCGCCGACGATCCTCGAACTGGCCGGGGTCAAACCCGACAAGAGCATCGACGGCCAGTCGCTGGTGCCGTTCTGGAAGAACCCCGAACTGCGGACCCGGCGCGCGCTTCTGTTCGAGTCCTTCGTCGAGACCGCCGACGTCGAACAGCACGGCGGCGCCCCCGAATACAACCCCGCCACCGGCGCCAGCGTCAGCAGCGCCGGCCGCGCCAAGCTGCTGCGGCCGAAGGCGGGAGCGGCGAGCGCCAGCGGCGGTGAAGCCAGTGCCCACGCCTCGATCGTCGCCCCGCCGAAGGACTACGAGGGGATCCGCCTCGGCCCCTACAAGTACATCGAGTGGCCCGACGGCGAGAAAGAGCTCTACGACATCAACAGGGACCCGTACGAGCTCAACAACATCGTCCGCAACCCCAACTACTTCCCGATCCGCGCCTACCTCCACGCCCAGCTGATCCGGCTCGAGGCCTGCGTCGGCCGCCGCTGCACCGAATCGGCACCGCCGTTCCCGCTGACCCGCAAGCAGCAGCAGAAGGTCAACAAGGAACGGCGCGAAGAAGAACGGCGGAAGCAGAAGGAACGGGAAGAACGGGAACACCACAAGAAGGCGCCCAAAAAGGGGAAATGAGCGGTACTCGGCGCGGGGGGTGAGGGTGGCCCTCCCGCCGCTGCTTCGCAGGAGTTCGTCGGGAGGGCCACCCTCACCCCCCGCTCAGGGTTTCGCAACCCCCGATTGCCACCCCATCCTGGTTGGGGAGCTGGGGTACACGGTGCGGCCCATGGGTCGGAATGGCACCGGGTACACCGGCGCGGACCAAGGTCAATCAGCTTCAAACAAGTGTGGGTGGCAGTTCGACTCCCCGGCGCACGGTGGCGTTGCCGGAGCACGCCCGTTGAAGGGGATCCGGCAAGGGTCCTCCTAGCCTCCACAACTCGTTGCGTAATTCCTCGCGCCGAAGGCGCGATCACCATTGCACCGGCTCCGCCGGTGCTAGGCGTAGAGGACCCTTGCCGGA
>JAFDWC010000152.1 GCA_018268655.1 Actinomycetota bacterium
TACCTCGGCTGGTTCGACGGCAACCCGGCCAACCTCTACCCGCTGCCGCCGGAGGACAGCGCCAGGCGCTACCTCGAGTTCATGGGTGGGGCCGAGCAGGCGCTTGACAAGGCGCGCGAAGCATTCGACAAAGGCGAATACCGGTGGGTGGCGGAGGTGGTCAACCACGTCGTCTTCGCCGAACCGGAGAACCGGGAGGCGCGGGAGCTCCAGGCCGACGCGCTCGAGCAGCTCGGATATCAGTCCGAGGCCGGGACCTGGCGCGCGCTTTTC
This sequence comes from Actinomycetota bacterium, assembly GCA_018268655.1. Lineage (GTDB taxonomy): Bacteria > Actinomycetota > Thermoleophilia > Solirubrobacterales > 70-9 > VAYN01. The sequence continues at coordinate 274 of JAFDWC010000152.1, forward strand.
CTGACCGGCGCACAGGAGCTCCGCCAGGGCGTGCCCGGCTTCCCGATGCCGACCACGGCCTCGCCCGACAGCGTCCGGGCGATGAGCCTCGACCTCTTCTTCAACTACATGGGAGTGCGGCTGAACGGCGAGAAGGCGGCGGGCAATGACCTCAGCCTCAACTTCGTCTTCACCGACACCGGAGAGCAGGTTGTGGTGCGGATCTCGAACGGGGCGATGAGCCACTCGCTGGGACGGACCGATCCCGACGCCGACTCCACGATCACGATGACCCGCAAGGCGCTCGACCGTTTCATCCTCGGCGAGACGACCCTCGACAAGGAGGCCGAAGCGGGCGAGATCGAGGTCGAGCCCGACACCGGGCCGCTCGACCGCCTGCTCTCGCTGCTCGACAGCTTCGAAGGCTGGTTCAACATCATCGAGCCGTAGCCGCAGCCCGATGGCGTTGGACCGGCGGGGAGCTGTCGAGATGAGCGGTTCCGCGACCGGGCCCACCTGGATGTCGCCCGGCAAGGGAATGGGGCGCTTTTGTTCGGACAAGGCCGAACAAAAGCGCCCCATTCGCACTTCGCCTGGGTCCTCGGCCTATGTCCTTGACCCGCTCGGCCGCGCCCCAGTCACACCTGCTCGTGGAACTACTCAGCTAGGCCTTTTCGGACCAGTTGACGGTCAGCTGGTAGATGATCACGACGTCGAGGATGATGATCAGGAACGACCACAGCGGCGCCGCCGGGAACCAGACGATCTGCATGACGGCGTTGATCGCCAGCAGGAAGACGGCGAGCACCCGGGCGAGTTCGTTGCCGGTCAGCAGCCCGAGCCCGGTCAGGCCGACGATGATGCCGAGGATGAGCTGGATCCAGCCCCAGGCGGTGAGGTCGAAGATCAGCGCACCGTGACCGCCGACGACCACCACTTCGTTGTTGACGATCGCGGCCAGACCCCAGATCACGTCCAGGCAGCCGAGGATGATCATCATCACCCCGGCGAACGCGATCCAACCGGAGTGCTGCCCCCCGGCCGCGGGCCTCGAACCCTGGTGAGCCTCCATCTGTGTCTCCTTCCCGTGGGCAGTTACGCCCTTTCGCGAGTTTCGCACCAAAAATTTCTCGCTTTTGCGGTGAGATCCTGCGAGGCTTAGGCCAATTCCCCCTGCTCGGCCTAAGGAGGCTTGGATGGTGCTAGCGGACATCAGCTTCGGCGAACTGCTGTTGGTGGTCGTCGAGGTGTTCCTCTTCGTGATCTGGATCTGGATCCTGTTCACGATCATCGCCGACCTCTTCCGCGATCACGAGATGTCGGGCTGGGGCAAGGCGGGCTGGATCATCGTCCTCGTCTTCATCCCCTTCCTCGGCGCGCTGATCTACCTGATCGCCCGCGGCTCCGGGATGCGTGACCGGACGATCAAAGCCCAGGCCGACGCGAAAAAGCAGTTCGACGACTACGTTCGCACGCAGGCCAATTCGACCCCGGCCGACGAACTGCACAAGCTGAACGAACTGCGCGAAAAGGGCGCCCTCAGCGACGAGGAGTTCCAGCAGGCGAAGGCGAAACTGCTCGCCTAGCCCGAGCGCGGGCGGGGCTCAGGCCCCGTCCGCCGCCTCTTCGACCTGGAAGTCGGTCGCTTCGCCGCCGGCGACGGCGATCGCGCCGCGGGCGACGAGGATGGCGTCCTCGGGCCGGCTCGCCTCGACCGTCAGGTAGTGGCGGACCAGGCCCTCGCTGCCGGCGATCCCGAGGTCACGCTCGGCGAACTGGTAGAGGCCGGCCTCGGTGAGGTGGGTGATCGCGCCGCCGGAAAGGTCGCCGCGGCAGCTGACCGAGTAGGTAGGCATCGCGCCGCATGCTAGATAACCGGGACGTCGGCGAGCCCGTCGCGGAAGCCCTCCTCGTAGCCGCGGTAGCGCGGCTCCCAGCCCAGCTCGCGGCGGGCCTTGGCGTTGGAGGCGCCGCGGATCCGGGTCATCATCGAGACGCCGACCTCGCCGGCGGCGATCCGGCCGACCCAAGCGGGGACGTGGCGTGGCGGCGACGCGCCGACCGCCTCGGCCAGCGCCGGCAGCCAGGCGGAGACCGGCGCCGGGCGGTCGTCGACGATGTTGTAGACGCCGGGCCCGCCGCGCTCGAGGGCGGCGACCGCGGCGCCGGCGGCGTCGTCGATGTGAACCCACGACCAGACCCCGGCGCCGTCGCCGACGACCGGGAACTTGCGCTTCTCGATCAGCTCGACGAAGTTGCCGCCCAGCTCGAGGCCGGTCCCGGGGCCGTAGAAGTTGGCGTAGCGCAGGGCGATGCCCTCGATCCCGTCGGCCTCGGTGACCGCCCGCTCGAGGTGGCGGATCGCCGCCAGCGACTGGCGCTGCCGCTTCGGCGGCGCCGGATCGAGGCGGTCCTCCTCGGTCTTCAGCCCGCTGCCGGTGCGCTCGTAGGTCCAGCCGCCGTAGCTCTGGGCGACGAAGCGCCTGGCCCCCGCGGCGCGGGCGGCGGCCAGCAGGTGGTCGGTGCCCTCGGTCCGCAGCCGGTTGGTGAGGGCGAATTCGCGGTCGAAGTTGCGGAAGCTCTTGAGCTCGCTGAGCGCCGTCAGCTGGTGGATCACCGCCTCGGGCTCGGCTCGCTCGACCGCGGCGAGGACCGCGTCGCGGTCGAGGGCGTCGGCGACGGCCGCTTCGGCTCCGAGCGCCCGCAGCGCGGCCGCCTTCGGCCCGGAGCGGGTCATCGCCACCACCTCGTGCCCGGCGCCGACCAACTGCGGCACCAGCCGCTTTCCCATCGCCCCGCTGCCGCCTGCAACGAACACCCTCATCGTCGATACCTCCTCGGTTCGGCCTCTTGCCCAGGATGACGAGGGGATGCCCGGTGCCGTGACAGCCGGGTTGGTGCCGGCTGCCTCAGCCGAGCGGGCGGACCAGTCGTCTCGGTCGTTCGACGAAGCCGGCCTCGCGGTAGAAGGCGAGGGCATCCTCGCGGTGTGGCGCCGTAGTGACCTCGAGTCGCTCGCAGCCGGCCGCGCGGGCGAGCTCCTCGACCTTGGCGAGCAGCGCCGCCGCGGCTCCCCGGCGCCGGTGGCCGGGGGCAGTGACGAGGGTGGTGATGCGACAGCTCGGCCGCGCTCGCTCGAGGTGGTGGATCAGCTGGTAGGCGATCAGGGCGACGGTGCAGCCGGCGGCCTCGGCGACGAGGGCTCCGGCGGCCGGGTCGGCGGCGCTGCGGGCGAGGCGCTCCCGCACTTCTCCCGCAGCGGTCCGGTAGCCGAGCTCCTCCAGCAGGCCCGCGACCGCCGCGGCGTCATCGGCGGTGGCGGGGCGGACTTCCATCCCGGCCAGCCTAGGCGGCGGGATGGAGCTCGGCGAATCGGTTAGCTAGGCGGCGAGGCGATGCTCGGCGGTGCCGGGCTCGCGCCTGTCGTCGTCCTGGAAGGCGTCACGACCGACCATCGCCCGCTCGAGCGCGCGCACGGCCTCGCTCCAAGAGAGGTCGGAATGGGTGACCTGGTGGCCCTTCTCGTAGCTCGTGTACTTCCACTTCTGCATTGCGATCAGTGCTCCTCGGGGTTTGGGAAGGCTGCTTGTATACAAGCTTGGCGGAGATGCGAACGTAGGTTTGTGAGCGCGGTCACACGTCAGCGGTCGTGTGACCTAACTCACTGAAAACCCCCGCTCAGGAGCCGGTTTCCGGCGCCTGGCCCGTCAGGTGGCGGGTGCCGCCTCCCAGAGCGGACAGGCGTAGGCCTCCTCGAATCCGGCCCGGAGGAGGTTGCGGTAGCTGAACGCCGGCCGCTCCGGGTCGCGTTCGCCGGTCTCGACGAAGAGCAGCTCGCAGCCGGCCGCGGCCGCGTCGAGGATGCGCCGTCGGAGCAGGGCCAGCTGGCAGCCGCGGCCGCGGGCCGGCTCCAGTGCGGCGCTGAGCCCGAACTCGGCGACGGCCCCGTCGAGGAACATCGCCGCGGCCGCCTGGGCGCGGCCGTCGACGATGGCGACGTAGCAGCGCCAGCCCGGCCGGCAGGGAAGAGCGGCGAACATCTCGGCGGTCCAGGCGGGAAGGCCGAAGCCCGCGGCTACGATCGCCGCGAACGGCTCCTCGCTGCGCGCCTCCAGCTCGATCACCTCGACGTCGTCAGCGGTCGCAAAGCGGGGCGGGTGGGCGTCGCGGACGAATTTCATCCAGCCGTAGCCGCGGGCATATCCGGCGCCGCGCAGGAAGGCTTCGGCGGCAGCGGTGCCGGGGAGGCCGGGGGGAACGGGGACGTAGGGGTTGGCGCCGGCGGCGCGGGCCCAGGCGAGCGCCGCCTCGAGCTGACCGCCGTCGACCGCGCCCGGCGCCGTCGCCCCCAGCACCTGGTTGGCGGCCCGCACCGCGGGCAGTGGGCTGATGATCATCGCCTGGACCGGGCCGAACCGGGCCGCTGCGATGCCGTGCTCGGCTGCCGCCTCGGGCCTGACGGCGTCCCAGGCATCGCGCCAAAAGCGGGCTTCGGTCGCTTCCAGCGCGAGCGGGTCGTACTCGACTCCGGACTGAGTTGCAGGGGCCATCGGCTTGCGCTCAGGATATGGCGGGCGCAAGCCGCGCCGTGCGACGGCCGTATCTGTCAGCCTGAAGGCGTGACCGTCACCGCCACCAGCCCGGCCGCCGTCCAGGCGCCGCCGAAACGGCCGGCGGATCAGGTGATCGTCCTCTTCGGTGCCACCGGCGACCTCGCCAAGCGCAAGCTGCTGCCGGGGATGTTCCACCTCGTTCAGGTCGGGCTGATGCCCGCCAACTTCCGGATCATCGGTGCCGCCCGCCACGACGTCGGGCTCGACGGCTTCCGCGAGATCGCCCGCCAGGCGGTCTCCGGCTCCGGCCGCCGCAGCGATGACGACGGCGCCCTCGAGGAGTTCGTCGACTCGCTCCGCTTCGTCGGCGTCGGCGACGGCCTCGAGCCGCTCGGGGCCGAGATCGGGGAGGCCCGCCGCGAACTCGGCGAGGGGGCCGGGGTCCTCTTTTACCTCTCGCTGCCGCCGCGAGCCTTCCGCGAGACAGTGAAGGCGATCGGCGAGCTCGGCCTCGGCCAGGGCTCGCGGGTGATCACCGAGAAGCCGTTCGGGACTGACCTCGCCTCCGCCCACGATCTCAACCACCTGCTGCAGTCGGTCTTCGCCGAGGACCGGATCTACCGGATCGACCACTACCTGGGACGCGAAGCGGTCCAGAACCTGCTGGCGCTGCGCTTCGCCAACGGCATGTTCGAGCCGGTCTGGAACCGCAACCACATCGACCATGTCCAGATCGACGTCCCGGAGACGCTCTCGATCGAGATGCGGGGCAGCTTCTACGAGGAAACGGGCGCCTTTCGCGACATGGTCGTCACCCACCTCTTCCAGGTGCTCGGCTTCGTCGCGATGGAGCCACCGACCTCACTGGGCGCCAAGCCGCTCGGGATCGAGCGCGAGAAGGTCTTCGACTCGATGCCCCCGCTGCGGCCCGGGGACGTGGTTCGCGGCCAGTACCGGGGCTACCGCGAGGAGGACGGGGTCGCCGCCGACTCCGAGACCGAGACCTTCGTCGCGGTCAGGGCCTTCATCGACAACTGGCGCTGGGAGGGGGTGCCGTTCTACCTCCGCACCGGCAAGCGGCTGGCGCAGAGCAAGCACCTGCTGACGATCGCCTTCGCGCAGCCGCCGCGGCGGATGTTCCCGCTCGACTGCGACCGGGCGGTCGAGTCGTTCGGCCGCGACCACCTCACCTTCGAGCTCGGCGAGCCGGGGACGATCTCCGCTTCCTTCCTCGCCAAGGTGCCGGGACCGACGATGCAGCTCGGCGAAGCCCAGATGCAGTTCAGCTACGAGAGCCTCGGCGCCGACCAGAACGGGCTCGACCCCTACGAGCGGCTGATTCACGACGTGATGCTGGGCGACCGCACCCTGTTCACCAGCTCCGAGGCGATCGAGCGGCTCTGGGAGATCTCCCAGCCGGTGCTGGACAGCCCGCCGCCGGTAACCGAGTACGAGCCGGGCTCCTGGGGGCCGGACGCCAGCCAGCAGCTGATCGCGCCGCACCGCTGGCACCTGCCAAGCAACCACGCTTAGGGGGCTGGGCGAGGGACGGCGAGGGATCAGGGTCTTGCGGGGAGGGGCCTCGGGGACCCCTCCCAAAACGCTCCGCCTGCGGCTCCGCTGGAGTGTTTTGGGAGGGGACCCCGAGGACCCTCCCACGAAACGCACGAATCGCCACCCCCCTCTGTCTAAAGCTGACAAGGGACGAAGGTCTGTCTAGAAGCCATCAGGGACGAAGGGTCTGCAGTGAGCTGTTCCTTATGTCGGAATCGCATGCATAAGGAACAGCTCACCGCGAAGCCATCGGGTTTAGCCGCTTAGCCCCCGTCCCCTTGCCAGCTCTAAGAGAGATGGGGTGGCCCGAACCCTGGGCCATGGCGGCTACGCAGTCGGGAGGTGATCTGGGGGTTCTCCAGGCGAGTGTCGCCGCAGGCGGCGGCAATGCAATCCGATTCCTCCCCATAGGGGATCAGCATCATCCGGAGCGTC
>JAFDWC010000153.1 GCA_018268655.1 Actinomycetota bacterium
CCGATTCCTGATCCCCATAGGGGATCAGCATCATCCGGAGCGTCGCCCGAAGGGCGCGCGACTGAATTCACGGGGAGGAGTGCCGAGGGCCCCGCCCCGCAAGACCCTGGTCCCTGTCGCAGGCTACGCAGTAGTCGGAGTCGCCAACCCCGCCGCATCACGCAACGCCTCGGCTCGGTCCGTCCGCTCCCAGGTGAAGTCGTCGTCCTCGCGGCCGAAGTGGCCGTAGGCGGCGGTCTTGCGGAAGATCGGGCGGTGCAGGTCGAGATACTGGCGGAAGGCGCCGGGGCGCATATCGAACTCGGCCTCGACCAGCTGCGAGATCCGCGAGTCCGACAGCTTGCCGGTGCCGAAGGTCTCGACCATCAACGAGACCGGGTGGGCGACGCCGATCGCGTAGGCGACCTGGACCTCGCAGCGCTCGGCGAGGCCGGCGGCGACAACGTTCTTGGCGACGTAGCGGGCGGCGTAGGCGGCCGAGCGGTCGACCTTCGACGGGTCCTTGCCGGAGAAGGCGCCGCCGCCGTGGCGGGCCATGCCGCCGTAGGTGTCGACGATGATCTTGCGGCCGGTGAGGCCGGCGTCGCCGACCGGCCCGCCGATCACGAACTTGCCGGTCGGGTTGACGAGGAAGCTCTCCAGCAGGTCGGCCTCCTCGTAGCGGCCCGGCACCTCGGCGGCGAGGACCGGGAGGGCGACGCTCTCCCAGAGGTCGGACTTGATCCGCGCCTGCTCGACCCCCTCGTCGTGCTGGGTCGAGATCAGCAGCTTGTCGACCGAGACCGGGCGGCCGTTGGCGTAGCGGACCGTCACCTGGGTCTTGCCGTCGGGGCCGAGGTAGGGCAGCGAGCCGTCCTTGCGGACCGCCGCCAGCCGTTCCGCGAAGCGGTGCGAGAGGTGGATCGGCATCGGCATCAGCGCCTCGGTCTCGTCGCTGGCGTAGCCGAACATCATCCCCTGGTCGCCGGCGCCGGCGAGGTCGAACTCGTCGTCGTCGGTCGGGTCGGTCCGCGTCTCGTAGGCGGCGTCGACCCCCTGGGCGATGTCGGGGCTCTGCTTGTCGAGCGAGACGATCACCGAGATGTGGTCGCAGTCGTAGCCGTAGCGGCCGCCGCCCTCGTAGCCGATCTCGCGGATCGTCTCGCGGACCAGCTCGGGTACGTCGAGGTGGACGTTGGTCGTGATCTCGCCGGAAACCACCGCCATCCCGGTGTTGACCAGCGTCTCGCAGGCGACGCGACCCTCCGGGTCGCCGCTCATGACGGCGTCGAGGACGGCGTCTGACACCTGGTCGGCGACCTTGTCGGGGTGACCCTCGGTGACGGACTCGGACGTGAAGAGGTGCTCGACCTCGGCAAGTGGTTTATTCGGCATGGCGCGGAACGATAGTCGCCTGGATCATTCGCCGCGCCGACCCGGCACGGTCAGGCGCTGCCGCGGCGTCGGCCGCTGTGGGGGACGAAGTCGATGATCAGCGGCACCCCCTCGAGCCCGTAGGTCTCCCGCATCCGGTTCTCGAGATGGTAGGCCCAGTCGCGGCTGATCAGCTTGCGGTCGTTGACCTGGATCGCGAAGCGGGGCGGGCTCTGCCCAACCTGCGCCGCGTAGTAGAGGCGCAGCCGCCGGCCGCGCCGGGCGGGCGGCGGCGTCCGCGCGACGACGTCGCCGACGAAGCGGTTGAGCTCGGGGGTGGGGATGCGCTCGCCGGCGCGGTCTGCGAGCTGCAGCGCCTTCGGCAGCAGCGAGCCGACGTTGCGCCCGCGCGTCGCCGAGGTGGTGACCACCGCCGGCCGCAGTCGCGATTTGCGCTCGACCCGGGCCCGGGCGTCGTCGATGTCGGTCTCGCCGATGTCCCACTTGTTGAGCGCCAGCAGGGTCGCGCAGCCGGCCTTCATCGCCAGCTCGGCGACCCGCAGGTCCTCGGCGGTGACGCCCTCGGAGGCATCGCAGACGACGATCGCGACGTCGGCCCGCTCGACCGCCCGCTCGGTCCGCAGCTGGGCGTAGAAATCGACGCTGCCGGCGACCTTGGCGCGCCGCCGCAGCCCCGCGGTGTCGACCAGGATCACCCGCCGCCCCTCGACCTCGAGCTCGGTGTCGATCGCGTCGCGGGTGGTCCCGGCGAGGTCGGAGACGATCACCCGGTCGGAGCCGAGGAAGGCGTTGACGAGCGAGGACTTGCCGACGTTGGGGCGGCCGATCACCGCGACCCGGACCGCGTCGTCCTCGCCGGCGCCCGGATCGACCTCGCCGAGCCCGGCGACGATCGCGTCGAGCAGGTCGCCGCTGCCGAGCCCGTGGCTGGCGGAGACCGCCAGCGGCTCGCCGAGGCCGAGCGCGTGGAACTCGGCGGCGGTGGCGAAATCGTCCGGGCGGTCGACCTTGTTGACCGCGACCAGCACCGGCACCTCCGCCCCGCGCAGCGTCCGCGCCAGCTCGGCGTCGCCGGCCCGCAGGCCGGCCCGGCCGTCGACCACCATCAGCACCACCCCGGCCTCGGCGATCGCCAACCGCGCCTGCGCCTGCACGTCGCGGGCCAGCTCGGCCTCGTCCTCGAGGTCGATGCCGCCGGTGTCGATCAGGTCGAAGGCGACCCCGTTCCACTCGGTCCGCAGGCGCTTGCGGTCGCGGGTCACCCCCGGCTCGGCCGCGGTCACCGCCTCGTTGCCGCCGACCAGGCGGTTGACCAGGGTCGACTTGCCGACGTTGGGGAAGCCGACGACGGCGACGGTCGGCACGCTCACGCCAGCCCCCGTTCGGTGGCGAGGGAGGAGACGCGATCGACGACCTGGTCGAAGCCGAGCCCGGTGGTGTCGAGGACGACGGCGTCCGGAGCCGCCCGCAGCGCCCCGTGCTCGCGCTCGCTGTCGCTGGCATCGCGGTGCCGCTGCGCCGCCAGCACCGCGGCCACGTCCTCGCCGCTCTGCGCCGCTCGCCGCCGCGCTCGCTCCTCGTCGCTGGCGGTGAGGAAGACCTTCAGCGGCGACTCGGGGCTGACCACGGTGCCGATGTCGCGCCCCTCGGCGACGTAGCTCCCGGCCCCGACCAGCGCCCGCTGCCGCGCCACCAGCGCCTCGCGCACGCCCGGGTGGACGGAGACCCGCGAGGCCGCCGCGGTCACCTCCGGGGTGCGGATCGCGGCGCTTATGTCGCGGTCGCCGAGCAGGACCCGGGTGCCGTCGAAGCGGACGTCGAGTTGCTCGGCGAGCGACGTCAGCGCGGCGCCATCGTCGGAGTCGATCCCGCCCTCCAGCGCCGCCAGGGCGACCGCGCGATACATCGCCCCGGAGTCGAGGAAGGTGAAGCCGAGCCGCGCCGCGACGGCGCGGGCGACAGTGGACTTGCCGGCCCCGGCCGGGCCGTCGATCGCGATCACCATGGCGGCAGCGTATGGAGCGGCGCGGCGCCGGGCTCAGCCGCCGCCGAGCAGGGACCGCAGGTCCGCCTCGAAGCGCGGGTAGCTGACGGCCGCCGCATCCATCCCCTCGACCTCGACCCCATCGGCGGCGGCGAGGCCGGCGACGGCGCCGAGCATCGCGATCCGGTGGTCCCCGTGGGACCGCACGATGCCGCCGCGGAGGCCGCCCGTTCCGGTGATCACGAGCCCGTCGGCGGTCGGCTCGACGGCGCCGCCCAGCGCTCGCAGCGCCGCGGCCACGGTCTCGACCCGGTCGGACTCCTTGCGGCGCAGCTCGGCGGCGTCGCGGATCGTCGTCGTCCCCTCGGCGAAGCAGGCGGCCAGGGCGACGAGCGGCAGCTCGTCGATCGCCAGCGGCACCTCGGCGCCGCCGACATCGGTCGCTCGGAGCGGCGAGGGCCGGACCCGGAGCCGCGCCACCGGCTCGCCGCCGTGCTCGCCCTCCGGCTCGACCTCGATCGAGGCGCCCATCCGCTCGAGGATGGCGAGGATGCCGGTCCGGGTCGGGTTGACCCCGACTCCCTCGAGGACGACCTCGCTGCCCGGCACCAGCGCCGCCGCGACGACGAAGAAGGCGGCGGAGGAGATATCGGCCGGGACGTCGATGCGCCGCGGCTCCAGCCTCTCGGCCGGCCGCACCACCACCGCCCCCCCGGCCCGCTCGATCGGGGCGCCGGCGGCCGCCAGCATCCGCTCGGTGTGGTCGCGGCTGGGGTGCCCCTCGGCGATCCGGGTGCTCCCCGCCGCCAGCAGCCCCGCGAACAGCAGGCAGCTCTTGACCTGGGCGCTGGCGATCGGCATCTCGTAGTCGATCCCGCGCAGCGCCGCCCCGCGCACGGTCAGCGGCGGCATCCCCTCGCGGGCCTCGACGTCCGCGCCCATCTCGCGCAGCGGCAGCGCCACCCGGTCGACCGGGCGGCGGCGGATCGAGTCGTCGCCGTCGAGCGTCCACTCCCCCGCTTCCTGCCCCGCCAGCCAGCCCGGCAGCAGCCGCAGCAGCGTCCCCGCGTTGCCGACGTCGATCGCCGCCGGGCGCGGGCCGCGGAGGCCGACACCGGCGACCGTCAGCGCCCGTCCCAGCTCCGGCCCGGCCTCCACCCCCACCCCCAGCGCCGCCACCGCGGCCAGGGTCGAGCGGGTGTCGGCCGCGTCGAGGTAGCCCTCGATCCGCGTCTCCCCCTCGCCCATCGCCGCGATCAGGGCCGCGCGATGGGAGATCGACTTGTCCGAGGGGGGCCGCAGGCCGCCGCGCAGCGGCCCCGCGGGCTCGAAGCGGCTGCTCGACACGCCTACCTCTCGTCCCCGACGACGGTGACGCTGTGGCCGCGCTCGCGGACCAGCTCCTCGGCCCGGCGCGCCTGCTCGGCGCCGCCGACCCAGAGCGAGACCGACCCCGACTGCATGTCCGGAGCGGGGTGCAGCGCCATGTCCTCGATGTTGACCCCGGCTTCCCCCAGCGCCAGCGCCAGCCGGGCGATCGTTCCCGGCTCGTTGGCGACGACGATCCGCAGCTCGCGCAGGGGGCCGGCGTCGAGCTGGCGCTCGAGCAGCCGCCGCCGGTCCTCGCCGGCCGCCGCCTGCCAGGCCTGGATCGCGCCGCGGTCGCCGCCGCGCAGGAGCGCCGCCGCGTCGGCCAGCCGCCGCGCCACCGACTCGACCGAGTCGGCGACGGCGTCGGCGTTGGCGGCGTAGATGTCGGCCCACACCGGCGGGTTGGCGCCGGCGACCCGGGTCGTGTCGCGGAAGCTCGGCCCGACCTCGGGCGGGCGCTCGGACCCGTCCAGGACCGTCGCCGCCTCCGCCGCCAGCGCGTTGGCCAGCACGTGCGGCATGTGGCTGACCGTGGCCATGATCCGGTCGTGGGACTCGGGGTCGATCGCCTGCGGACGGGCGCCGAGGCCGGAGATCGTCCGCTGCAGGCGGTCGTAGAGCAGGCCGGAGGAGCGCTCGGTCGGGGTCAGGTACCAGCGGGCGCCTTCGAACAGATCGACGCGGGCGTTCTCGACCCCGGCGGTCTCGGCCCCGGCGAGCGGGTGGCCGCCGATGAAGCGTTCGTCGGCCCCGATCGCGGCGACGATCCCGCGCTTGGTCGAGCCGACGTCGCTGAGGACCGTGTCCGGGCCGGCCGCCGCCAGCGCCGCCGCGGCCAGCTCCGGCAGCCGGCCGACCGGGGCCGCGCAGAAGACCACCTCGGCGTCGGCGCAGGCCGCCGCGACGCTCGCCGCCGCGGCCCCGATCGCTCCCTGGCGCCGCGCCTCGGCGACCGTCTCCGGGTCAGGGTCGTAGCCGACCACCTCGGCCCCGAGCCGCCGCTGCGCCGCCAGCCCGATCGAGCCGCCGATCAACCCGACGCCGAGGACGGCGACCCTTGCCGGGCCCTCGGGCAAGGGTCAGCCGCCGCGCCGGGCCTCGACCGCGGAGGCGAGCCGGTCGAGCGCGATCGTCGTCTCGCTCCAGGCGAGGCAGGGGTCGGTGATCGACTGCCCGTAGGTGAGCGGCTCGCCCGGGATCAGGTCCTGCCGGCCCTCGACCAGGAACGACTCCATCATCATCCCGACGATCGCCTTGTTGCCGTCAGCGACCTGGTCGGCGATTTCGCCGGCCGCGAAGAACTGCTTTTCGGGGTCCTTGGCGCTGTTGTCGTGGGAGGCGTCGATCACCAGCCGCTCCGGCAACCCGGCGACGCCGAGCGTGACCAGCGCGTCCTCGACCTCCGGCACGTGGTAGTTCGGCATCCCGTGGCCGCCGCGGAGGATGATGTGACAATCGGGGTTGCCGGTGGTGTGGAGGATCGCCGGCTGGCCGGCGTCGTCGATCCCGGCGAAGGCGTGGGAGGCGGCGGCGGCGCGGACCGCGTCGACCGCGACCTGGACGTTTCCGTCGGTCCGGTTCTTGAACCCGATCGGCATCGAGAGGCCGGAACCGAGCTGGCGGTGGGTCTGGCTCTCGGTGGTGCGGGCGCCGATCGCCCCCCAGGCGACCGCGTCGGAGATGTACTGCGGGGTGATCGGGTCGAGGAACTCGCAGCCGATCGGCAGCCCGAGGTCGAGAACGTCGAGCATCAGCTTGCGGGCGATCCGCAGGCCGGCGTTGACGTCGGCCGAGCCGTCGAGGTGAGGATCGTTGATCAACCCCTTCCAGCCGGTCGTCGTCCGCGGCTTCTCGAAGTAGACGCGCATCACGATCAGCAGCTGCTCGCTCAGCTTCTCCGCCGTGGCGGCGAGCCGGGTCGCATACTCGAGCGCCGCTTTCGGGTCGTGGATGCTGCAGGGCCCGACCACGACCAGCAGC
>JAFDWC010000154.1 GCA_018268655.1 Actinomycetota bacterium
GATCGCCTGCACCGGCGCCAGCCAGACCGGGAAGCGGCCGGCGTAGTGCTCGATCAGGATCCCGGCGAAGCGCTCCATCGAGCCCAGCAGCGCCCGGTGGATCATCACCGGCCGGTAGGGCGTGTCGTCGGCTCCGGTGTAGTAGAGCTCGAAGCGTTCGGGCATCTGGAAGTCGAGCTGGCAGGTGCCGCACTGCCAGGAGCGGCCGAGGGCATCGGTGACATGGAAGTCGATCTTCGGCCCGTAGAAGGCGCCGTCGCCGGGGTTGAGCTCGTACTCGCGGCCCTGCCGCTCGAGCGCCTCGGTCAGCGCCGCCTCGGCTTTCGCCCACTGCTCCTCGGAGCCCATCGACTTCTCCGGGCGGGTCGAGAGCTCGACCTTGACGTCGTCGAAGCCGAAGCGGGCGTAGAGCTCGTCGATCGCCTCGCAGATCGAGGCGACCTCGTCGGCGATCTGGTCCTCGGCGCAGTAGACGTGGGCGTCGTCCTGCGTGAAGGCGCGCACCCGCAGCAGCCCGTGCAGCACGCCCTCGCGCTCGTTGCGGGTGACCCGGCCGAACTCGGCCAGGCGCAGCGGCAGCTCGCGGTAGGAGTGGCGGTCGGAGGAGTAGACGAGGCAGGCGCCGGGGCAGTTCATCGGCCGCAGCGCGAACTTGCGCTCGCCGTCGCTCATGAAGTACATCTCGTCCCGGTAGTTGTCCCAGTGGCCGGAGCGGTGCCAGAGCTCTTCGTCGAGAACCTGCGGCGTCGCGATCTCCTCGTAGCCGCGGCGGCGCAGCTGCTTGCGGACCTCGGCTTCGATCAGGTGCAGCAGGGTGGTGCCGTTGGGGAGCCAGAACGGCATCCCCGGGGCCTCCTCGCGGAGCATGAAAAGGCCGAGCTGGGGGCCGAGGCGACGGTGGTCGCGCGCCTTCGCTTCCTCGATCCGCTGCAGGTGCTGCTCGAGGTCGCCCTTGGAGAAGAAGGCGGTGCCGTAGATCCGGGTCAGCTGCTCGCGCTTCTCGTCGCCGCGCCAGTAGGCGCCGGCCACCGAGTTGAGCTTGATCGCCTTGATCCGGCCGGTGGCGGGGGCGTGCGGGCCGCGGCAGAGGTCCTCGAACGGGCCGTTGCGGTAGAGCGAGACGGTCTCGACCCCCTGGTCGCGGACCAGGTCTTCGATCAGCTCGACCTTGAAGCCCTGGTCCTGGGCGCGGAAGATCTCGATCGCCTCGGCCACCGGGACGTCGCGACGGGAGAACTGCTCGTCGGCGGCGATGTGGGCGCGCATCGCCTCCTCGATCTTCGGCAGATCCTCCTCCGTGATCCTGGTCTCGGGCGGAAACTCGAAGTCGTAGTAGAAGCCCGACTCGATCGGGGGCCCGATCGTGACCTTGGTCCCCGGGTAGAGCTCGGTCACCGCCTCGGCCATCACGTGGGCGGCGTCGTGCCGGATCAACTCCAGGCCCTCGGCGTCGCGCGCGGTGACAATCGCGATCTCGGCCCCTCCGGCGGGAAGCGGGGCCGCGAGGTCACGCAGCTCGCCGTCCACCTTGATCGCCAGCGCCGCCTTCGCCAGACCCGGCCCGATCGCGGCCGCGGCGTCGGCGCCGGTGGCGCCTGGCTCGAGCTCGAGCGGCGTGCCGTCGGGCAGGGTGACGAGGACTTTCTCGGTTGCGGCCTCCATCGGCGTGATGGTACGGGGACGGCTGCGTTCGGCGCCGATTGCCCGACCGCGTTCGGTCCCGCGCACCGGCTGCGTTCAGCGGGCGGGGCCCTGGCGCGCCTGACGGACCGCGATCAGCGGGCAGGGGCTTTCGGCCGCGACCGGCCCGGTCGCTTCCCAGAGGACGTAGGGCTTGGCGACGCGCTTCACCCGCAGGCCGGGGAACGGCGGCTCGCGCTGCGACCCTTCGCTGACGACGTAGCGGACGCCGTGAGGCGGCGCCTCGAGTTCACCGTCGGCGGCGATGCAGACGCGGCCACCCCGGAGCTCCCAGGAGATGTAGGGGGTGCCCTGTTCGTCGGCGAGCAGCTGATGCGAGGCGAGGACCAGGGTCGGTCCTTCGCCGACGTCGGCGCGGAACCCGGTCAGCGCCGGCGAGTAGGACGAGGGCCCGATCGGCGCGTTGGCGAGGGCGAGCAGCGAGCAGACGCCGGCGGCGAGGACGAAGACGATCGCGGCCGCGGCCTTCCCCAGCCCCCACCCGCCCTGGGGAGATGGTGGGGTGGCGGCGTCCTCTCCCCCCTCCCGCCCGAAGATCTCCGAAGCGAGCGGCAGGACGATTGCCAGCGCCACCAGTGGCGCGGCGATCTCGATTGCCTTCGCCGCCGTGTACGGCGTCCCACCGACCCGCGCCGCGACGTAGGCGACGGCGCAGGCGATCAGCGCCGCCAGCACCGCCGTCTCGCGCCGGCGCCAGCACCACCAGAGCCCGTAGCCGAGCAGGACCACCCCGAAGGCGGCTCCCAGGTAGTAGCCGACCGCAGGCACCGCGCCGGCGCCAGGGGCCAGTCGGAAATCCCCGGATGGCCAGATCCCGAGCGCCTCGAAGGGCGAGATCTGGCCGAACAGGTTGCCGAGGCCGGGGCCGTGGGGATCGAAGGTCTCGAAGCTGTGGAAGTCGACCATGCGGCCGATCTCGGGCGCCACCGGGATCGCGAAGACCAGCAGCGCCAGGCCCGCCGAGCGCCACTCGACCGGCCGCCGGCCCAGCGCCAGCTCGACCAGCAGCCAGACGACGGCCGTCCCCGCCAGCCAGAGCAGGCCGGGGAAGCTGTAGACGTAGACGGCACCGACCCCGAGCAGGGCCGCGGGCACGAACCGGAGCGGCAGCCCCGCCCAGCCCCGGGTCGATTCGCGCACCGCCAGCGCGAAGGCGAGCACGAACAGGGCCTCGATCGTCTCCTTGAATGCCCCCTGGGCGTAGTAGGCCGCGACCAGGTAGGCGAGCCCGACGACCAGCGCCGCGGCGCTGCGCGCGAACCACGGCAGCCCCCGGAACGCGGCCAGCGCGGTCAGCGGCGCCAGCACGGCAACCGCCAGCGTCAGCCCGCTGAAGCCGTGGACGAGGCCGACCCCGAGCCCCTTATCGAGCGCCACCACGACCGCGTGGGGCCCGAGCGGGTAGCCCTGGCGCAGGAGCTCGGAGCCGTGCCCTTCGGCCAGCCGGTCGGCCGCCAGCAGGTGCTGTGACATATCCGGGTTGAAGCTGGTCCCGAGGATCCCGAAGTGGCCTTCTGCGGCGAACGGCAGCGAGGCCGCGACCAGCGCCGCCAGCGCCACCGGCCAGCCCTCCCGCAGCGCATCGCCTCCTCCTTCGAGCCGCCGCGCCAGATACGCAACGGCCAGGACCACCAGCACCGCGACCAGAATCGCCGAGATCACCCCGTGGCCTGGCAGCCGCACCGTCCCCCAGCAGAGCGCGCAGAGGAGCGCCAGCCCGACCGGCGGCGCCAGCCACGACCAGCGCCGCCCCCCGCACAGCGACACCGCCGCCTGACCCAGCGCCAGCGCCGCCAGGCAAACCGCCACCGCCGCTGCGTAGGTCCCGATCACCGCCGCGAGCCTAGACTGCGGCGATGGCGTTCGTACCCCCCGCTCGCCACCTCCTCCGCGCCAAGGACCTCGCCGACCACCGCTTCGCCGAGCAGATCGACGTCGACGACATGGCCCGGGCAGCCGGGCTCTCGCGCGCATACTTCAGCCGCGAGTTCAAGCAGGCCTTCGGGGTCCCGCCCCACGCCTACCTGCTGACCAGGCGGATGGAGCGGGCGGCAACGTTGCTGCGTACCACCGACCACACGGTGGTCGCGATCTGCCTCGAGGTCGGGCTGCAGAGCGTCGGCTCGTTCACCACCAGCTTCAAGCGGACCTACGGCAAGTCGCCCGCGGAGTACCGCGCCGCCCACCCGCCGGCCGCCGCCTATGCCGTCGTCCCGGGCTGCATGGTGCGCGTCTACGGCCGCCCCCAACACCGCACGTTTCGAGAAGACAACCCGCCCTCGGCTTCCTAGAGTCGTCGCATCGAGTCCGCAACGACGACGCCACAGGAGAGATACGAATGAAGATCGCAAACGCACATCTTTGGGTCCACGACCAGGAGCAGGCCCTCGCCTTCTACACCGAGAAGCTGGGGATGGAGGTGCGAGCCGACGTCACCCTGCCCGAGCTCGGCGACTTCCGCTGGCTCTGCGTCTCGCCGCCCGACCAGGAGGACGTCTCGATCGTCCTGATGGCGATCCCCGGCGAGCCGATGATCGACGCCGAGACCAAGGGTCAGATCGAAGAACTGATGGCGAAGGGCTTCGCCGGCTCGGTCTTCCTCACCACCGACGACTGCCGCGCCGACTACGAGACCCTGCGCGAGCGCGGCGTCGAGTTCACCGAAGCACCGGAAGAGCGGCCCTACGGCATCGACGCCGGCCTCCGCGACCCATCGGGGAACAGCATCCGCCTGACCCAGGTGAAAATCCCGCTGAACGCTTGAGGCACCCGGGGCGGGTCGCGCAGCCGCGGCTCGCCCTGCCGCCGCCCCCGGGATCAGCTCAGGGGTCCGTCGCGGCCTCTACCTCGCCGGCCGCGATCGCCTCCAGCAGGCGCCCGTGGTCGGCCTCGTTCTGGTCCGCGTAGCGGACTGAGAACTCGGCGATCGCATGGTCGAAGACAGCGCCCTTGCCGAGGTAGGCGGCGATCGCGAGGCGATCCCCCGAGCGGGCGTGCGAGCGGGCCAGGGACCAGGCACAGGCGCGGGTGTAGGTGGCGAGGCCGCGCTCGCTGAGCCGCGCCAGGTCGGCCGACGCCTTCCAGTCCCAGAGCTGGCGCACGTAGAAATCGTGGTCGAGCCCGTCGAGCCCGGTGCTGCGCTGCCAGCTGAGGAAGATGTCGGACGACGCCTGCATCATCCGCTGCCCCCGCACCACCCGCTCGCCGTGGTTGCCGTACTCGCTGGCCCCGAGGTGGGGCTCCAGGACCGAGGCGACCGCTTCCTTGGCCTGCAGCACGAGCGGGTCGCCGCCGCCGCGGGAGGTGAAGAGGAAGACCCAGGCGCGGGTGCCGACGCTGCCCACCCCGACCACCTTGCGGGCCATGTCGACGAAGCGGTAGGAGCGGAAGAGGTGCTCGACGTTGGCGTGGAGGCCGGCGGTGTAGCCGTCGAGCAGCCCGCGCACGTAGGCCTCGCGCTGGTCCGGGTCGGAGCTCTCTTGCAGCTGGCGCAGCGGTGTCAGCAGCGGCGGGGCGGCGGCGAAGCGCGGCTCGCCGTCGACCTCCTCGGTCAGCTTGCGGGCGGCGCGGACGCTGGTCTTGCGACGGCCCCTGGCAAAGGTGCGGTCGAGCAGTTGGCGGCCCTCGGGGTCGAGCTCGGTGCCGAAGCGGGCGGTCAGCTCGTCGGCGTCGAGACGCTCGTACCAGGCCTCGAGCAGGGTCTCGCCGGAGAATTCGCGCATCCCCTCGCGGTACTGGCGGACGGCCGCGGCGACGAGGCGACGGCGCTTGCGCGGCGACAGCTCGAGCTCGCGGGCGGCGATCTCGATGCTCGCCGCCATCCGCTTCACGTCCCACTCCCAGGGCCCGGGCAGCGTCTCGTCGAAGTCGTTGGGACCGAAGACGAGGTGGCGGTCGGGAGCGGCGAAACCGCCGAAGTTCGAGATGTGGGCGTCGCCGCAGAGCTGAACCGTGAGCCCGGCGTCGGGGGTCGGAGCGAGATCGGCGGCCATCACCGCCGCCGCCCCCCGGTAGAAGGTGAAGGGCGAAACCGACATCCGCTGGTAGCGGATCGGCAGCAGCTCCTGCACCCTGGTTTCGGCCTGACGGCGGAGGATCGCGATCGGGTCGGCGCGGTCGCCGGTGGGCGCCCACTCGCCATGGCTGGAGCGCGGCGCCCGAGCCCGCACGGCGCGGCCGCGCTCGCGGCCGAAGTCGTGTTCGAGGCGAGCGGTCCGGGTCCGCGGCGGCATCCGGGAAACCTAGCCGCAACCGGATCCGGATGGATGGGGACTCGGGATGGGCGTTACTGGGCTCGAACCAGTGACCTCCAGCTTGTCGAGCTGGCGCTCTCCCAACTGAGCTAAACGCCCGGGGCGGTGAATCTAGCAGCGGCGCCGACCACGGCGGCGGGTGGACGAATTGACTATTTGGTTGCACGGCCAGCAGCCGAAGTCACTGGTGCAACTTTCCGACCTTTGTGGTGTTTGAGAAGGCGTCGCGGAGGTTGCGACGCATAGAACTTCCAAACTTGAGGACCGACGAGCCAAGAAGTTAGCTCTTCCTGGTGGTACGTCCTTCGGAACAAGGGGCCCCGTTCGGGGCCCTTTTCCGTTCTCGGGTGGCGATTCGCGCCAGGGACCAAGGTTTCGCCCAGGAGGCGCCCTGGGGGTCCTCCAGTCGAGTTGAGTCGCGCGCCCTTCGGGCGACGCTCCGGATGATCCTGATCCCCAATGGGGATCAGGAATCGGATTGCATTGCCGCCGCCTGCGGCGACACTCGCCTGGAGGACCCCCCGATCACCTCCCAAGTAGCTGCGAACGCCCAGGGTTCGGGCGCCCAGGGTTCGGACCACCCCATCTCTCTTGGAGCTGACCTCCCCATCTCTCTTAGAGCTGACAAGGGGACGGGGGCTGAGCGGCTAAACCCGATGGCTTCGCGGCGAGCTGTTCCTTATGTATGCGATTCCGACATAAGGAACAGCTCACTGC
>JAFDWC010000155.1 GCA_018268655.1 Actinomycetota bacterium
GGCTCGGCGGGCGCGGCGCTCGCGTCGCCGCCGTCGAGCTCCGCCAGCGGCGCGCCGACGGCGACCGTGTCACCGGCCTCGGCGACGATCCGGGTCAGCGTCCCCGCCGCCGGCGAGACGATCTCGGTGTCGACCTTGTCGGTCGAGACCTCGCAGATCAGCTCGCCCTCGGCGACCTCCTCGCCGACCCGCTTGTGCCACTCGATCACCGTGCCCTCCTCGACCGAGACGCCCATGTGGGGCATCGGCACGACGGTCGCGGTCGCCGCGCTCACCGGCCGATCTCCGCCAGCACCTTGACCTCGTCGCGCGGGTCCTCGGCGAGGCGGGCGATTTCGTCGGCGACCTCGCTCAGCGGGATCCGCCTGGTGATCATCACGCTCGGCTCGAGGCTGCCGGAGGCGATCATCCGCGCGACCCGCGGCAGGTCGTTGGCGTAGCCGAGGGTGCCGATCAGCGATCGCTCGTAGACGACCATCCGGCCCGGGTCGACCGGGACCGGCCGCTTCGGGATCCCGGCGATGACGATGCGGCCGCCGCGGGCGGTCATCTCCATCGCCGCTTCCAGCGCCGGCACGGCGCCGCTGCAGTCGACGACGATCTCGGCGCCGCCGCCGCTCCATGCCCGCACCGCCCTGGCGAAGTCGCGCCCCTCCGGCTCGGGCTCGTGGGTCTCGAAGCCGTGCGCCTCGGCGCGGGTCCGGCGGCCGGGGGCGAGCTCGCAGACCAGCGGCTCGAGGCCAAGTGAGCGGGCGATCAGCGCCGTCGCCGCCCCGACCGGGCCGTAGCCGATCACCACCACCCGCTCGCCAGCGCGGGCGTCGGCGCGGTCGAGCGCGTGCAGCCCGACCGCGAGCGGCTCCAGCAGCGCCCCGACCTCGTCGCCGACCGCTTCCGGCAGCGGCACCGCGCAGTAGGCGGGGAAGCGGACCCGGGCGGCGAAGGCGCCGTCGGAGGAGAGCCCGATCGAGCCGCTGTAGAGGCACTGGTTGTAGCGGCCGCTGACGCAGGCCGCGCACCTGCCGCAGCGCCAGCAGGCGTCGGCGGAGACGCGGCCGCCGACCGCCACCTGGTCGACCCCCGCGCCGACGGCGCTGACCACGGCCGAGAACTCGTGGCCGAGGGTCAGCGGCGGCCGTTGGCCGGTCAGCGGGTGGGCCTTCTCGGGGCGGATCGCGAAGGGGTGGCGGAACTCGGCCAGGTCGCTGCCGCAGATGCCGCAGAAGCGGACCTCGGCCTCGACCATCCCCGGCCCGAGCGGCAGCTCCAGCTCGACCTCCTCGAGCCGCACGTCACCCGCGGCGTGCCAGCGCACAGCCTCCACCAGGCCGACACTACCAGCCCCTGACCGTCCGAGCGGTCAGTTTGTAAGAATGGGTTTGGAGGACCCCTAAAGCCCGCGCTCGGAGCCGTTGGGACGGCGGCCGTCCGGGCCTAGGGTGGTTTGGAAGCCGAGTGACGGTTCGGGAACCGAGTGAGGAGGAGCGAGTCGTGCCCGGAATGGTCTGCGGAGTCGACATCGGCGGGACCTTCACCGATTGCGTCCTGATCGGCGAGGACGGCAAGGTCGCCTACGGCAAGGCGCTCTCCTCGCCGGCGGACTCGTTCAAATCGGGCTTCTTCGGCTCGATCGAGTCGGCGGGCGAGGAGCTCGGGCTGGCGCCCGGCGAGCTCTACACGAAGATGGACCGGCTGATCTCGCACGGCTCGACCGTCGCCACCAACATCGTCGTCGAGCGCAAGGGGGCCGAGATCGGGCTGATCACCACCCGCGGCTTCGAGGACACGGTGCGGACCATGCGCGGGCTCGGCCGCCCGACCGGCGAGCCGCCGGAGAACCTCCTCCGCTTCGCCGAAACCCGCAAGCCGGAGCCGCTGGTGCCGATCGAGCGCACCTTCGGCGTCGCCGAGCGGATCGACTCCGACGGCGACGTCGTCGTCGCCCTCGACGAGGAGGCGGTGGCCGCCGCCGCCGACGCCCTGGTCGCGGCCGGGGTCGAGACGATCGCGATCGCCTTCCTCTGGTCGGTCCGCAACGACGCCCACGAGCGCCGCGCCCGCGAGATCGTCCGCGAGCGCGCCCCCGGGACCTTCGTCACGATCTCCAGCGAGATCTCGAAGTCGGTCGGCGAGTACGAGCGCTTCGTCGCCACCCTGATCAACTCCTACGTCGGCCCCGTCACCAGCACCTACCTGCACGGGGTCCAGGGCCGCCTCGCCGACGTCGGCTTCGCCGGTGAGCTCCACATCATGCAGTGCCACGGCGGCATGGTCCCGCTCGGGCTCGGCGCCGACCGGCCGATCTTCACGATCGGCTCCGGCCCGGTCGGCGGCCTGATCGGCTGCGCCCGCGTCGCCGACGACCTCGGCCGCCGCGACATCATCGCCTCCGACATGGGCGGCACCTCGTTCGACGTCGGGATCATCAAAGACGGCGAGCCGCTCGCCGCCGACGACACCCTGCTCGGCAAGTGGCGCTACCGGGTGCCGGCGGTCGAGGTGATCTCGATCGGCGCCGGTGGCGGCTCGATCGCCTGGATCGACGAGCTCGGCGGCGGCCTCCGGGTCGGCCCGCAGAGCGCATCCTCGCTGCCGGGCCCCTGCTGCTACGACCGCGGCGGCAGCGAGCCGACGGTCACCGACGCCGACCTCATCCTCGGCTACATCGCCCCCGAGGCGACCTTCGGCTCGAAGGGCGAGCGCGGCGGCTTCAAGCCCCGCCGCGACCTCGCCGAGCGGGCGATCCGCGAGAGGATCGCCGAGCCGCTCGGGCTCTCGGTGACCGATGCGGCGCTGGGGATCGTCGAGGTCGCCAACGCGAAGATGGCGGCGGCGCTGGAGAACGAGATCATCGGCCGCGGCTTCGACCCGCGCGACTTCGTGCTGATGTCATACGGCGGCGCCGGCCCCTTCCACGCCGCCGGCTACGCGGCCTCGCTCGGGGTCGAGACGATCGTCGTCCCCGGCGAGGCGGCGTCGGTCTGGTCGGCCTTCGGGATCAGCCAGGCGGACATCCGCTACCAGTACGAATCGTCGGTGGTCCTGATCGAGCCGTTCGACCTCGGCCGCGTCAGCGGCGCCTTCGGGGAGCTCGAGGCGCAGGCCCGCGAGGCGCTCGGCGCCCGCGAGGACGCCGGCGCCTTCGAGCTCCGCCGCTTCGCCCGGATGCGCTTCCAGTGGCAGCGGCACGAGCTCGAGATGCGCTTCCCCTCCGGCGAGATCGACGCCGCCACCCTGGAGCAGGTCAAACGCCAGTTCGTCGCCCTCTACACCGAACGCTACGGCGAGGTGGCGCTGCTGCCCGGGGCGCGGGTGGAGATCGTCTCGATCCGGCTCGAGCCGGCGATCGAGATGGGCTCGGAGGCGATCGACCGCCTCGACGTCGCCACCGGGCAGGAGTTCCGCAAGGGCACCCGGCCGGTCCACTTCGAGCGCGGCGCCGGCGCCGTCGAGGCCGCCGTCTACAACGGCGACGCGATGCCGCTCGGCGAGGTGATCGCCGGGCCGGCGGTGATCGACCTCGCGATCACCGGCATCGTCGTCCCGCCGGGGACCAGCTGCGAGCGCCGCCCGACCGGCGACTTCGTGATGACCCTCGAATCCAGCGACCCGAAGGGAGGCTCGCGATGAACCCGGCCACCGCCACCGACTCCGCCGCGACCACAGGCGAGCGCCCGCGGCGCCCGCCCGAGTTCTGGGATGGGGTCGACCACGCCTTCAACCCGACCGGCCCGGTCCGGGTGCCGGCCAACCTGACCCTCTCGACCGCGGCCGCGACCGAGATCGACCCGATCACCTACGAGGTCGTCCGCCACGGGCTCTGGAACGCCAACGCCGAGCACGTGCGGGAGATCGAGAACCTCGCCGTCTCCCAGATCACGGTCGAGATCCGCGACTTCCAGCCCTGCATCCTCACCGAGGACGCCGAGCTCCTCTACTTCGGCCCCTGCCTCCAGTACATGTCGGGGATGCTCGACATGATGACCCGCTACATCCTCGAACACCGCGGGGAGCGGGTCCGCGACGGCGACATGTGGCTCTGCAACGACCCGATCATCGGCACCGCCCACCAGCCGGACGTCGGGCTGATCTGCCCGGTCTTCGTCGACGGCGAGCTGTTCTGCTGGGTCGCCAACATCTCCCACCAGAACGACATCGGCGGCACCGTCCCCGGCTCCTTCTGCCCGAACGCCGAAGACGCCTTCTGGGACCCGCCCTCCTACCCGCCGTTCAAGATCGTCGAGGGCAACCAGATCGTCCCCGACATGGAGGCGCTCTACCGGCGCTGCTCGCGGACCCCGGAGAACCTCTCGCTCGACCTGCGGGCGACGATCGCCGGCAACAACGCCGCCCGCGCCCGCATCATCGGCCTGGTCGAGAAGTACGGCAGGGAGGTCGTCAAGGGGGTGATGCGGCGGGCGCTCGACGCCAGCCAGCGCGCCTTCGAAGCGGCCCTGGAGACGATCCCCGACGGCACCTACTCCGACCGCCTGATCCAGGAGGTCGCCCGCAACGGCGACCGCGGCACCTACCCGGTGCAGTGCACGGTGCGCAAGCGCGCCACCGAGCTGATCTGGGACAACGTCGGCACCCACGCCCAGGTCGGCTCGATCAACGTCGGCTTCGCCGCCTGGCGCGGGGCGATCCTCGGCTCGATCAACGTGCTGATGCTGCCGGGGCAGATGGGCTGCATCGGCGGCGCCGCCCGACTCTGCCGCTTCGACCCCGAACCGGGGACGATCACCGCCCCCGATTGGGGCGCCGCGGTCAGCCCCGCCGGCGTCTACGCGACCGAGACCGCGATCTCGCTCGGCAACGCCCTGGTCTCGAAGATGATGCTGGCCTCCAGCGACGCGACGCTGCGGGCCAACGCGGTCACCCCCGACGGCGCCCAGTGGCCCTGCCACTTCGTCGCCGGCGCCAACCAGCGCGGCGACTACTACGTCGGCGGGATGGGCGACAACATGCTCGGCGGCGGCGGCGCCACCGCCTGGCGCGACGGCGAATTCGCCAACGGCCACTTCTGGATCCCCGAGGGGCGGGGGCCGAACGTCGAGGCCTACGAGGCCGATTGGCCGATCCTCTACCTGTTCCGCCGCGAGCACGCCGACTCGGGCGGCGCCGGCCGCTCCCGCGCCGGCAACGGCGGCGAGATCGCCTACGTCCCGCACAAGGGCGAGTCGTTCCTCGGCCTCGCCACCAACGAGGGGATCCCGAAGACGCCGGGGATCTTCGGCGGCGACCCCGGCTCGATCATGGTCACCCGGGTGATCCAGGGCTCGAACCTGCGGGCCCGCTTCGCCGCCGGCGAGATGCCGCAGGACCTCGACGAGCTGGAGGGGACCGAGCTCGAGATCGGCGGCAAGCCCGACGGCTTCCCGGTCGGCGACGACGACGTCCTCTACTGGAACTGGCTCGGCCCGGGCGGCTACGGCGACCCGCTCACCCGCGACCCCGAGCAGGTCCTGGCCGACGTCGCCGCCGGCGCCGTCTCGCCGCGGATGGCCGACGAGCTCTACGCGGTGAAGCTGGCCGCCGACGGCAGCGCCGACCTCGAGGCGACGGCGAAGCGGCGCCAGCGCAAGCTGCTCGAACGGCTGCGCGAGTGCGGGGCCGAGCGCGAGGAGCTGGCGCCGGCGCGGGAGCCCGCGCCGGGGGCGGAGTCGTTCGGCGACGCCTACTTGATCGACCGCGGCGAGGGCCTCTTCCGCTGCCACCGCTGCGCCACCTCGCTGGGGCCGCTCGACGGCAACCCGAAGCTGGCGATGGCGACGCGCGAGCGGCCGACCAGCTCGCTCAACCCGGCCTACCCGGACCCGGCCAGGTTCGTCGACCAGGAGGTCGTCTTCCGCGAGTTCTGCTGCCCCGGCTGCGGAGTGCGGCTGGCGAGCGAAGTCGCCCACCCGGGTGAGCCCCCGTTCCACGAGCTGCGGCTGGACTAATGGTCCCGCTCGCCGCGCCGGGCATCTCCCACTGGCTGCCCGAGCCGGGGGTGGGGCCGCCGCTGCGCGACCTCACCGTGGGAGCCCTGCTCGATGAGGCGGTCGCCCGCTGGCCCGACCGCGAAGCGGTCGTCTTCTCCGCCTACGAGGACCTGGGGATCGCCGCCCGCTGGAGCTACGCCGAGCTCGAGGCGCGGGCGCGGCGGGTCGGGCGGGCGCTGATCGCCGCCGGGATCGAGCCCGGCGAGCGGTTCGGGATCTGGGCGACGAACATCCCGGAGTGGCTCGAGCTGCAGTTCGGCGCCGCCTACGCGGGGGCGGTGGTGGTGCCGCTGAACCCGCTCTACCGGACCAGCGAGGTCGAGTTCGTGCTCGGGAAGTCGCGGGCCGCGGCCTGTTTCGTGCTGCCGGAGAACCGCGGCGCCAGCCTCTGGGCGATGGCGGTCGAGGCGACCGCCGGGCTCGACCACCTGCGGCTGATGGTGCCGCTCGGGCCGGGCCGCGACGGGGCGCCTTCCTGGGAGGAGTGGCTGGCCACCGGCGACGCCGTCGACGAGGACCGGCTCGAGCGGCGCCGCCGCGCGGTCCGCTCCGGCGACACCTCGCAGATCCAGTTCACCTCCGGCACCACCGGCTTCCCGAAGGGGGCCGAGCTCTCCCACGGCGGCATCGTCAACGACGCCCGCCTCTTCGCCGACCGGGCGATGCT
>JAFDWC010000156.1 GCA_018268655.1 Actinomycetota bacterium
CCAGCAGCTCGGTCAGCCTTGCCTTGACCTCGCGGTGGGCGCCGGCGAGGTCGGCCGGCGGGCACTCGGCGTCGCCGTAGTCGACGACGTCGAGCACCTCGAAGGGGTCGACCCCCAGGTTCATATGGGGCCGGGCCGGCGGTGACCACAGGTAGTTGCACGCCTGCCGGATCGCCCGCGGCCCGAAGCGGGCTCCGGGCCGGTAGGAGACCCCTTCGTCGAACGGAGCCCCGAGGACCGCGACGTCAACGCCGTCGAGGTCCTCGGGGCCGAGCGCCAGCGGGGCCTTGCAGAAGGTCCCGAGGCCGGCGTAGGCGGCCTCGTGATGGCGGTTGACGACGGTCATTCGATCACTGGCACCTTTTTCGGCTTCCACAGCCCGACCAGCGATTCCTTCCCGTTCTGGACCTGGATGATCCGGACCGGGCGGTCGAGGGTGATGTGGTTGAGCTTGTCGAAGGTGGTCGGGCCGATCGCCAGCTTTTCGTTGTGGAATTCCTCCAGCGCCGGGACCAGCTTGCTCGCTTCCGTCGTCCCCGCTTTTTCGTAGGCGCGTTTGAGCGCTTCGATGACGCTGTAGCCGCTGAGCGCCCCGATCTCCGTTTCCGGCTTGCCGTACTTCTTCGTGTATTCGGCCATCACCTGGTTGACCGCGGGTTCGGGGTCGTCGCCGTTCATCGAGCCGTAGGCGGTGTGGTAGAAGTCCGACAGCCCCGGCACCGACTTCAGCCAGTAGGAGCCGTCGAAGTTGGATTCGGCGAGGATCGGCGATTCGATCCCGGCCGCGCGGAGGCTGCGGACGAAGCGGACGCCGCCGGGCGGGTAGCTGGCGAGGTAGATCACGTCAGGCGGTTCGGGCAGTTCCCGGAGACGGCTGATCTGGGCCGAGAACGACTGGTCTTCCTGCTGGAAGACGTCGGTGCCGACGATCGTGCCGCCGAGTTCCTTCCAGCGCTGTTCGAACGCGGCCCCCGACTGCTTGTCGATGTCGATCGTCGGGTCGACGATCACGTAGGCGGTCTTCGCCTTCAGTTTTTCGGAGGCGAATTCGGCCTGCGAGGCGCCTTCGGCCGGGACCCCGGTGCCCATCGAGAACCCGTTCGGCCCGATCACGTCGGTGCGGAACTTGGTCGAGCCGGCGCAGGGCGACATCGCGACGACGTTGTGCGACTGGGCCTCGACGATGCTCGGCGTCGAGTAGTCGAAGTCGCAGGTGACCATCATGAACTGGGCCCCGTTGGCGAGCACTTCGTCCGCCGCTTCGCGAGCGCCGTTGATGTCGGTCCGGGTATCGGCTTCGACCACCTTGATCTTGCGCCCGTCGATCCCGCCTTCGGCGTTGATCTTTTCGATCTCCAGCTTCGCCCCGTCGACCGCCGGTTTGTCGTAGGAGGCGAAGGCGCCCGACTGGGCGGTCGCGAAGCCGATCGTGATCGGGCCGTTTTCTTCGCCGCCGCCCCCTCCTTCTTCGGAGCTGCTGCCGCAGGCGGCGAGTACCGTCGCCGCCAGGGCGATGGCGATCGCCACGGTAATCGTCCTCAGTCTCGGGCTGGCCATCGATTCTCCTTCCGGGGGGGTTCAGTTCTCATCGGGGACCTCGAGCTGCGCGGGTGCGCTCGAGGCCGGCGCCGAGGGGGTCCGGCGCCGGCCCCGCACCACCAGTGAGCGCAGGGAGGAAATCGTCAGCTCGGCACCCAGCGAGAGGCCGCTGGGGCGGAAGATCAGGACCGCGAGCATCGCCAGCGCCAGCCCGATCTGCTGCAGGCCGGGGCCGGTGACGGTCTCGCCGCGCTGCAGCAGGTAGGTGAGGACGGCGACCAGGATCGGCCCGATCACCGCCCCGGTGAGGCTGCGGGTGCCGCCGATGACCAGCATCGCGATCGTCAGGAAGGTGACGTCGAGGTAGAAGTCGTTGGGGGTGAAGACGCCGAGGTACTGGGCGTAGACGACCCCGGCGACGCCGATCACGAAGCCGCTGAGGACCAGCGCGATGCGGCGCTCGCGGACGACGTCGACGCCGATCGCCGCCGCCGCCAGCTCATTCTCCCGCGAGGCCCGCAGACGCAACCCGAAGCGCGACTCCTGGTAGCCGTAGACGAAGAAGATCACCAGCAGCGCGACCGCCAGGGCGACCCCGAGGGTGGTCCCGGTCGGGACCCCGAACAGCGCCTGGCGACCGCGGGTGACGCTGTTCCAGTTGCTCTCCACCTGGTAGGCGATGACCAGCACCGCGAACAGCGCCAGCGACATCGCCAGGGCGGGGAGCCGCGCCACCGGCAGCGAGACGACGAGCGCGACGAAGGCGGCGACGCCGCCGCCGATCAGGATCGCGATCGGGAAGGAGAACTCGGCGTGGGCGATGAAGCTCGGCAGTTCCGGCAGCAGCGCGCTCTTCGCGGTCAGCGGGATCGTGATCAGGGCGCCGGTGTAGGCGCCGATCCCCATGAAGCTCATGTGGCCGAAGGAGAGGACGCCGGAGAGGCCGGCGAAGGAGTAGAGACCGACGACGAGGGCGATGTTGATCAGCATCACGATCGCCCGGTTTTCCATCGCCAGGCCGCCGAGCGGGGCGAGCAGGGAGATCGCCGCGATGACGATCGTCAGCAGCACCGGCGTCTGGATCTTCCCGAGGCTGGTGCCGAGCCGCTGCATCAGACCCGCTCCCGCCGCGCCGGGACCAGGCCCTGGGGCCGGATCAGGAGGACGACGAGAACGGCGCCGTAGACGAAGGCTTCGCGCGAGGAGCGCAGCTGGGTCGGCAGCAGGACGTCGAAGGCGACGGTGCCGGCGCCGAGCAGGGCGGCCCCGATCAGGGCGCCGCTGAAACTGCCGAGGCCGCCCATCATCGTCGCCACGAAGGCGATGATCACCGGGGTCAAGCCCATCGTCGCGAAGGCCGAGCCGCCCTGGACGACGAGGATGAAAGCGGCCACGCCGGCGCCGACGCCGCTGATCGCGAAGGTCCCGGAGATCACCGCGTTGGCGCGGATCCCGACCAGGCGGGCCATCGTGAAGTCCTCGGCCGCGGCCCGCATCGCCATCCCGAAGGCGGTCCGCTTCATGAAGATGACGAGGCCGCCGATGCAGATCACGGCGAGCCCGACCGAGAGGATCGTCACCCCTTCGATGTGGACGCCGCCGATGGTCACGGTCTGGCTGAAGAGGCTCGGGGTTTCGACGCTCTTCGGGCGGCTGCCGAAGATCATCAGGGCGGCGTTCTGGAGTAGGAAGCTGACCGCGAAGGAGGTCACCAGGAGGGTCTCCGGGCTGGAGCCGCGGACCGGCCGGAAGGCCGCCCGCTCCATCGCCAGGGCGGCGAGGACGACGATCACGAGGGCGAGGAAGGCGGCCAGCGGCAGGGTGATCGCGGCGAAGATGAAGAGCCCGTAGGCGCCGATCATGATCAGTTCGCCGTGGGCGAAGTTGACCAGGTTCATGATCCCGTAGACCAGCGCCACCGGCAGCGCCAGCAACGCGTAGAGGCTGGCCAGCCCGGCCGCGTCGACGAGGTGCTGGATGATCTCGGTCACCGCCGGGTCACCTCAGGCCTCCACCGCGGCGTCGCCGCCGAAGTAGGCGCGCTCGACCTCGCCGAGGTCCTCGGGGCCGGTCGCGGTCAGCACGATCGAGCCGCTCGCCAGCACGTAGGTGCGGTCGGCGAGTTCGACCGTGCGGCGGCCGTTCTGCTCGACCAAGAGGATCGTGATCCCCTCCTCGCGCAGCTGCGCGACCAGGTCGAAGACGAGGTCGACCATCAGCGGCGCCAGCCCCAGCGAGGGCTCGTCGAGGAGCAGGAGCCGCGGCCGCGACATCAGCGCCCGGGCGATCGCCAGCTGCTGCTGCTCGCCGCCGGAGAGCTTGCCGGCGTGGGTGCCGGCGTAGCGGCGCAGGACCGGGAAGCGCTCCATCATCCGCTCGACGTCGGCCGCGATCTCGTCGTCGCCCCGGATCGAGGCGCCGATCCGCAGGTTTTCCTCGACCGAGAGGGTGGTGAAGATCCGCCGCCCCTCCGGGACCAGGGCGACGCCGCGGCGGACGATCGCCTCGGGCGCCTCGCGGTTGACGATCGCGCCCTCGAGCTCGATCGTCCCGGCGGCCGGGGTCAGCACCCCGGCGATCGCCGAGAGCGTGGTCGTCTTGCCGGCGCCGTTGGCGCCGATCAGGCCGACGCACTCGCCGCTGCCGACCTCGAAGGAGATCCCGTGCAGGGCGGTGAGGCGACCGTAGCGGACCTCGAGCGAGTCAACTCGCAGCATCGCGCTCCACCGAGCCGAGGTAGGCCTCGCTGACGACCGGGTCGGCGCGGATCGCCTCAGGGGTGCCGAGGGCGATCGTCTTGCCGTGGTCGAGCACCTGGATGCGGTGGCAGAGCCGCATGATCACCCGCATGTCGTGCTCGATGATCAGGACCCCGCAGTCGAGCCGCTCGGGCAGCGAGGCGATCAGCGCCGTCAACTGGTCGCTCTCGGCCTCGTTGAGGCCGGCGGCGGGCTCGTCCAGGAGCATGAAGGTGGGACCGGTGGCGATCAGGCGACCGAGCTCGACGTTGCGGCTCTCGCCGTGGGAGAGCTCGCGGGCGCGGCGGCTGGCGATGTGGGAGAGCTCGAGCATCTCCAGCACCGAGGTGGCGTGGACGACGGCGCGGCGGCGCGTGCGGTGGCCGGTCAGCGCCGCCGCCTCGACGTTCTCGAGCACGGTCAGGTGGTCGAAGAGGCGGCCCGACTGGAAGGTGCGGGCGACCCCGAGGCGGGCGAGGCGGGCGGCCGGCATCCCGGTGACGTCGCGGTCGCCGAGGTGGACGCTGCCGGCGGTCGGGGTCTCGAAGCCGGTGAGCGAGTTGACGAGGGTCGTCTTGCCGGCGCCGTTGGGGCCGACCAGGCCCAGGACCTCGCCGCGGCGCAGGGTCAGGTCGACGCCATCGACGGCCTTGACGCCCTCGAAATGAACGCAGACGCCAGCCGCGACCAGCTCGGGCCCCGAGCCTGGGTCTCTCTCCACTCCCATCACGACGATCAGTGTCCCCGCGGGCCCTGGCCCGAGCTATCTACGGATTGGTGGAAGTGGGCCGGCGAACCCTGGCCAGTCTGTTTCGGCGCCGCACTCGCGGCGGCCGCGTAGAGGCAGGCCTGGGCGCGGGCGACGGCGGCGACCGCCACCTGCTTCGGCAGGAAGCGCGGGTCGTGGAGCGGCACGTCGTCCAGCTCCTGGGCGCCGGCGACGCCGACGAAGGCCATCGCCAGCGGCGCCAGCTCGCCGAGGAAGGCGATGTCGTCGGAGCCGCATGACCGGAATCCGGGCGCCGCGCTCGCCCCCGCCGCGGCGAGGAGGGGTTCGGCGGCGGCGCAGAGGGCGGCGTCGTTGACCAGCGCCGGCTCGCCGGCGCTGACCTCGACCGTCGCCTCGCAGCCGTGGGCGCGGGCGACGTCGGCGGTGATCTGGCGGACCAGCTCGAGCGCCGCGGCACGGTCGCCGGGCTCGAGCGTCCGCACCGTGCCCCAGGCGCTGGCGCGGTTGGGAATCGCGTTCGCGGCCTCGCCGGCGGCGAGCCGGGTGATGCTGACGACGGCCGGGTGAAGCGGGTCGAGCCGGCGGGCGACGACCTGCTGCAGCGCCGTCACCACCGCCGCCAGCGCCAGCACCGGGTCGCGGCCCCGGTGCGGGTAGGCGGCGTGGGTGGCGGCACCGGTGACCTCGATCCGGAGGTCGTCGCAGGCGGCGTTGATCGGCCCGGCCGGGACCGCGACCGCCCCGAACCGGATCTCGGGGTGGACGTGGGCGGCGACGACCGCCCGCAGCGGTCCGTGGGCGGCAGCCTCGGCGAGGAAAGCGCGGGCGCCGGAGGGCGGCGCCTCCTCGCTCGGCTGGAAGAAGGCGAGCAGCGGCGGCGCCCCGGCGCCAAGCCGGGCGACGGCGCGGGTCAGCGCCACCAGGGCGGCCATGTGGACGTCGTGGCCGCAGGCGTGCATGGCGCCGTTGCCGGCGGCGAAATCGGCCCCGGTGCGCTCCTCGATCGGGAGCCCGTCGAGCTCGGCCCGGACGAGGATCGGGGCTGGGGCGCCGGCGCTGTCCGCGACGCCCGCGCCCCCGGAGCCGCCCGCGCCCCCGGCGCGGGCAAGCAGGCCGGTGCCGAGGATCGGCCCGGAGTCGACGCCCTCCAGCGCGGCCACCAGCAGCTGCCGGGTGCCGTTCTCGCGATGGCCGAGCTCCGGCCGCCGGTGCAGCTCGCGTCGCAACTCAGCCGCCCGCGGCAGCTCCTCGGCCAGCGCCGCCAGCAGCCGCTCGAGGTCGACCCCGCCGCTCACCGGCCAACCTCCGCCTCGTTCTCCTGAGATCTGGATATGGAGGCCGAGCGCGACGAGGCCGTCCAGGATCCCGCGGGGAGGCATGGAGCCGGCCGCCGCCGTGCCCAGAGGCCGATCAAGAGAATCTGTGTGCAGTTGAGGTGGCCATGGCGACCACAAGTGCACAACGAGGGCCCTGACCGGTCGGGGGCACCTGGCGCGGGGACGGGACGCCGTTCGTGGCCGGCGAGCGCCCCACCGAGAGCGCCCTCGTCGTTTGTCACCCTCTGGGTGACAAACGACGAGGGCATC
>JAFDWC010000157.1 GCA_018268655.1 Actinomycetota bacterium
GCGCCTCCTGGGCGAAACGCTGGTCCCTGGGAAAAAGGGACCCTGACCGCCACTAGCCGCCCCTAAGAAAGCCGCTCTAGATCCAGCCGACGCCGCTCCTTGCGGCGCTCAAGCCTGCCCTGGATCAGCGAGGCGGCGATGACCAGGATCACGAAGAAGGCCATCACTCCGAAGCAGAAGAAGGTCACCGTCTTGTCGCTGGTCTTGCCGGCCCAGCCCTCGCCGTTCTCGGCCAGCGCCGCGGGGGCGGTGACCAGCATCAGCATCAAAAAGGAGATCAGGGCGGCAGCGGTGCGCTTCACGGGGCGAAATCTATCGCACCGCTCCGGCGGCGGGCAGCCGCATAGGATCACCGCGTGTCGAATCTAGAGGCCCTCCTGCTGGGGGTGGTCCAGGGCCTGACGGAGTTCCTGCCGATCTCCTCGTCCGGCCACCTGATCCTCATCCCCTGGCTCCAGGACTACACATTCCTGATCGAAAACGATCAGTTCAACAAGACCTTCGACGTCGCCCTGCACGCCGGCACCCTGATCGCCGCCGTGGTCTATTTCCGCCAGGAGGTGGTCCGGCTGATCGGTGGCTTCGTCTCCGCCTGCCGCGAGCGCTCGACCGAGCGGGTCGACCAGCGCCTGGCGATCGCGATCGCGATCGGCACCGTGCCGGCGGTGATCGCGGGCGGCATCGGCTCCGACTTCATCGACGAACACCTCGGCGAGCCCTGGATGATCGCGATCCAGCTGATCTTCTTCGGCTGGCTGCTGGGAGTGGCCGACCGCCGCCCGCAGCGCAAGCGGCTCGGCCAAACCACCCTCCGCGACGGCTGGTACATCGGCCTCGCCCAGGTCCTGGCGCTGGCCCCGGGCACCTCGCGCTCGGGGATCACGATCACCGCCGGCCGCTGGCTCGGCCTCGACCGCGACGGCGCCGCCCGCTTCTCCTTCTTGCTGCT
This sequence comes from Actinomycetota bacterium, assembly GCA_018268655.1. Taxonomy (GTDB): domain Bacteria; phylum Actinomycetota; class Thermoleophilia; order Solirubrobacterales; family 70-9; genus VAYN01. Next base: position 950 of record JAFDWC010000157.1, read on the forward strand.
GATCCCGGCCGTCGCCGGGGCCACCCTCTTCAAGGCGGCGAGCGCGGTCAACGAAGGTCTGCCGTCGGGCGTTGCCGGGCCGATGATCGTCGGCACGATCGCCGCCGCGGTCTCCGGCTACGTCGCGATCTCCTTCCTCCTGCGCCTGGTCCGCACCAGCAGCTACCGCCCCTTCGTCCTCTATCGCTACATCGCCGGCGCCGCGGTGCTGTTGATCATCGCAACCGGCCTGCGCCCGGCGACCTTCTGAGCGGTCGTTTCGCCCCGAATCGCCCGTCAATCACTTGTGAAAATCCTGTAAACGTCGGCATTCGAGGGTGGCGGGCAAATACACTGCCGTTGCCTTGTTGTCACCAGCCCCTATCCGTCTGGGTGTGCTCGACGCCGATAGCGGCTTCGTCACCGTGCTGGCCAAGCGGGCGGAGGCGGCCGGCTGGCAGCTCCGTCACAGCGCCGGCGCTGTGCCGCCCCGCGACCTCGTCGCGATGAAGCTGAACGCGCTGCTGCTCGACCCGGCCGTCGCCGGCGAGGAAGCCTGGGAGTACCTCGACCGGGTCGCCTCGCTGTTGCCCGACCTGGCCCTGGTCGTATGCACCGGTCGCTCGACGGTCGCCCAGCGGGTCCGTGGCCTGCGGCTCGGGGTCGACGATTGGATCACCAAGCCGGCCCACCCGGAGGAGGCGATCGCCAGGATCGAAGCGGTCTCGCGCCGCCGTCGCCGCGCCCGCCGCGACGGCGACGATGCCACCCCGCTTGCCGCCGGCGACCTGAAGATCCGTCCGGACCGTTTCCAGGTCTTCGTCGGCGAGGTCAACCTCGACCTCACCCGCCGCGAGTTCGAGCTGCTCCACCTGCTGGCCGAGGAGCGCGGCCAGGTGCTCGAGCGGGAGACGATCTACCAACGGGTCTGGGGCTACGCGATGGCCCATGGCGACCGCTCGGTCGACGTCTTCATCCGTAAGCTGCGCCAGAAGCTGGAGAAGAACTCGCCGCACTGGAGTTACATCCACACCCACTTCGGCATCGGCTACCGGTTCGATCCGGAACCGGCCGGGATCGTCGAGGAGGAGCTCCGGCCGGCGCCCGAGGGTGCCCCGAAGGCACCGGACAAGTCGATTTCTTCACAGGTAGTTCACAACAGCTTCACCTCGAGGTAACCGGGCGTACGATTCCCGGCGCCATTCTCGGCTGCGATGGCGGTGACGGGAACGGGAATCGAGAACGGGGTGCTGGCGACGCCGACGGGAGCCGGTGGCAGGCTGGAGATCCGCCCCGGCGAGCACGCCGCACTGGTCGACGGCCGCCCGCTGAGCCTGACCATGCGCGAGCTGCAGCTGCTCGTCACCCTGGCCGAGCACCCGCAGCGGATCATGACCCGCGAGGAGCTGTTCGCCGAGGTCTGGGGGTCACAGCCCCGGCGCGAGGATCGCTCGGTCGACGTCTACGTCAGCCGCCTGCGGGCGAAGCTCGGCGCGGCGCTGCCGGAAACCCAGCTGATCCACACCCACAACGGCATCGGGTACCGCTTCTCGCCCGATGGCTGCTGAGTACCGCATTCGACGGTTTCAGCCGCTTTTACATCTTTTTCACAAGCTCGCTACACGCGAGTAACAAGCTGCATCCAAGCCGTTGACAGCCTCGCTTCAACCGGTGTCTCGCCGGCTTGAAGAGTGTCCAAAAGACAAGAAGAGGAGACCGATGTCCAGAGCTAGATGGCTTGCGGTGATTGCTTCCGCGGCGATTCTCGCGCTCGGCGTTGCCGCCTGCGGTGGTAGCTCCGAAAGCACGAGCAGCAGCGGTGGCAAGACCGAAAGCGAAAGCGGGGGGGCGCCTTCGGCCGAAGTCTCGGGCGAAATCGCTGGTGCCGGCTCGACCGCTCAGCAGGCGGCCCAGGAAGCGTGGATCGCCGAACTCGAGAACGCCAACGGCGGCGCCACGATTTCCTACGACCCGGTCGGGTCCGGCGGCGGGCGCGAACAGTTCATCTCCGGCGGGGTCGCCTACGGCGCCTCCGACACGCCGCTCTCCGAAACCGAAGGCGAACTCGCCAAGGCGGTGAAACGGTGTGGGCCCGGCGAACTGGTCGAGGTCCCGAACTACATCTCGCCGATCGCGATCATCTACAACGTCCCGGGCGTCGAAGAACTGAACCTCGACTCGGAAACCCTGGCGAAGATCTTCAACCAGGAAATCAAGGAATGGAACGACCCGGCGATCGCCAAAGACAACCCGGGCGTCGAACTCCCCTCGACCCGGATCGTCCCGGTCAACCGCTCTGACAAATCCGGCACGACCGAAAACTTCACCGATTACCTCTCGAAGGTGGCGCCGAACGTCTGGACGCACGAAGTCAGCGGTGAATGGCCGGTCAAGGGCGGCGAAGCGGCCAACGGCACCTCCGGCGTGGTCGAAGCGGTGACCGCCGGCGAAGGGACGATCGGCTACGCCGATGCCAGCCAGGCCGGCGAACTCGGCGTCGCCAAGATCAAGGTCGGCTCGACCTGGGCGGAACCGTCGCCGGAAGCGGCGGCCAAAGTCCTCGAGCTGTCGAAGGAAGATCCCGAACTCGAGGGCGGCAACAAATACGTCACCGCGTTCGAAATCGACCGCAAGACGGAAAGCTCGGGGACCTACCCGATCATCCTCGTCTCCTCGCTGATCGGCTGCACCAAGTACAAGTCGGTCGAAGAAGCAGCGCTGGTCAAGGCGTACTTCGAATACGCGGTCAGCCCCGAAGGGCAGGAACTGGCCGCCGAACAGGCCGGCTCGGCTCCGCTCACCGAAGCCCTGCGGAAAAAGGTGATGCCGGCCGTGGAAGCGATCGAAGGCTAAGCACCGGTGTCATCGGTCGATACCACGACCAACGCAGGTCAGCTGCTGGCGGCGGCGTCCGGAGGGCGCCGCCGCCGCGGCGACCGCATCTTCTCCAACACCGCGGTGATCGCCGCGGTGACGATCCTTGCCCTGCTCGCCGGAGTCGCGATCTTCCTCCTCAGCGAGGGCTGGCCGGGGCTGACGGCCTCGGCCTCGGAGCTGCCGGGCGGCAAGACCTTCATCGAATACGTCGCCCCGCTGGCATTCGGCACCGTCCTCGCCGGCGCCCTGGCGACGGTGATCGCGGTCCCGCTGGCGGTCGCGGTGGCGCTCTTCATCACCCACATCGCGCCGGCGCGGCTGGCCCTGGCGCTCGGCTTCCTGGTCGACCTGCTGGCGGCGATCCCGAGCATCATCTACGGCCTCTGGGGGATCTTCGTCCTCGGCCCCGCCGCGGTGCCGGCGATGAAATGGCTGGAAGCGAAGCTCGGCTTCATCCCGATCTTCGAAGGGCCCGCCTCGACCACCGGACGCACGATGCTGGTCGTCGGCGTCGTCCTCGCGGTGATGATCCTGCCGATCGTCTCGGCGATCGCCCGCGAGGCGTTCGCGCAGACGCCGCGCAAACTGCAGGAAGGCGCGCAGGCGCTCGGCGCCACCCGTTGGGAGATGATCCGGATGACGGTACTGCCGTTCGGCAAATCGTCGGTGATCAGCGGCGCCATGCTCGGCCTCGGCCGGGCGCTGGGGGAGACGATGGCGGTCACGATCATCCTCTCGGTCTCCGGCGCCGTCAGCTTCAACCTGATCAGCCAGGCGAACCCCTCGACGATCGCCGCCAACATCGCCCTCAACTTCCCCGACTCCTCCGGGATCAAGATCAACGCGCTGATCGCCACCGGGCTCGTCCTCTTCGCCATCACCCTCGTCACCAACTTCATCGCCCGGGCGATCATCGCCCGCTCCAATGTCCAGTAGATGAGCGCGCCTCCACCCGACAGCAGCGGATTCCAGCCCGAGCTGGCGACGGCCGGCGCCCCGGCGGCGGGCCGCCTGCTCGGTGGCGGCGCCAGCGCCGGCGTCCTGCCTGATTGGGCCCCCTACGGCGTTGTCGCCGCCGCGCTCGCCTTCTGCGCGATCGTCCTCGGGGCGCTCGGGATCTTCACGGTCGCGCTGATGCTGGTCTTCGGCGCCCTCCTCGCGGTCGCCGGCATCTACGCCTGGTCGCGCGCGGTCGAGGGGGCGCGGCGGGCCAAGGACCGGGCGATCACGATGGCGATCGTCGTCGCCTTCGGGGTCGCGATGGCGCCGCTGATCTCGCTCCTCTACGAAGTCGTCAGGCGCGGCATCCCCGGGCTCAGCGCCGAATTCTTCACCGAAGACGCCCGCGGCAAGATCGGCGGCGGCGGCGCCGAGCACGCGATCGTCGGCACCCTGATCATCACCGCCGTCGCCGTCGTCATCTCGGTTCCGGTCGGGCTGATGGCGGCGATCTACATGAACGAGTACGGCACCGGCAAGCTGCGGCGGGCGCTGACCTTCTTCGTCGACGTGATGACGGGGATCCCCTCGATCGTCGCCGGCCTCTTCGCCTACGCGCTGTTCGAGCTCTTCTTCGGGCCCGGCATCCGGATGGGGGTGATGGGCTCGATCGCGCTCTCGGTGCTGATGATCCCGATCGTCATCCGCGCCTCCGAGGAGGTGCTGAAGATCGTCCCCAACCACCTCCGCGAAGCGTCCTACGCGCTCGGCACGCCGAAGTGGAAGACGATCACCAAGGTGGTCCTGCCGACCGCCTTCGCCGGCCTCGTCACCGGCGTCATGATCGCCACCGCCCGGATCATCGGCGAGACCGCGCCGCTGCTGGTCACCACCGGCGTCGTCGACTCGCTCAACACCAACCCGTTCAGCGGCCGGATGCAGAACCTCGCCGTCTACGCCTTCAACGAGTACCGCTCGCCCGGGATCCACAAAACCGCGTCATACGACCGCGCTTGGGCCGCGGCCTTGACCCTGATCGCGATCGTCGTGATCCTCAACGTCATCGCCCGGCTCGTCTACCGCCGCTACAAAACGGAGATCCGCTGAGGACCACAGTGGAGGGAAGGAAACTCAGGAACATGTTCGGATCTTCCGCAGAGGCGAAGGCCGCCGCGCCCCCCGAGCCCGCGACCGAGAAAGGCCAGGGATCGATGAGCAAGGACGTGGCGGTGACGGCGACCTCGACCGAGGCGCCGACGACGGCCACACCGAGGCGGGCGAAGACGATGGTCACCAGCTCGGTCGACCTCTACTACGGCGACTTCCACGCCGTCGAAGGGGTGACGATGACGATCGAGCCGAACAAGGTGACGGCGCTGATCGGCTCCTCCGGCTGCGGCAAGACGACCTTCCTGCGCTCGCTCAACCGGATGCACGAGCTGACCCTGGGCGCGACGATGAAAGGCGAGATCACCCTCGACGGCGAGGACATCTACGGTCGCGGCGTCGACCCGGTGCAGGTGCGGCGGCTGGTCGGGATGGTCTTCCAGCAACCGAACCCGTTCCCGACGATGTCGGTCTACGACAACGTCGCCGCCGGCCTCAACCTCAACTCCGGCCGCGTCTCGAAGGAAGAGAAGGATGCGATCGTCGAGCGCAGCCTGCGCGGCGCCCACCTCTGGAACGAGGTCAAGGACAGGCTCGACAAGCCCGGCTCGGGCCTCTCCGGCGGCCAGCAGCAGCGGCTCTGCATCGCCCGCGCGATCGCG
>JAFDWC010000158.1 GCA_018268655.1 Actinomycetota bacterium
AAGGGGCTCGAGTTCGACGTCGTCGCCGTCCCCGACCTCTCGCGCAGCCTGCTCGCCGGCGCCCGGCCGCCGCTGCTCCTGCTCGGCCGCGAGCAGCCGCCGCGGGTGGGGATGCAGCTGCGTCGCCTCGGCACCGCCGCGGTCAACCTCTACGAGTACACGGAGTTGCTCGAGGAGAGCCGCGAGCGCGACTCCGAAGAGGGGCTGCGGTTGTTCCACGTCGCCGCCACCCGGGCGCGGCGGCGGCTGATCCTCAGCGGCGTCGTCAAGCCCGAGCCGGGGCGCGAGGTGAAGGCCTCGACGCCGGTGATCGAGCGCCTGGTCGAGGCGCTCGGCGTCGCACGCGACGCCGACACCGAGGTCGCGGTGCCGCCGCCAGAGCCGCGGCCCGGGCTCGAGGCCAGCTTCGCCCCCTCGGCCATCGCCGTCCGCGCCAACCTGCCCACGCCCGAGCGCGCGGCCGAGCTGCGGGCGCTGCGCCGCGAGGGCGGCGGCGCACGGGAGCTGGGCGCCGGCCCGCCGCCGCTGGCCGAGCGCCAACCGCCGGTCGCCCCCAGCCGCCCCCTGTCCTACACCGCGATCTCGGCCTATGAGGAATGCGGCTACCGCTTTTACCTCGAGCGCGTGCTCGGGGTCGCCGGCGGCAGCACCGCTCGTCGTTTGTCACCCACAGGGTTACAAACGACGAGCGCACCGCCGGGAGACGAGGTCGAGGGGACGCCGTCGGCGCGGGAAGAGCGGACGGCGCGAGGGGCGGCCGTCCATGCCCTGCTCGAGTGGAGCCAGGCCAACGGCTGGCGCGAGCCCTCCGAGGATCTGGCGCGGCGGCACGCGACGGCCGCAGGGCTCGACGGCGGGCGCCTCGACCCGGCGGACCTGCTCGGCCCGATCCGCGCCTGGCTGGGCTCGCCGCTCCACGCCGAGCGGATCGCCGGCGCCGCCCGGGTCCGGGCCGAGGTGCCGATCCTGCTGGGAGCCGGCGGCACCGTCCTGCGCGGCTCGATCGACCTCCTGGTCGAGCGCGACGGCGCCCCTCCCCTGGTCGTCGACTACAAGACCGACCGGCTCGGCGGCTCGACCCCCGCCGAGCACGCCGCCCGCTACTCGACCCAGCGCGCGATCTACGCCCTGGCCGCCGCCGAGGCCCTCGGCACCGAGGAGGTGGAGGTCGCCTACGTCTTCCTCGAGCGCCCCGAGGAACCGGTCCTCACCCTCCTCGGCCCCGACGAGCGGTCCGCCGGCCGCGCCGAACTGGAGCGCGCGATCGACCGCATCCACAGCGGCGAGTTCCCCGTCGCCCGACTCGACCGTCGCGACTGGCCCCTCTGCAATGGCTGCCCGGCCCTGGGCAATCTCTGCTCCGGTCCTGAAGCGTCCTGACCAAGCAGTTCAAGGACGCAGGGAGCGAGGCGAGGGGAGCGCACTTCAGTGCGTGACCCGAAAGCGAGCGACCGAGGACGCCGAAATGCGCCGGTCAGGACGCTTCAGGGTCGAGTCGGGCGGCGAGCTCGTCCAAGCGGAGCTCTTTGAGCCCCTCGCCGACGGCGTCGAGCTCGCCGGCGCAGTAGCCGACCAGCTCCCGGCCCTCGCGGCAGAGCTCCAGGGTCTCGCGCAGGCCCGCCTGGCCTGAATCGAGCCGGTCGATGATCTCCTCGAGGCGCTCGACCGCGGCCTCGTAGCTCGCCGGCTGCTCAGCCATCCCGCTCGACTCTTGCTCCAACGCGCCCATCGGCGAAGCGCAGTTTGACCGCTCCGGCGGCGGCCGCGGCGGCGGCGCTGGTCACCGGCTCGCCGGCGGCGCTCTCGGCCAGTGCGTAGCCGCGCTCCAGCGTCCGCTCGGGATCGTGAGCGCGCAGGGTCACCGCCGCCCGGCGCAGCGCCTCGCGGCGACGCGCCAGGTCGCGGGTTGCGGCGCGCTCGATCACCGCGCCGCGGCGACGCTCCTCGGCCACGCCCGCAACGGTCCGCTCGATCGCCCGCCGCCGCGCCCGTTCCAGCACCACCGCGGCGATCCGCCGCTGGAACGTCGAGCGCTCGGCCAGCCCGCGTTCGGAGGCGGCCCGCACCTCGCGGATCATCTGGTTCAGCTTCGAGCGCTCGCGCCGCAGCGCCCGCGCCGGGCCGCGGGCGAGCGAGCCGAGGTGCCGCGCCCGCACCGCAACCGCTCCGTCGGCCGCCCGCCGCAGCGAGTTGCCGGCGCGGCCGAGCTCGCGGCGGGCGGCGACGCAGTCGAGCGGCACCGCCGCCTCGGCGGCGTGGGTCGGGGTCGAGCAGGCAACCGCGGCGACGTCGTCGATCAGGGTCGAGTCGCGCTCGTGGCCGACCGCGCTCACCACCGGCACCCGCAGCATCGCCACCGTCCGGCAGAGGGTCTCGTCGCAGAAGGCCCAGAGGTCGGCGAGGCTGCCGCCGCCGCGGGTGACGACGATCGCCTCGACCTCGGGCCGCGCCGCCAGGTCCTGGATCGCGGCGGTGATCGCCGGCGCCGCGCGCCGGTCCTGGACCGGGGCGAAGGCCCAGACCACCGTCCCCGCCCAGCCGCGCCGGCGCAGGCCGGCGAGCAGGTCGCGGCGGGCGGCGCCGCTCTCCGCCGTCACCACCCCCAGCGTCCGCGGCAGCAACGGCCGCCGCAGCTGCCGCTGCAGCTCGAACAGCCCCTCGCCCCGCAGCTGCTTGCGCAGCGCCTCCAGCCGCAGCATCAGGTCGCCCTCGCCGGCCAGCCGCACGTGAGTGGCGCGGAAGCAGAAGCTCGGCGAAGCGGCGCCGCCGCCCGGGTAGTAGTCGGGCCCGCCGGCGATCACCAGTTCGGCGCCGTCGCGCAGCGCCCCCTCCGGCAGCCCGGCCCGCTCGAGGTCGTTGAGCCAGATCGCGCAGGGCACTGCGCCGTCGCCGTCGCGGAGCTCGAAGTAGGCCTGGACCCGGCTGCGCCCGACCCCGGTCACCTCGCCGACCAGCAGCACCCGCGCCCGCTTCCGCATCTCCTCCTGCAGCTTGCCCGCGTAGCGGCCGACCGGGAACGGCCCCGGCAGCTCCGGGTCGCCGCTCGGCCGCGGCACCTCGAGCTCGATCTGCCCGGGATCGACGGGCGGCAGCTGGTCCACCCGATCAGGCTAGTTCAAGCGCCCGACGCGGATCCGACTCGATCTGACGCGCCCGGGCCCGATCTGCGACGTCCTGACCAAGCAGTTCAAGGACGCAGGGAAGCGAGGCGAGGGGAGCGCACTCCAGTGCGTGACCCGAGCCGAGCGACCGAGGACGCCGAAATGCTTGGTCAGGACGTCGCAGATCCGCAGTTCCAGCGCTTGGCCCAGATGCGGAGCTCGCGAATCGCCGGGCCGAGCTCCTCGCCGCGCACGGTCAGCGAGTAGGTGACCCTCACCGGGGTCCCGGCTTCGACCTCGCGCTGCACCAGCCCCGCTTCCTCGAGCTCGCGCAGCCGCTGCGACAGCAGCCGGTCGGAGAGGCCGGGGACGGCCCGGCGCATCTCGCCGAAGCGCATCGGCCGCTCGGTCAGGCCGCAGACGATGGCGCCGGTCCAACGCTTGCCGATCAACTCGATCGCCGCGTGGAAATGGGGACAGACCGCCTCCGGGAGACCGGCCGCCGCGGCCTGGGTCACACTGGCCTGCTGCATCAACCTGACCTTACTGAACGGCCGCCGTCGGCGCCCGGTTTTCCGCTCTGAGCAGGGATAACCGATGCACTTATAGGGACCCGCCGAAGCTCCCGCCTGGCCGGTGGTCAGCGCGTGCAGGGACCGGTCCCGACCTCGCCGCCGACCTGCGGCAGCGCGTCGCGGACGTCCTCGGCGGGGATCGCGAAGCCGCCCGCGGGCCCGCCGCCGGTGGTCGCCGCGAAGACGATCCCGACCACCCGCCCCTGAGCATCGACCAGCGGTCCGCCGGAGTTGCCGCTGCGGACCGCAGCCCGCAGCGCCGTGATCGTCCGGTTGACCGGACCGTTGCCGTAGGAGTCCTCGCTGATCGTCGCCCGCGTCTCCCCCACCCGCGCCGGCTCGATCGTGTAGGGGCCGTTCTCCGGGTATCCGAGCACCGCCGCCTCCTCGCCGTCGCTGCGCTGCGAGCTGATCGGCAGGGTCGGCAGCCGGGCGCCTTCGACCCGCAGCAGGGCGAGGTCGTCGGCCGGCGAGTAGTAGACCGCGGTGGCGTCGAGCTCGACCCCACCCTGGGTCGTCACCGTGGTGTCGGTCGCGCCGGCGATGACGTGGGCGTTGGTGACGATCAGGTCCGGCCGCACCGCCCAGCCCGAGCCCTCGACGCCGAGCCCGCAGGCGGTGCTCAGCACCCGGACCACAGCGCCGCCGGCCCGCAGCACGTTGGGGTCGGCGCCGATCCGCGGGTCGGGAGCTTCGCTCGGCGTCGCCGGCCCGGTCACCGAGGGGGCCGGGTCGACCCGGTCGAGCGCGTTCAGCACCGGCCCCGACGGCGGCAGGACTTCGTTGAGGCTGCTGAGGATCACCGATTCCTGGACGTCGGCGCGCAGCCGGGCGGTGCCCGGGGCGTGCAGGGCGACGGCGCCGAAGACCCAGACCAGCCCGAGGGCGACGGCGGCGATCAGCGCCGCGCCGCCGGCCCCGTCGGCGAGGTGGAGGGCGCGGCGCTGCGCCAGCATCCGCGCCCGCAGGCCGAGCGCGAAGCTCTCGATCGTCACCGCCATCACCGCCCCGACCAGCAGCGCCCCGAGGGCCGCGCAGAGCGGCGCGTAGGGCGAGTCGGAGCCCTTGCTCAGCAGCAGCGGCCCGACCCGGCTGCCGATCACGGCGCCGGCGGCGAACCCGAGCAGGGTGAGGAAGCCGACGATCAACCCCTGTCGGTACCCCCACAGGCCGAGGGCGAAGGTGAAGGCGAGGATCGCCCAGTCGAGCACGCTCATTGCTGAATAGAAGCATCCCGCGAAGCTCGGCCCGGCGTCGCCGTCGCCGCCCAACTGCATTCCTGCTGCCGCTTCCGAGGACCGCTCGATTACCTTTCATCCGGTGAACAGGAAGACCCTGGAGGCCGAGCGGCGGCGACGCCTGGTCACGCGAACGCTGCCGCTGGCGCTGGTGGCGGTCGTCGCCTTCGTCGCGGGGGCGGCGGTCGGCGCTCCCGGATCGCCGAGCAAGGACGCCGCCAACCGCTTCGCGGCGGCCTGGGCGGCCCACGACTTCAAGGCGATGTACCGGCAGCTGAACGACTCCTCGAAAGCCGCGATCAGCAGCGCCGCCTTCGCCAAGGCCTACCGCGAAGCCGAACTGATCGCGACCCAGCGCGGCCTCCTCGCCGGCTCCGCCCAGGACCCGTTCTCACGCGAAGGCAAGACCGTCGTCCCGGTCTCGATCATGATCAAGACCGTCGCCTTCGGCCGGCTCGAAGACGAGATCGACCTGCCGTACGCCGAAGGCGGCATCGCCTGGGACCCGAGCCTAGTCTTCCCCGGCCTGCGCAGCGGAGACACGCTCGAAGCCAAGGTCGCGCTGGCGCCGCGGGCGGCGATCCTCGCCGGCAACGGCGAAGCGCTCGCCGAAGGCCCGGCGGAAGGACGCGAACACCCACTCGGCTCGGCGATGATCGACGTCACCGGCGAAGTCGGCGAAGCGCCGGAAGAAGACGAGGCGCTGCTCGCCCGCCAGGGGTACCCGCCGGAAACGCCGGTCGGGATCAGCGGCCTCGAGCAGGCCTTCAACCGCCGCCTCGCCGGCAAACCCGGCGGCAAGCTTCTGGCGGTGCCGCAGAAGGGCGGCCAGCCGCGGGTGCTCGCCGAAGCGAAGCCGGAAGCGGGGGCGCCGGTGAAGACGACGATCGACCCGGCGCTGCAGGACGTCGCCGTCGCCGCCCTCGCCGGCCGCGCCGGCGGCATCGCCGTCCTCGACGCCCGCAACGGCGACGTCCGCGCCCTCGCCGGCCAGGCCTTCTCCGCCCCCCAGCCCCCCGGCTCGACCTTCAAGATCATCACCACCACCGCCGCCCTCCAGGCCCACGTCGTCTCGCTCGAAGACGAATTCGAAATCAACAACGGGATCAACGTCGGCGGCCGCTTCCTCAACAACGCCAACGGCGAGTACTGCGGCGGCACCTTCCGCCAGGCCTTCGCCCAGTCCTGCAACTCGGTCTTCGCCCCGCTCGGGCCGAAGATCGGCAACGAAGGCCTGGTCAGCACCGCCGAGCGCTTCGGCTTCAACTCGCCGCCGACCCTCTACGCGCCGAGGATCGTGCGCGAAGTCGAACCGGCCGAATCGACCATCCCGCAGGAAATCGGCGAAGAAGTCGACCTCGGGGTCTCGGCGATCGGCCAGGGCGAAGTGCTGGCGACGCCGCTGGAGATGGCGAGCGTGGCGCAGACGGTCGCCAACGGCGGCGTCCGCG
>JAFDWC010000159.1 GCA_018268655.1 Actinomycetota bacterium
CCCTCGTAGGGGACGAAGGTCGAGACCTGGCCGTCGAAGCTGAGGATCGAGGCCGAGACGACCGGCTTGCGCAGCCGCACCGAGGCGTCGTTGAGGAGGTAGCGCGTGGGGAAGTTGTCGGCGCCGTCGACGATCACGTCGTAGCTCCCGATGATCTCGAGGATGTTCTCGGCGTTGAGCCGGACCCGGTGCTCGACCACCTCGACGTCGGGGTTGAGCGCCTCGATGAAGATCCGCGCCGATTCGGTCTTCGGCATCCCGATCCGTTCGGTGTTGTGGATCACCTGGCGCTGCAGGTTGGAGGCGTCGACGACGTCGTCGTCGACGAGGCCGATCGTGCCGATCCCCGCCGCAGCCAGATAGAGAGCGGCCGGGGCGCCGAGGCCGCCGGCCCCGAGCAGCAGCACCTTCGCGTTCAGCAGCTTGACCTGGCCGTCGGGACCGACCTCGGGCAGCAGCGTGTGGCGCGAGTAGCGGTCGCGCTGCTCGGCGGTCATCCCGGTGGCGCTGACCACCGGCAGCCCCTGCTCCTGCCAGGCGAGGATTCCGCCCGCCACCGAGGCGACGTCGGTGTAGCCGAGTGCCTGCATCTGGGCGGCGGCGATCCCCGAACGGTTGCCGGAGCGGCAGTAGACGATCGTGCGCGCGGACTTGTCGGGAGCGGCGGCCTCGATCTCGTCGGCGAGCAGCCCCGGCGGCACCAGCTTGCCGCCCTCCAGATGGGTCTCCGCGTACTCGTGCGGCTCACGGGTGTCGATCAGGACGACGTCGCCGCCCTCGATCTCCTGCTGGGCCTCGAAGGGCTGGATCTCCTCGATCAAAGCGCGAGTATCAGTGGCCATCTCTTTGAATCTCCCGAATCCGGATCAGCTTTTACTTCAAAAAGTATAGCGAGCCTGCGCGCTTTCTCAAGGCAGCCGCTTCACGGAGCTATTCAGAGCCAAAAGCGAACGGAGCGCCGTTACGGGCGCTCCGTCCGCTGAATTGGAATGGTGGACGAGGGAATCTGGTTACAGGCTCGGGCGCATCTGCCGCAGCCGCTTGACCCGCTCGTCGATCGGCGGGTGGGTCGAGAAGAGGCCGGCGATGCCCTTGCCCTTGAAGGGACGGACGATGAACAGGGGCTCGGCCGCCTGGTTGACCTGCATCGGCATCGCCTGGGCGCCCTGCTCGAGGCGCAGCAGCGCGCTTGCCAGCGACTCCGGGTTGCCGCAGATTTCGGCACCGCCGGCGTCGGCCGCGTACTCGCGCTGGCGCGAGATCGCGAGCTGGATGATCGTGGCCGAGATCGGCGCCAGCAGGACCAGGCTGATCGCGGCGATCGCCCCCAGCGGCGAGTTGTCGTCGTTGCCGAACCACATCAGCATGTAGGCGAGGTAGGTGATCGCGGCGCCGATCGCCGAGGCGACCGACTGGATCAGGATGTCGCGGTTGCGGATGTGGGTGAGCTCGTGGGCTAGGACCCCGCGCAGCTCGTCCTCGGAGAGCAATTTGGTGATCCCGCGGGTGACCGCGACCGCCGAGTGCTTCGGGTTGCGGCCCGTCGCGAAGGCGTTCGGCTGGTCGTTGGGGATCATGTAGAGGCGCGGCATCGGCAGCCCGGCGCGGGTGGTCAGTTCGCGCACGATCTCGAACAGGCGCGGGTTGTCGGACTCCTCGATCGGCTGCGCTTTGGCCATCGAGAGCGCCAATTTGTCGCTCCAGAAGTAGGAGCCGAGGTTGATCAGCAGGGCGATCACGAGGAAGACCGCCGCCGTCGAGGGCCCGCCGATCAGGGCGCCGATCACGACCAAGAGGCCGGTCAGGGACGCGAGCAGGATCGTCGTCCGCAGCGTGGCGCTGAAAGTTGATTGCTTGGTGGTAGTCATCGCGTGGATGCTCCTGGGGTCGTAGTGACCGGTGGAGTATTGCCAGCGACCGCGATTTTGCCCATAGGTGGCAGTCCCCTAACCACCCCCGGGAAACCCCTACTCGCCGCGAGCTGTTCCTTCTGCTCACCACACGAGCAAGAGGAACAGCTCGCCAGCCTTACGCTTGCCCCGTGAGGCGACGCGCTCTCTTCTCCCAGATGCTGGCCCTGAACGCGGCTCTGGTCGGTGCCGCCGCGCTCGTCGCCGGCCTGATCGGCGACCTCCACCTGCTGGCCGCGATCGGGATCGGGATCGCCGCCGCGGCCAGCGCCCTGATCGTCAACCAGGTGCTGCTGCGGCGCCGCTTCAGCCCGCTCGAGCGGCTGATCGAGGAGATGGAGAAGGTCGACCTCAGCCGCCCGGGGCCCCTCCTCCCCGCCTCGATCGACGGCGTCGGCGAGACCGAGGAGGTCGAGCGGATCGAGCTCGCCTTCCTGCGGATGATGCGGCGGCTCGAAGCCGAGCGGCGGCGCGCCGGCTCGGCCGCCCTGCACGCCCAGGAGGAGGAGCGCGCCCGGGTCGCCCGCGACCTCCACGACGAGGTCAACCAGTCGCTGACCGGGCTGCTGCTGCGCCTGGAGGCGGCCCGGGCCGAGGCACCGCCATCGCTCGAGCCGGAGCTGGCCGAGACCAAAGCCCTTGCCAACCAGGCGATGTTCGAGCTGCTGCAGCTGGCCCGGCAGCTGCGCCCGACCGCGCTCGACGACCTCGGCCTGGCGGCGGCGATCGCCGGCCAGGTCGAGCAGCTGGGCCGCGGCGAGATCGAGGCCAGCTTCGCCACCGAGGGCGACTTCTCCGACCTCGGCGACGACCCCCAGCTGGTCGTGTACCGGGTCGCCCAGGAGGCGCTCTCGAACGCCGCCCGCCACGCCGGCGCCGAGCGGGTCGAGGTGACGCTGCGGCGCCGCGGCGACGGCGGCGTCGAGCTCCGGGTCGCCGACGACGGCCGCGGCTTCGCCTTCGAGGAGTCCCAGCGCGGCCTCGGCATCGCCGGCATGCGCGAGAGGGCGCTGCTGGTCGGCGGCGAGCTGAGGATCGAGTCGCGGCCCGGGGCCGGCACCAGCGTCCGGCTGCTGGTGCCCGGACAGCCCACGCCGGGCGCACCGGGGGGAGAATCGCGCCGATGAGGGTTCTGATCGCCGACGACCACGGGATCGTCCGCTCCGGCATCCGCCTGCTGCTCGAGCGCCAGCCGGACATCGAGGTCGTCGCCGAGGCCGCCGACGGCGCCGCCGCCCGCGACCTCGCGGTGCGCGAGCGGCCCGACCTGGCGATCCTCGACGTGCGGATGCCGAACCTGACCGGGCTGCAGGCGACGCGCGAGATCAAGCAGCAGGCGCCGGAGGTCGCGGTCCTGATCCTCTCGATGCACGACGACGAGCGCTACCTGTTCGAGGCGCTGAAGGCGGGCGCCTCGGGCTACGTGCTGAAGGCCCAGGCCGACACCGACCTGCTGGCGGCGATTCGCGCCGTCGAGCGCGGCGAGCCGTTCCTCACCCCGGAGGCGCAGCGGACGTTGATCAAGGACGTGCTCGAGCGCGGCTCCAGCGGCGAAGAGGAGTTGACCCCGCGCGAGGAGGAGATCGTCAAGCTGGTCGCCGAGGCGAACACGACGAAGGAGATCGCCGAGCTCCTCCACCTCTCCGAGAAGACGGTCGAGAACCACCGCGCCAACGCGATGCGCAAGCTCGGGATGCGCGATCGGGTCGAGCTGGTCCGCTACGCGATCCGCCGCGGCCTGATCGAGCCCTGAGCCCGCGCGGACGCCGCAAGCAGCAAAACCGACCGCTTCGGTAGGATTTGGGCAGATGCTGTTTTCGACCAAAGCCGAGTACGGAGTGCGCCTGATGGTCGAGCTGGGCCGCCAGCCCTCCTCGCAGCCGATCTCGCTCAGCACCGTCGCCGAAGCGGAGCGGCTGCCGCTCTCCTACCTCGAGCATCTGGTCGCGAAACTGCGCAAGGCGGGCCTCGTCACCTCGACCCGCGGCGCCCACGGCGGCTACCGCCTGGCGATGCCGGCGGCGGAGATCCGGATGGACGCGGTGGTGCAGGCGCTGGAAGGGCAGATCGCCCCGATGGAGTGCTTCCACGACACCCCCGAAGGCAAAGTCCTCTGCTCGCACGAGGACGACGGCGATCGGGCCTGCTCGACCAAGCTCCTCTGGATGCGGGTCCAGGGCGGCGTCACCAAGGCGCTGGCCGGGACCACGCTGGCGGAGCTGGTCGAGTTCTCGCAGCCCCAGGGGCAGAGCGAGGCCGACGTCGTCAAGGCCGCCTGAGACTTTCCAAAACCCCAGGACTGGAGTGAGATTGGCTGAGCTGGAGATACGCAACCTGCACGCGAAGGTCGAGGACAAGGAGATCCTCAAGGGTCTCGACCTCGACGTCGAGAAGGGCAAGGTCCACGCCCTGATGGGGCCGAACGGCTCCGGCAAGTCGACGCTCGCCAACGTGATCATGGGCCACCCGGCCTACGAGGTCACCGACGGCACAATCACCTTCAAGGGCGAGGACATCACCGAGGCCGATCCCGACGTGCGCTCGCAGGCGGGCCTGTTCATGGCCTTCCAGTACCCGGTCGCGATCCCGGGCGTCTCGGTCTCCAAGTACCTGCGGATGATCATCAACGCAAAGCGCGAGGCGCGGGGCGAGGAACCGATCAAGATCAAAGACTTCGCCCGCACGGCCCAGGAGGCGATGGAGCTGGCGAACATCCCGAAGGAGTTCTCCAGCCGCTACCTCAACGACGGCTTCTCCGGCGGCGAGAAGAAGCGGATGGAGCTGCTGCAGCTGGCGCTGCTGCGGCCGGAGATGGCGGTCCTCGACGAGACCGACTCCGGCCTCGACATCGATGCCCTGCGGACCGTCGCCGAGGGCGTCAACAAGTTCGCCGGGCCGGAGATGGGCGTCCTCATCATCACCCACTACCAGCGCATCCTGCACATGGTGAAGCCGGACGTCGTCCACATCATGTTCGAGGGCCGGATCGTCAAGGAAGGCGGCCCGGAGCTGGTCGCCACGCTCGAGGAGAAAGGCTACGGCTGGATCCGCGAGGAGGTTGGAGCGATCTCGTGACGGTCTCCGCGACCTATCCGCTCGAGCTGGTCCGGGCGCAGTTCCCGGCGCTCGAGCGTGAGGTCGCCGGGCAGCCGGTCGCATACCTCGACAGCGGCGCCAGCGCCCAGCAGGTGCTGGCCTCGATCGAGGCGGTGGACGACTACGTCCGCCGTCACCACTCGAACGTCCACCGTGGCGCCCACACGCTCTCCGGCGAGGCGACCGAGCTCTACGAGGAGGCGCGGCGGACTGTCGCCGCCCACCTCGGGGCCGGCGACCGGCGCGAGGTGATCTTCGTCCGCAACGCGACCGAGGCGATCAACCTGGTCGCCCGCGCCTGGGGCGACGCCAACGTCGGCGCCGGCGATCGCCTGCTGCTGACCGAGATGGAGCACCACTCGAACGTTGTCCCCTGGCAGCAGCTGGCCGAGCGGACCGGGGCCGAGATCGACTGGGCGCCGATCGACGCCGAGGGCCGGCTCGAGATGGAGGCCTTCGCGGCGCTGCTCGAGCGCGGGCCGAAGCTGGTCGCGGTCACCCAGGTCTCCAACGTGCTCGGGACCGAGAACCCGCTTGCCGAGATCTCCCGGCTGGCGCACGAGGCCGGCGCTCTGGTCCTCGCCGACGGTGCCCAGGGAGCGCCGAAGCTGCCGCTCGACCTAGCCGAGCTCGGCGTCGACTTCTACGCCATGACCGGGCACAAGGCCTACGCGCCGACCGGGATCGGGGTGCTCTGGGGCCGGCTCGAGCTGCTGCGCGAGATGCCGCCCTTCCTCGGCGGCGGCTCGATGATCCGCAAGGTCACCCGCGAGGGCACCACCTTTGCCGACGTGCCCGCCCGGTTCGAGGCGGGGACGCCGGCGATCACCCAGGCGATCGGGCTGGGGGCGGCGCTGCGCTGGCTCGACGGGGTCGGGATGGAGAACGTCCGCGCCCACGAGACCGAGATCGCCGACTACGCCCTGGCCCGGCTGGCCGAGGTCGAGGGGCTGAAGCTGTTCGGGCCGCCGCGCGGGCCGGACCGGCTCGGTCCGGTCTCCTTCGAGCTCGACGGCGTCCACGCCCACGACGTCTCCGAGATCCTCGACCGCCACGGGGTCGCGGTGCGGGCCGGCCACCACTGCGCCCAGGTGCTGATGGAGCGGCTCGGGGTGGCGGCGACCGCACGCGCCAGCTTCGGCGTCTACACGACGACGGCCGAGATCGACCGCCTCGTCGAGGGGCTCGAGGACGCGAGGCGAGTTTTCGGCGTCTAGGGGCGCGGGACGGCGAGGGACGAACCGCCTTCGCTGCGGATTCGAGGGCGGCGCTCGGGGGTCCCTCCCCGGACGGAAACGACAGCCTTCGGCTGGTTTCCTGAGTGTCCGGGGAGGGACCCCCGATCCC
>JAFDWC010000015.1 GCA_018268655.1 Actinomycetota bacterium
GGTTCCACTTCTCCGCCGGCAAGGTTGGCGCGGCCGATCGTTTCCGTCGTGTCATTCGTCCAGTAGACGTGGCCGGCGTCTACGGCGACCGCGAAGACTCCTGCGGCGCCTTTGATCCATTCAGTTTCCACTTCGCCGCCATCGAGATTGGCGCGGGCGATCATTTCAGCTGGGCGATTGGCCCAGTAGATGTGGCCGGCGTCGACCGCTACGCCCGTCGCCCTTTCGGTGCCCGGAACCAATTCCTGCGTTTCTTCGACCCCGCTCGTAGTGGTGCGATGTATCGAAGTATTGGCGTACCCAGCCCAGTAGAGGTGGGCGTTGGCCCCGGCGGCGCCGAAGGCCGCGAGGGCGACGAGAGAGAGTGAGAGGGCGAGGGCGAGCCGGCGAAAGGAGGCGGCGCCACGGGCGAGCAGGCGACGGGGCGCGGGACCAGTGTTCATCGCTTCTCCTTGGGCGAGCGGGCGGGACGGTGGTCGGCGTCGACTGCCGAGGACCGGACCCTAACCTTTGACCGGTCCGCCTGGCAAGCGCCTTACCGGCTTCGACTTGTCCCGGATCCGCCGGCGTCGACGGGGCTCCGGCGCGAGAAGCGTTCCCGGATCGCTTGTGGCGCGTTCACCACCGTGTGATGATGCGGCCAGCGATCCGGCGAGGCCGAGCTGGTGCGGTTAGGAGGTCATGAACGATGTTCGGGCGGATGAAGGACCCGGTCGCCGGCGAGGCGCTGGTCGTCTCGGTGAAGGCGGTCAGGCCGAAGTCGAACCCGGTGCCGTTCGAGGGCAAGCTGGTGGTGTCGGCGGACGGGGTGCCGAAGACCACGGTCGAGCACAGGGAGCGCTACTGGCGGAAGGGTCAGGAGAGCATGATCGTGATCTGGCCGAGCGTCGGCCAGACCGTGCCCGTGACCGTCGATCGGGCCGATCCGAGCCGGCTGCGCCTGGACTGGGACCAGATCCGCGACGCGGCCAAGGCAGCGGTTGCGAAAACGGAAGAAGACGAGGAACGCCGGCTACTCGACGAGGCCTACGGTCGCGATCAGAGCGGCTGAGCACCCATGGTCAGGACTTCGGGCTCGCCGTGAACGAGATGGTCCCGCCGGTGCAGCCGGGCAGTCCGGACGATTCTCCGGCGACGATCTTTCCCTTGATGCGTCGAGGTCCGGTGAAGGAGCCCCTCAGTTCCACGCCGCCGTTGGCCGGGTAGACGACGCCGGCGAAATGCCCTGATTCATCGATGCTCAGGCTCGCGTTCGGTTCGTGGAGGACGAGCTTGCCGCAGACGGCATCCCTGTAGTTCAGCCGCACGTTGGTGACCACGCGGCCTTCCCGCACCCCGAAGTAGATCGGCATGCCCTGGGAGGTCTTCCCCTTCCAGCCGCCGATGGCCGGTTCCACGCCTTCCGCGCCGGCTTGAGGCACGACGCCGATCAGAGCGATCACGCAGAAAAGGAGGCTCCCGAACGCCACCCGAATCCGGCCCCTCGTCGGTCCGGGCCGTCGGCTGTCGTGTGTCCTTGCGTTCATCTGGTCTGTCCTTTCTGCGAATGAGTCATGCGACCACCCCTGGTGTTCTCACCTGCACGTCAGCTCCCCTTGCCCGCCACGACGACGAAGGAGCGCTTGGCGGCGGTCGGGTCGACGACTCCGGTCGGCCCCACCGCCTTGACCCGGAGCACGTGGTGGCCGGGCTTGACCGTGAGGGTCACCTTCGCCTTGCAGGGATGGAACTTCTGCTTGTCCAGGCGACAGAGGAAGGTCACCCCCTTTTGGTTTGAGCCGAAGGCGAAGCGCGGCCTGCGATTGGAGGAGCGGCCCGCGGGGCCGCTCTTCACCGAGGTCTTGGGCGCTGGGAGCGGCTGGGGCGGGGGTGGCGTCCCACCGCTCCCACCGAGCGAGACGACGGGGTCGGTTTCGGTTTCGGTCCGCGCGGTCAGGGTCGCCGAGAACGTGCCGACGGCCTGAGGGGCGAAGCGAACCCCTACCGAGCAGGAGCCGCCGGGGGGCACCGGGGCGCCGCAGCTGCCGGCTTCGAGCAGGAACTGGGCCGGATCGGCGCCGCCCAGCGCGAACCCGTTGACGATCAGGTTCTGGTTGCCGTGGTTGGTGAAGGTGACCGACTGCGGCGCGCCGAGGCTCCCGCTCACCACCGATCCGAAGCTGAGCGAAGCTGTGCTTGGATCGGCCGTCTGGTAGCCGACGGCCACTCCCCAGATGTCAGGGGGGGCTTTGCGAAATTCCGGTTCGATTTCGCCGCCGGTGAGCGTCGCGCGGCCGATCGAATCCGTTCCGTGGTTTGCCCAGTAGACGTGGCCGGCATCGATCGCCAATCCCCGCGGGTATTTGGCGCCTGTGATCCATCCCTGTTCCACTTCGCCACCGGCAAGGTTGGCCCGGCCGATCGAGCTCGTGGTGTAGTTGGCCCAGTAGACGTGGCCGGCATTGACGGCGATGCCTTCGGGGAGTTTCGCTCCGGTGATCCATTCCTGCTTCACGTCGCCGCCGGCGAGGTCGGCGCGGCCAATTGAGTTCGCGCCGAAGCTCGTCCAGTAGACGTGGCCGGCGTCGACAGCGACGCCGGTCGGGTTGTTGGCGCCGGGGATCCATTCGGGTTCCACTTCGCCGCCTTTGAGGTTGGCGCGGCCGATCGAGCTCGCGTCGAAGTTCGCCCAGTAGACGTGACCGACGTCGACGGCAACGCCCTCCGGGTTCCCCCCAAGGATTCCCCGAACTTCGATCCATTTCGGTTCCACTTCTTTGCCGGCGAGGTTGGCCCGACCGATCGAGCTCGTTCCGAAGTTCGCCCAATAGATGTGGCTGGCATCGAGCGCGACGCCGTGGGGGAATTCGATGCCTTCGACCCATTCCCGCGTTTCTTCGACGCCGCTCGTCGTGGTGCGGTTGACCGAAGTGCCCTGGGTCCCGGTCCAGTACAGGTAGGCGTTGGCGCCGGTTGCGCCGAACGCGGCGAAGGCGAGCAGGGAGAGCGAGAGGGCGAGGGCGAGCCGGCGCAAGGAGGCGGCGCCACGGGTCAGCGGGCGACGGGGCGCGGGACGAGCGTTCATCTTTCTCCTTGGGCGAGCGGGGCGAGACGGCGGTCTGCTCAACCGCCGGAAACCGACCCTAACCTCGAGCTGTCCCGCTGGCAACCTGCTTGCCTGGAGCGGGCGCGCTCTCAGCAGTTGACGTCCTGTACTTCGTTTTCGTGACCGGGGAAGTCGAACGCCTGTCGCCAGAACCAGGGCACCTGGAGGCCGAGGCCGCCTTCGGCGAGGGGCTTGAAGATGGGTTCGAGAAGGGAGGCCGGTGGGGAGGTCAGCTTCATCTCGTGAACGCACAGAACGCAGTGAACGCACAGAACGCGGTCAACTCGCAGTCTGCGGTGAACGCGACCAACTTCAGCCGCTACTTCACCAGCGGCCTGAAGAAGGCGAGCGCCGGAGAGACCGTCACGCTTGCCAGCGTCGGGCCGTTCACCTTCCTCGGCGAATGCGTCGACAATGGCGGCGGTCCATACCAGGCCCTCGCCTACGTCACGACCTCCGCACAGGGATCGTTCATGTACTCCAACCAGGAGAAGGGATCGGCTTACTACGAAGGCACGTTTGGGCCAGGCAGTAAGGCCAAGCTCGGCTACGCACCGCTCAACTCGGGTCCGGAGTGGATCACGCTTTTCGAACAGGAAGCCCCGTGGACGGTCGCCAGCCCCGACGGCTCGCTGCTCCTGCGGGGTAACTCGAGCGAAGGCGTGCATGTTTTCGGTGCCGATTGCGCCTTCGCCCTCAGCTGGACCGACGAAGGGTGAGGCGAGAGCCGTGGGCGACCCTCCGGCTCGTCGGCGCCGCATCTCCGAGAGCGCTGGCGCGGCCGCACTTCATCGCCGCCTTCGCTGGGTCGGACTGAATCGTCCGATTCAGATTCGGAGGAAAACCGGACGGCGAGCGAAATTGGGGAAAGCCAACCCTGCGCCGCCACGGCGCCCGTCAAAGGAGTGTCTCGTTCCGATGAACCCGCCTGAAAAGGTGCGGCGGCTGATTCCAGTGATCGCCGTTGCCCTGCTCTCCGTCGCATTGCTCGCACCGGCCGCCAAGGCAGCCGACGTCCCGCCGCTGATCACGACCGCTCAGTACAAGGCGCTGGTCGGCTTCGTCGAAAAGCTCGACAAGCTCTCGAACACCCCGGCGACCGCCGCCCAGAAGGCCGCCTACGAGGGCCAGCTGGAGAACAAGCACGACGCCGCCGTGGACAAATCGACGGCGCTCTTCAACCGGGCCAAGAGGGCGGCGCAGCTCGAATCGGAACGCGCGATCAGAACCGGCGTGCGGACGATCAGGCAGACCGAGGCCGGCGAACTCGCCGCCCTGCGCCGTGACTATGAGGCGCGCATGGACACCGCCGCCACCAACTACGGGAAGACGATCGGCCGGATCGAAGATGTGTTCGACGCTCGGAACGCGGCGCTGGCCCGGCAGGTCAGCGGCCTGCGCAAGCAGAAGGCGAGTGCCGAAGGCGCGGTCCGCAAAGCCGCGATCCAGGAAGCGATCGACCGGCGGGCCAAGCGCGCCAGCGAAAATCGCAAGCTCCAGCAGGAAGAAGTCGCGGACCTGAAGGCCGGCTATCGTCGCGAAAAAGCCGCGATCCGAGGCGGCAAGCAGTCCGCCACCCGGAGCCTGCAGCAGAACGATGCCGAAGCGATCACGACCCTGCGCAATCGGGGCAAGCGGATCTACAACAGCACCGTTCGCACCCGGCAGAACCAGCGCGTCAACCAGCTCTACGATCTCGAATCGAAGCTCAACGCGGGCCGCGCGGCGATCGCGCAGATGCCAGCCAGCAGCTGAGAGCGCCGCCGCTCGCCGGGCAGCTGGTTTCCCGGCGAGCGGCTCTCCGCTTCCTCGATGGGACTGATGGGGGCGTCGGCTACGGCGCGTAGCGACGGTGGAGCATCAGCGAGTTGCCCTCGGTGTCCTCGAAGAAGGCCATGTTGCAGACGCCGGTGTCCTGCTCGCCGCTGAACTCCACGCCGCGCTGCTCGAGCTCTCGCTTGGCCGCCGCCACGTCCGGCACCCGGAGCGCGATCGGTGCGATGTGCGGCGCGAAATCGTTGCCCATCACGGTCGGATCGACCAGATAGAGGGACACGTTGCCGGTCTCGATCTCGGGCCAGCCAGCCTCCCAGTCGGGACTGTGCAGACCGAGAACGTCGCGATAGAAGACCTTCGCCCTGGCCATGTCCTCGACTGGTACGGAAACGAAGTCGGTGCGTTGAAGTTCCATGCTTGGCTTCTCCTTGTTGTGTGCTGCCGCTTCCGCTGGTGGCGTGGCGCTCGTCTCCCAAGATGCGCGTCACACTTCAGTCGCTCGCCGCCGGTCTCGGCCTCGACCCCGGCCGGGTGCTGTCGAGGCCTTTGGTCACATCAGCCTGCCTTGCTCGTGAAGACGGCCGGCATGACGTGCGCGGTTGCGACGAGGGTCACGATTTTCACCCCCTTCTAGGTCGCGTTTATCCCTCCTCGTCTTTTACTCGAAGCGCTTCCTGTAATGGAAGCGAGACTAAGCATTTTCCGTTTGGAAGCTGAGATAGTTCTCACTAAATTGGAGTTCCCGAGCAAAAGGAAAGGACTAGAGCAAATGGCGCAAGGAAAGCCCCCGGTCCGAAGGGGGATCGCGAAGCTCGCTCACGCTCTCAGCCACCCCGAGCGGGTGCGAATTCTCATGGAGATGAATTCGCCGATCCGGCGGTTGTCGCCGACCGAATACTCGTACGAGTCCGGCCTGCCACTCGGGAACGCCGCGTACCACTTCCGGGCCTTGGAGAAGGCTGGCTGCATCAAGATCGTCGACGAACAGCAGCGGCGCGGAGCCACCGAGCACTACTTCGAGCCGGTCCAGCGAGCGCTCACTTGGACCCGGGAATACGAAGACTTGCCCGACATCGTCAAGCAGCACCTCGACGCGGTCGGATTACGGGGCTACGTCGATGCGGTGGGCGACGCGATCGACGCCGGCCGATACTGCAAGCGCGCCGCATCGCACATCGCGTACGACCGTTTCTGGACCGACCAGGCCGGTTTCGCCAAAGCGTCGCAGGTGTTGGACCGCGCCCTTGGGGAACTATTGGAGATCACGGCCGAAGCGCGCGAGCGTCTGACACAGGACCTTGACGCCACGAAGTTCCTCGCCGCCTACCACCTGTCGCTGTTCGAGACGGATCTAAAGCCCTCGGTTGGGACGTGACCGACGGTGCGGCTGGGACCTGACCGACGGTGATCCGGAAGATCTCATCTTACGCCGGCCGGTTCGAGGCAGGGTGCGTTCGGCGCCCTCGAGGATCGCCGCTCAAAAACCGATCTCCGTGCCCTACCCGCCCCGGTTAGGCTGGCGCCATGGCCGACCTGCCGCAGACGCGGTACGCGGGCAGCGGTGAGATCAGCATCGCTTACCAGGTGTTCGGCGAAGGCGCGCTGGACCTCGTCGTTGCCCTGCCCTGGGTCTCGAACCTCGACCTGCAGTGGGAAAGTCCGCTGCTCGCCCATTTCTTCCGCCGGCTTGGAGCGTTCGCTCGGGTGATCGTCTTCGACCGCCGCGGCGTCGGGCTCTCCGACCCGGTCGACGGGGTCGCGACGCTCGAGGAGAGGATGGATGACATCCGCGCGGTGATGGACGCCGCGGGGGCCGAGCGGGCCGCTCTGCTCGGCATGTCGGAGGGGGCGACGGCCTGCCTCCTGTTCGCCGCGACCTACCCGGAGCGGACCTCGGCGCTGCTGCTCTGGGGGGCGATGGCGCGCTCGACCGAGGACGAGGACTACCCGTGGGCGGCCTCGAAGGAGGCGCTGATCGAAGCCGGGGTGGAGCTGATCGGTCCGATGTGGGGTCAGGGGGCGACGATCGACATCTTCTCGCCGAGCCTTGCCGGGGACGAGCGGGCGCGCCAGTACACCGCCCGGATCGAGCGCGGCGCCGGCAGTCCGCTGCGCGTCTGGCAGATCTTGAACATGTTCCTCGAAACCGACGTCCGCGACGCGCTGCCGCTGATCCAGGCGCCGACCTTGGTGATGCATCGCCGCCACGATCACGCGGTCAACGTCCGCGCCTCGCGCTGGCTCGCCGCCCAGATCTCCGGCAGCCGCTACGTCGAGTTCGAGGGAGTCGACCACTTCGCCTGGGTCGGCGATGCCGAGGCGCCGCTGGAGACGATCGAGGAGTTCCTCACCGGCGTCCGTCCCGCGGCCCGGCCCGAGCGGGTGCTGGCGACGGTCGTCTTCACCGACATCGTCGGCTCGACCGAGCGGGCCACCGAAGTCGGCGACCGGCGCTGGCGCGAGCTGCTCGATCGCCAGCAGGCGCTGGTCCGCGAGCGGATCGCGCTGCAGGAGGGCCGCGAGATCAAGACCACCGGCGACGGCTTCCTGGTCACCTTCGACGGCCCAAGCCGCGCGGTCCGCTTCGCCCGCTCGGTCGTGCTCGACGCGCCGGCTATCGGGCTCGAGATCCGCGCCGGCGCCCACGCCGGCGAGGTCGAGCTGATCGGCGATGACATCGGCGGGATCGCCGTCCATGTCGCCTCGCGGGTCTGCGGCCTTGCCGGCGGCGGCCAGGTCCTCGCCTCGCGGACCGTGAACGACCTCACCGTCGGCTCCGGCCTCGGCTTCGAGCCGTGGGGCAGGCGCGAGCTGAAGGGCGTCGACGGCGAGTGGGAGATTTACGAGGTCCGCTAGCCCGAGTTGCAAATCCGGGCAGGACCAGATGATCTTTTCGCGAGCCGTCCGGCTCAGCCGCGCATCGCCGGGCCGGGGATCCTGAAGCCAGGGCCCGGGATCCACTTGTGCTGGTATTCGTCGTAGAAGTCGATTTCACCCGACCAGATTTCCGCCAGCGGGTCCTCCGATCTGACGTCGAGCTCGCGCTCGACCCGTCGCAGGGCCGCGTCGACCAGGTTCTTCGCCTTCTCGCGGTTCGCGGCGAAGAGCTGCTCGATCACCCGCCGCGGGTCGCCGCTCGGCGTCGCCAGCACTTCCTTCATCGCGCCGCCGTGGCCGCTGTGCGGGGTGCCGTTGCCGAGCCCCTCGTGCTCGCGGACCGCTTTGACGAATCCGGCGACGTCTTGGCCGGCAGCGAGGTTGTGTTCGTAGAAGGCGCTGCCGGGCAGGATCGAGGGATTGATCAGGGCGGCGCGCTTGACCCGGATCTGAGGGGAGACGACGTAGAAGTCGCCGTCGAAGGGACCCTTGGGATCGTCGACCTGCCTCAGCTCGTAGCCGTTGTCGAGCCAGCTGCTGCTTCCCTTTTCGAGCAGCGGGCAGAGGATTTCGGAGCTGGCGGATTCGCGGCCGCAGTCGGAGACGTTGAGCCCACCGAAGAGCGAGAAGGCGAAGTCGCCGCCGCCGAGCGCGGTGGCGCTGGGCGGCTCCTTCGGCGTCCTCGGGTCGCCCTTCGCTTCGCGCTGGGAGAACGGGGTTCGCCAGGTCTTGCCGCCGCGTGGCCGGACCCGGACCGTCGTGCTCGCGGTGTCGCGATCGCCGTTCTTCGCCACCACGGTCAGCGTCGCCTTCACCCCGCAGAGGGCGACGATGCTGGTCGTCCGGCCTTCCTTGTGGGCGGCATCGCCGGAGACGCCGGGCGGGCAGTCGGCGGCGATCGGCTTGAAGCTCCACTTGTACTTCTCGATCTTCGCCCTCGGCGTCGAGCCGGAGCCGTCGAGCTTCACCTTCCCGGCCCGGGTCACCGAGTAGGGGCCGCCTGGGTCGGCCTGCAGTTCGCCGCCGTTCGCCTTCACCGTCATCATCACGTCGTAGCTGACCGTGATCGAGGCCGGCCGGCCGAGGCTGTCGGCTTCGAGCCTGGTTTCGCCGGCGACGGTGAGCGTCACCGGCTTGCCGCTGAGAAGCTGATCGGTCGGGACGGTGCTCGAGGGTTCGATCACCGCGGCGGGGATCGGCCCGCCGCAGAGGCCGGTGGTGACGTCGCCGACTTCGGGGGGACCTATCGCGGTCGAGATCTTCACCGTTTCGGGGTCCGGGGTCGCCGCCAGCAGCATCGCGATCGAGCCGCCGTTGACGGCGGTCGACCCATAGTCGTAATGACAGGGTTGGCAGGAGTTGTCGATGTAGTTGCTCGAAAACTGTCCGGAGGTCGGCGAGCTTTCGGTGCCGGAGTTGCGGGTGCTGATCGAGCCTTCGCCTCCCGGCCGTGGGACGAACATGTTCGCTTCGTCTTTCGGCACCGCGCTCGTGGTCGACTCGGTGAAGGTGCGGTGGCCGGACACGCAGCCCTCGCTCGCGGTCACGCTGTAGGTCTCCGAGGCCGAGAGCACTTCGAAGGTGCGCGCGTTCGACGGCGGCCCCCCGAGCGGGGGCAGGCCTGGAATTTCGGGCAGAGCTGCCGACGCCGTCGGTGCCGCGACGACCGCCAGGCAGGTCAGAGCGGTGAGCCCGAGCACCCAGCTCTTCATCGGCTCAGCCTAATCTCGCTGGGACCCTTTGAAAAGGGATCTCCAACGGGTGTTGACCGAACCGGCCGTTGCGGCCGACGACAAGGCCGTTCGCATCACGCTCATCGAGCAGATCGAGAACGAGCCCGGCCCGTCATGATTCGTCGATCGCCACCGAGGTTCGCCCCGACATCGAGACCGCCGTCGACTGTGAGCAGCTCGTCCGTGCCTTCTACAGCAAGGCGATGGAGGACGACGAGATCGGCTGGATCTTCACCGACGTCGCCCAGCTCGACCTCGAGGAGCACATCCCGGTGATCGCCTCGTTCTGGGAGACGATCCTGCTCGGCGCCCAGACCTACGGAGGCGGCGCCTTCGGCGTCCACGTCGAACTCCACCGCAAGGCGGGTGGCCTGCGCCGCGAGCACTTCGAGCGCTGGCTGGTGCTCTGGTGCCAGACCGTGGACGAGCTCTTCGACGGCCCGCTTGCCGCCGCCGCCAAGGTGCACGCGCTGCGCGTCGCCAACGCCTTCCACGGGCGCCTGCAGTCGTTTCCGGTAGCGGGCTAGACGGAGCTCAGCTCTGGCAGAAACCGGTGCGATCGCCGGTCATGCAGAGCAGGCCGCTCAGGGTCCGGCCGTCCGGGTCGATCACGACCAGCCGGCTCTCGCCGCGCTCGTCGAGCAGGCGCCAGGCGTCGGCCAGCGGGGTTGCCGGCGAGGTCGTCGGCACGTCACGATCGGCGAGCTCGCGGGCGGGTGTCTCGTCGGCGGCGTCGGCGGTGACCGCGTCGCGGTGAACGACGCCGGCGAACTCCAGCCCGTCGACCAGCAGCGCGGTCCGCACGTGGGGATTGGCGAACATCGCGCGCAGATCGGCGACGGTGCCGTCGGCCGGCATCGTCTTCGGGTTGGCGACCATCGCGTCGCCGACGCTGAGCCCGTCTGCTGCGGGGCGCTCGAGCTTGGGATTCGTGCAGTCCGGCGAGTCCATCATCCGGATGATCGCATTTGGTCTAGACGGGCCGGACCTGGATGGTCAGCTTGCGGGTCACCTTGCTGCCGTCGGCCGCGACGAAGGTCGCGGTGACGAGGATCTTGGCCCGTGCGCCGGGGTTGGCTTCGAGGTATTGACGGACGCGCCTCTGTAGTTCGGAGCTGACCCTGAGCTTGATCGCGCCCTGCTTGCCGGCCTGCCAGTGGGTCGCCGTCTTCGGGCCGGGAAGGGTGCCGAAGGTGTTGGCGCCGATCTTCACCTTTCCGGCGACGCTCACGTTGCAGGCGGCCGGCCCGCAGCCGGTCGAGAGCTTGATCGTCGAGCGGTCCAGCAGCGGCTGGCCCTTGTCCGGCCCGCCCTTGCTCTGTTTGAAGCGGAGGATGGGGGCGAGCTTCTTGGGCGATGCCGGCGCTGGCGGGGCTGGCGGCGGCGCCGGAGCTTCCACGGTCGAATCCGTGGTCGTGGTGGTGCCGCCGTCGCTGGTCGCGACGACCGAGTAGTGCACGGTGGAATTCGCCGGCAATCCGGTGAGGTCGACGTGGACGGCGGAGGCAGTGGTCGCCGCCGGGAGGATGACGGTGGGCGTCGAACTGCCGAGGGTCGCGGTCGGCCCGTACTCGACGTGGTAATAGGTCTGCCCGGAGTTGGGGTTGATCGTCGCGTTGACGGTCGCGCTCGTGGGTGAGTTCCGAGTCGCCGACGGGGTGCTCACGGAGGGCGGCTCTGGCACGAACTCATAGGCGCCGAGATCGGTCTTGGCGCCTATCTTGCGCAGGTTCCCGTTGAGGTCGAGTTCGCCGGGGATGGCGGTGGTGGTGGCGCCGAAGTCGATCGACGGCGAGCCGGTGGCCTCGCGGTAGTCCCCGGAGGCGCGGAAGATCGGTTCCTGCGTCAGCGGATCTTCCGCTTCGAACGACGTGCCATAGACATGCGCTGCGTAGGACCTGAGCAATTTCGTCGTGCCCGAGTTCAGCGAGGCGTCTTCGCCTGCGAGAGAGTTCCGCATCGCGATCGAGTCTTCGATGGTGATCACCCCGGAGGCGCCCGAGTAGAACCCCTTCCTCCCGATCATGGTGACGTTGCGCGCTTTCATCAGCCCATTGCTGGCTCTCGCCTGCGTCGACAGGCCACTGAAGAAGTTCGTTTCCGGATTCGCGCAAAGCGAATTGGTGATGGTCGCCCCGGTCGATTCGATTTCGCAACCGTCCACCTGCGAGCTGATCGCCATCACCCGGTTCGCCGAGGCCCCCTCGCCGAGGCTGAGCGCCGCGGTGAATTCGGATGAGAGGATCTCGACGTCGCTGATCCGCGTGGCCGGGCCGGTCAGCACGAAGGAGCCGTCGACCACGGGCCGGCCGATCCCGATCACCGCGCCCTCAATGGTCAGGCTCTTGCCGCCGTCGCCGTAGGCAGCCGACGGTTCGTAGGTCCCGACCCCGATCACGACCGTGTCGCCGGCTTTGGCTGTGCTCAGCGCGTTTGAGAGTTCGCACGGCGATTCGACGCTGCATTTCGCGCCGGGGGCAGGGCTCGGGGTCGCATAGAGGGTGTTGGCCGACGCGGCGGCGGGGACCAGCGCGAGCGCCAGCACCACGAGCAGCGCCAAGCCGAGACTTCTACCCATCAAGCAATCTTATCCGCCGAGGGCAACCTTCGGGTCAAACCACGGCGGACGGACCGCCGGCGGAGCGAGCCCGTCCGTCAAACTGTGCCGGTGCTGTCGCTGGGCGAGAGCCGGAGCAGATCGTGGTCGCGGGACTGGGCGACCGAGGCGGTGGCGCGGCTCGAGGCGGACAGCAACCGCTCGGGGGAGACCCACCTGCGGAGCTTCCCGCTGCCGGTTGAGTGGGGGATCGACCTCTACCTGAAGGACGAGTCGGTCCACCCGACGGGCTCGCTCAAGCACCGCCTCGCGCGCTCGCTCTTCCTCTATGGGATCTGCAACGGCTGGATCGACGAGGGGACCACGATCGTCGAGGCGTCCAGCGGCTCGACCGCGGTCTCGGAGGCGTTCTTCGCGCGCTTCCTCGGCCTGCCCTTCGTCGCCGTCCTGCCCGCGGACACCAGCCCCGAGAAGATCCAGCTGATCGAGCGGCAGGGGGGCGCCTGTCACCTGAGCGAGGACCCGAGCCAGATCGTCGCCGAGGCGGAACGGCTGGCCAGCGGGCCCGAGGCCCATTTCATGGACCAGTTCAGCTACGCCGAGCGGGCGATGGACTGGCACGGCAATCACAGCATCGCGGCATCGATCTTCGGTCAGATGGAACTGGAGCGCCATCCCGACCCGGAGTGGATCGTGGTCGGCGCCGGCACCGGGGGGACCAGCGCGACGATCGGCCGCTACAGCCGGCTGACCAAGCGCGCCACCCGGCTCTGTGTCGTCGATCCCGAGGACTCGATCTTCTACGCGAGCTGGGCCGGTGAGCCCTCGGCGTTCAGCGGCCGCCCGTCGCGGATCGAGGGCATCGGCCGCCAGCGGGTCGAGCCGTCGTTTCTCCCCGGCGTCGTCGACCGCATGATCCAGGTCCCGGATGCAGCCTCGGTCGCGGCGATGCGCCTGGTCAACGACTGCACCGGCTATCTCGTCGGCGGCTCGACCGGCACCAATGCCTGGGGAGCGCTGCGGCTGGTCGGCGAGATGCTCGAGGAAGGGCGTGAAGGCAGCGTCGTCACCTTGATCTGCGACGGTGGCGAGCGCTACCAGGGCACCTACTACAACGACCTCTGGGTCGAGGCCGAGGGCCTCGACCTCACCCCCTACTCAGAGGCCCTCCGGGCCTTCCTCGAGCGGGGCGTGTTCGAGGAAGCCGGGCCGTTCGCCTGAGAACCTAGGCGGCCGGGTCGACCTCGGTGATCACGCCCTGGATCTGATCGACGACCTCGGGCGGGACCTCGTCCATCCCGTGGACGTCGCGGGCGTGATCGTGGATCTCCTCGAACAGCTCCGCTTCGTCGTCGTTGCGGGCGACCCACTCGCAGCCCAGCACGACGTCGCCACATTTGAATTGCTTCATCGCTTCCCCTTCGGTCCCAGCACCTGACGTCGGCCGATTGTAGCCACCCGGCCGCCGAGCCCCGAGCCCCCAATACGATTGTCGCGTGTGCCGGATCCTCGCCTACCTGGGTGACCCCCTGCCCGTCCACCGGCTGCTCTACGAGACCGACAACGGCCTCGTCCACCAGTCCCACAGCCCGCGGATGATGAACAAGTTCCTCAACCTGGCGGGCTTCGGGATGAAGGCGTGGGACCCGGCTTCGCTGCATCCGCAGGAGCCGTTCAGCTACCAGGCGACGACCCTGCCGTCCTACGACCGCAACCTCCGCTCGATCTCCTCGAAGCTCGGCTCGACCTGCCTCGTCGCCCACGTCCGCGGCGTCACCTATTCGAGCGAGTCGGCGGTCGCCGAGACCAACCTGCACCCGTTCCAGTTCGCCGGTGCCGGTGTCGCGCTCGCCCACAACGGCCATCTGCGGCAGTTCGGGCGGATGCGGTACGCCCTGATCGATCACGTCAGGCCGGAGCTGGCGCAGCGAATCGAGGGCACGACCGACTCGGAGTGGATCTACGCGCTCGTCCTCTCGCAGCTCGACGACCCCTTCGGTCGACCGCCGGCCGCCGAGCTGGCCGAGGCCACCCTCGCCGCCCTCCGGGTCCTGCGTCAGCTCCGCGCCGAGCACGGCATCGACACCTCCTCGCCGGTCAACCTCTGTCTCAGCACCGGCGAGGCGCTGGTCGCGACCCGCGTCTCCTTCGACTATGGCTGGTATCCGCCGGATGACGAAATGCTCGAGACCGACCTGCCGTTCGTCAGCCTCTGGTACGCGATCGGCGGCGAGTACGTGAGCCGGGACGGGGACTGGCAGATGACCGCGGCGGACCCGGTGCGCTCGCTGCTGATCGCCTCCGAGCCGCTGACCGAGGACCTGTCCGGCTGGTTGGAGGTGCCGGAGTACTCGATGCTGACCGCCGAGCTGACGCCGGCGGGGCTCGCGTTCGGGACCCGCGACCTCGATGTCTGACGCCGCGACGGTCGACTTCCTCGCCGCGCTGCCGCTGTTCGAGGGGTTCGATCGCGCGGGGCTCGAGCGGTTGGCCGGGGTCGTGCGCCGGCGCCGGGTCAGGGCCGATCAGGTCCTCTGGCGCCAGGGAGAGGGGGCGCGCGAAATGTTCTTCGTCCTCGACGGGGCCGTCGCCGAGATCCTCGGCCTGCCGGGAGGGCGGACCAGGGAGGTCGGTCGCGCCTCCGCCGGGGAGACCCTGGGGGAGGTCGAGCTGCTCGACGGTGTCGGGCATCCGACCGAGGCCCGCGCCGCCAGCGACGCCACCCTCCTCAGCCTCGGCCGGCTCGGCTTCACCGATCTCCTCGCCGGGCAGGAAGCGTCCGTCTTCGCCTTCCGGCGCCACCTGGCCGAGCTGTTCACGACCCGCCTCCGAGCCGAGCTCGGCCTCGTCTCCGAGGCGCTCGGGGGAGAGATCGCGGGCCCCACCGGCGACGACGCCGTTCACACCTTTTCCGAGCTGGAGGAGCGCCCCGCCCCGGACAGCGCCTACGTGCGGCGGATGGCGTCCTTCCACGGGGTCGACCCGCTCGCGCTGTGGGGCTTCCTCACCTCGGGGCGCTACGTCTACTGCCCGCAGGGGCGCGTCCTCCTCGCCGAGGGCGCGCCCCCGCCCGCCTACTACCTGACCATCAACGGCGCCGTCGAGAAGGTCCTGGTCCGCGGCCACCGGCGCGTCCGGGTCGGGCTGGCCGGCCCCGGCAGGGCGTTCGGCGGCGAGGCTCTGATCGACGGCCTGCCCTCGCCGCTGACCGCGGTGGCGAGGGAGCGCTCGCTGCTCCTGGTCATCCCCGCCGAGATCTTCGAGCGCCTCTTCCACGGTGAGGACGCCGTCTCGCGGGTCTTCCTCGAAGTGGTCCTCAGGGACCTCGCAAGCGTCGTGCGCGAGGCCCTGCGTCCATACGCACGGGTGCTGCTCGCGACCTGATCGCGGCTGTTCCAACGTCGCTCTCGGGGGCCGACGGAATGAGATCCTTGACCGGGATTTGCCCCGGTGGGAGTCTGATCTCGATTTGGACCCGATCTGGGGAGGGACCCATGAAGCACGTCCGAGGCAAGCTCACGTATGCAAACGTGATGTCGACCATCTCCGTCTTCCTGTTGCTCGGAGGCGCGAGCGCCTACGCGGCCACGCAGCTGGCGAAGAACAGCGTCGGTAGCGCACAGCTGAAGAAGAACGCGGTCACCGCGGCGAAACTCAAGAACGGCGCGGTGACCGGAGCCAAGGTCGCGGACGGCTCGCTGTCCGGCGCCGACCTCGCCGCGGGATCGGTCACCGGGGCCCAGCTGGCGGCCAATTCGGTCGTTTCGAGCAAGGTCGCCGACAAATCTCTGACCGGAGGAGACATCGCCGACAACACCCTGACCGGCGCCAGCATCAACGAGTCGACTCTGGGCAAGGTTCCGGAAACGGAAAGGCTCGATGGCAGGACCAGGACCCAGTTCCTCTCGAGCAGCATCTACAAGAACGAGTCCGCGGTGGAAGCGGGCGTCGACAAAGGCGAAGGCACCTTCGCGATCAGCGAGGGGTGCAACCCGGGAGATGTGCTGCTCGCCGGCGGGCCGGCCAACATCCGTGCGAGCTCGGCGATGCTGGAGAGCTTCTCGACGCCGGGCGACATCAACTCGTGGACGGTGCGGATCCAGAAGAACGGCTTTGAAGACAACTGGAGCGTCGTTGTCCTCTGCGTCAAGCAGTAGGGGGCAGGCCCCTGCCGTCGGCGGTTAGGACATGACTCGATGAGTCGCGGCGGGCCCGCCCGGCTCGAGGCCGAGCCGGATCAGACCGGGGCTGCCGGCTGGGCGACGACGCAGACCTCGCAGCTTTCGAGCTGGTTGCCTTCGCCTTCGTCCAGCCCGGCGCCGATAGCCTCGAACATCGAAGCGAGGCGGGCGGTGAGCTCCGGGTCGGTGGCGGGGACGGGCCGGAGCCCGGAGCGGACGAGCTGTTCGGCCGCGAGGTAGCCCGCGACCAGCGGGTCCACCACCGGCACGTCGACCATGGCCGAGAGCTCGCTGGCGATCGACGACATGCAGGTGCAGCCGAGCATGATCACCTCGGCGCCGTCCTCCTCGATCGCGGCGTTGGCCGCCGCGAGGATCCGGTTCAGCATCTGCTTCCGCGGATCCGCCGCACCCTCGAACATCGCGACGTGGATGTCGTCCTCCTCGCCCGTTGCGGCAACGTTGCGGATCGCGCAGCAGCGGTCGGCCACTCCCACCGCCGCGAGCACGCTCTCGTCGAGCTGCCGGGCCCATTCGGGCCAGACCTGGACGATCGCGAAGCGCTCGCCCAGCGACGTCGCCACCTTCATCGCCGCTTCTCCGCAGCCGACGACGGGGATCCCGACCAGCGAGCGGATCTCCTCGAGCCCGTAGTCGCTGGTGGTGTTCATGAAGGCGCCATCGAAGCCGTCGCGCTCGGCGCGGACCGCCGCGGCCGCGAGCGTGGCGCCGAGCAGCGTGCAGGCCGCCGCGCCCCGCGGTTCGACGTATACCCCGGTTTCGATGGGCTCCACCTCGACGTCCGCCGGCAGAACCGCCTGCGGAACCTGCATGCCCGGATAGCGGTCGTTTCCCGAGCCGGTCAGGAGGTTGGCGATGCGCATTCGCGGAACATACATCGCCCTACCGGCGCGGAATAGGTATCAGTCGCTGCTGGTGCCGTCGCGTCGGTAGCGCTCGTAGATCACCGGGCCGAACGTCCTGGTCTCGATCAGGTCCAGCGGGATGTCCTCGACGACCGGCGGCAGCAACGGGGTGCCACCACCGACCACGACCGGGTAGCGGAAGATGCGGAACTCGTCGACGAGGCCGATCTCGACGGCCCCGGCGGCCAGGCCGGCGCCGCCGATCTCGACGTCCCCGTCGGCCGTCTCGAGCGTCGCGGCGACCTCCTCGGCCAGCGACCGCTCGGCGAGCCGGGCGTTGCCCTGGACGCTCTCGAGCGTGCGGCTGAAGACGACCTTCGGGAGCGCGCACCAGGCGTCGGCAAACGCGGTCGTGTCCTCGTTGTCGCGCAGCGACGGGTCCGTCTCCCAGACGAGCATCGTCTCGTAGAGCCTGCGGCCGAGCAGGCAGCCACTGAGCTCGCGGACCCGGGCGAGGTGGAACCGGAACAGCTCATCGTCGGGGGCCGTCCAGGCGAACCGGCCGTCGCGATCGGCGATGAAGCCGTCCACCGAGACACCCATCGACACGATCAACACCGTTTCGCTCCTTCCTTCCGCAGGCCACGCTGCCACAGATGGTGACCGATCGCGAGACGAACCCGGTATCTCGCAGGTAAGAAACACCACTGTGGCGACGCAAAAACAGTGACCGAAAAAAGCTAGCAGCCGACTGGAGGTTTTTGAATGTCCACCGTTGCCACCGCCGTTCCCGGCAGTGTTGCCGCGCCAAGCCGAACCTTCGGCGAGCGGCTGAAGGCCGATCCCGCCTACCAGGCGTACACGATCATGCGAATCGCCTTCACCGTCGCGCCGATCCTCTTCGGCCTCGACAAGTTCTTCAACGTGCTCGTCGACTGGGAGAGCTACCTCGCTCCCTGGATCAACGACATCGTCCCGGGCAGCGCCTCGACGGCGATGCAGCTGGTCGGCATCGTCGAGATCGCCGCCGGTCTCTTCGTCGCTCTGAAGCCGCGCTACGGCGCTTACGTCGTCGCCGCCTGGCTCGCCGGGATCATCATCGATCTGCTGACCTACTCGGGCTACTACGACGTCGCCCTGCGTGACTTCGGGCTGCTGCTCGGCGCCCTCACCCTGGCCCGGCTCGCCAGCATCTACGATCCGCCGGGGACGCAGCTGCGGCTTTGAAGCGACGGTGAGAGGCAGATGGCCGACGAGTTGCCCGGCGAGGAGATCTCGCTCTGGGTCAAGACCACGGGACGGACCAGCTACCCGAGCCTCGGCGAGGACACGAAGCACTACGACGTGGTCGTGGTCGGGGGTGGAATCACGGGAATCGTGGCCGCCTACCGCCTCGCGCAGAGCGGCAGGGAGGTAGCGCTGATCGAGCGTGAGCGCATCGTCGAGTGGACGACCGGCGGTACCACCGCGAAGCTGTCCTCACAGCATTACCTGATCTATTCCCACCTGATCGATCGGCACGGCGAAGCGCTCGCTCGGGCCTTCGCCGATGCCAATCAGGACGGCATCGACGCGATCGAGAGATTGGC
Source organism: Actinomycetota bacterium (assembly GCA_018268655.1). Lineage (GTDB taxonomy): Bacteria > Actinomycetota > Thermoleophilia > Solirubrobacterales > 70-9 > VAYN01. The sequence continues at coordinate 18,665 of JAFDWC010000015.1, forward strand.
CGCCGACCTCCCGATCGAGTGTGAGTTCTCACGCCGCAGCTCATACGTCTTCAGCCGAGACTCGGCAAGTGTTGAAGCCTTCGAACGCGAGGTCGAAGCCGCGCGGCGTCTCGGCCTCCCAGCCCAGTTCGAGACCTCGACCGAGCTGCCGTTCGAGGTCAGGGCGGTGGTGCGGTTCGACGACCAGGCCCAGTTCCACCCGCGCAAGTTCCTCTTGAAGTTGGCGGAGGAGTTCGTTCGCGGCGGCGGCGTGATCTTCGAGCACACCAACGCCACCACGATCGTCCCGGGTGAGCCGAACACGGTCTTCACCGATCGGGGCTCCCTGACGGGAGACGTCGTCGTCCAGGCCAGCGGCGAGCCCTTCTGGCGAAACGAGATCCTCGACGGCCGGATGTGGATGAAGATGTCCTACGCCCTGGCGGTCGAGCTGGAGGACCGGGCCGAATATCCGGACGGCATGTACATCACGACCGACGAACCGATGCGCTCGATCCGTTCGGCCGCGTGCGACGGCGGGCCGGTGCTGATCTTCGGTGGCGAGAGTCACGAGTATGAGGAGGGCAGCTTTGACCCAGACCCCCACTACAGAGCGCTGATCGAGGACGTGCGGGCACGGTTCGAAGTCAGGAGCGTCCACTGCCGCTGGCTGGCTGGTGACTTCATGCCGTACGACCGGATCCCGTTCATCGGCCCGGACCCGGAGCATCCGTCGATCTATCTCGCCACCGGCTACCGCGCCTGGGGTCTCGCCTGGGCGATGTCGGCGGCCGAGGGCATCCGCGGCTACGTCGACGGTGCGCCGGCCGACTGGATCGAGCACTTCAGCCTGGAGCGGCTCGAGGCGCCCCTGCGAGACGAGGACAGGGTGCGCGGAATACCCAACTCCGGGGTCGAAATGCGAGCCCAGGGCGATTAGGATCGGCTCGGGCGGGGGCATTCGTCCGGAAAGGAAATTCGAGATGGCAGCAGAGGTTAAGAATTTCTCGGCTCCCGATGAGGTTCGCCCGTTTCAAGGCCACGGCGAGGCGAAAGCGGTCGCTCTGAGTGGTCACACCGTGCTCGAAGGGACCTTCGAGCCGGGCTGGAGGTGGTCCGAGGATGTGAAGCCGATTGCCGGCACCGACAGCTGTCAGGCCGCGCACTTCGGATACGTCCTCTCGGGTTCGATGACGATTCACATGGACGACGGCCAGGACCTCGACATCACCGCGGGTGACGTTTTCTCGATCCCACCGGGGCACGACGCCGAGGTCAGCGGCGCCGACCCCTGCGTGATGGTCGACTTCGGCGAGATCGGCGCCTACGCCAAATCGGCCTGAGCCACGCCCGCTAGGCGGGTCAGACCAGACGCCCCCGGCTGCACTCGGATGCCGGGGGCGCTGGAGTGTCCGCTCGACGTAAACTTGGGGCGGATGGAGGCCACCGTCGCGACCACGCAGAGTGCCGAGCCGGTGGGTCCGCCGGCCGGCGCGATCCAGATCCCGGACTTCGAAATCGTCCCCCGCCGCGGCCTGATCCTGGTCGCGATCGTGATTGCCGGCCTCGTCGTCGCGATCGCCGTCAACGAACTCTGGCCGCTGGCCTTCTTCCACGTGGCCTTCGGCGCCGCCTGGACGATCATCGACCTCTTCCTCGGCCTCGTCATCGGGCCGATCCTCGGTCGGCTCGCGGTTCCGGCGCGGATCGAAATGACCACCCGGCTGATGCCGAAGATGGTTCTGATCATGCCGACCGTGGTCACCGCCACCCTCGCCGCCGGCTGGCAGCTCGGGCACTTCCTCGGCACCGTCGACAGCACCTACTACCACCACGGCTGGATGGTCGCCAGCTACATCGTGGTCGGCTGCATGGCGGTGATCGCGCTCGGCCTGCTCGAGCCGGCCAACATCGCCGTCCTCTTCGAGCTGAAGAAGCCGCGCCCGAACCCGGCGGTGATCGAACGGCTGATGAAGCGCTTCATCTACAGCGCCGGCATCCTCGGCGTCCTCCAGATCGCGACGCTGGTGATCATGACCAAGATCGCGAGCGGCTGATGGAGGAGCGCCGGCTGCCGCCGGTGACCCAGCTCGGGATGACCTCGCTGGCGCTGATCGTCGCCGGCGGGATCTACCTCGCCTCGAACCTGCCCGAAGAAGTCTCGCTGGCTCCGGCGATCGCCCTCCTCGCACTTTCGGCGCTGCTGCTCGCCGTCAACCTGCTGCTGCTGGCACGGGTCGAGGGCTTCGCCTGGGCGCGGTTCTTCCAGGTGGCGGGCTGGGCGTTGCTGGCCTACGCGCTGATCGCCGGGCTGATCGAGTACGCGTTCCTCCGCAACGGCCTCGCCGGTGGTCCGCTGGTCGTCGTCACCCTCTCGCTCGTCGTCTACTCGCTCCACGTGCCGATGCTGATCGGCTTCACGGTCGCCCGCTACGCGGACGTGGGCGGCGATGCGGAAGTGCCGGCCGGCTCCCGATAGTTGTCGAGCAGGACCCGGTCCGCGGGTGAGAGCCGGTTGGCGATCGACGCCGCCTGGTGCCAGTAGGGGTAGAGCAGCGGCGGTCGGCTGAGCCGCTCGAGTTGTTCCACCTCCTCGGGCGCAAGCTCCAGCGCCGCCGCCGCGAGGTTGTCGGCGAGCTGGTCGTCGTTGCGGGCGCCGATGATCAGCGAGGTGACGCCGGGACGGGTCAGGAGCCAGGCGAGGGCCACCTGCGCCGGCGAGGTCGCGTGGGCCTGGGCGACCTCGACCAGGGCGTCGACCACGTCGTACAGGCGCTCCTCGTCGCGGATCGGGAGCTGGTCGGCGGTCTTGCTTTCGGTTCGGACCCCGGTCGGTGCCGGTTGGCCGCGGCGGTACTTGCCGGTCAGGCGGCCGGCGGCGAGCGGGCTCCAGACGAGGACGCCGAGGCCGCCGTCGACGGCGGCCGGGAGCAGCTCGTACTCGGCGTCGCGGCACTCGAGCGAGTAGTAGATCTGTGAGCTGACGTAGGGCTGGCGGTTGAGCCGCTCGGCGACGCCGAGCGATTTCGCCAGGTGCCAGCCGGAGAAGTTGGAGCAGCCGAGGTAGCGCACCTTGCCGGCGGCGACGAGCGAGTCGAGCGCCTCGACCGTCTCCTCCAGAGGCGTCGCGCCGTCCCACTCGTGGACCTGGAGAAGGTCGATGTGGTCGACCTGAAGTCGTCGCAGGCTGGCCTCGCAGGCGGCGATCAGGTGGTGTCGTGAAAGCCCCTCGTCGTTGCGCCCGGGACCGGTCGGGAATCGCACCTTCGTCGCCACCAGGAGGCGATCGCGACGGCCCCGCAGCGCCTCGCCGAGGACCTCCTCCGAGCCGCCGCCGGAGTAGGCGTTCGCCGTGTCGACGAGGTTGACACCGGCCTCGATCGCGCGGTCGAGCTGGCGGCCCGCCTCCGCCACCCCGAGGCTGCCGACGTCGGCGAAGCGGCCGCTGCCGCCGAAGCCCATCGTGCCGAGGGTCAGCTCGGAGACGCGGAGCCCCGAGCGGCCGAGCTGGCGGTAGCGCATGGCCGGCACTCTAGATGGAATCAGCGATCCGGCCCCGCCGTGAAATGGTTAGGAGGAGCGAGCATGGAATCCAAGGCGATCGATCCGGCCGGCATCCGCGAGACCCAGCACAGGAACTGGGACTCCGCCGCGGCGGGGTGGAAGGCGTGGAGCGAGTTCAACGGCCGCGCCGACCACCACATCAGCGAGCGGCTGGTGGAGCTGGCGGGGGTGCGGCCGGGAGGCCGGGTCCTGGACGTCGCCGCCGGCTCCGGCGAGCCGGCCCTCACCGCCGCCCGCAGGGCGGGCCCGGAGGGCCGCGTGGTGGCCACCGACATCTCCGCCGAGATGCTCGCGTTCGGGCGCGAGCGCGCGGCGGCGGCCGGCCTCGGCAACGTCGAGTTCGTCGAGTCGGACGCCTCCAGCCTCGATTTCCCGCAGGGGAGCTTCGACGCCGCCGTCTCGCGCTGGGGAATCATCTTCGAGCCCGACGCGGAGGCGGCGGCGGGGCGCATCCGGGGCTTCCTCGAGCCGGGCGGGCGGATGGCGATCGCCTCCTGGGGTGAGCCCGACCAGGTCCCCTTCCTCTCGATTCCGATGAGGACGACGATGGAGCGCCTCGGCGTGTCCCCGCCCCCGGCCGGAACGCCGGGGCCGCTGTCGCGGCCCACTCCCGCCGCGCTCGCTGGGCTGCTCGAGGGCGGCGGCTTCGCGGACGTCACCGTGGAGCAAGGCGAGGTCACCTTCGAGTTCGACTCTCCCGAGCACTTCACCACCTACGTCAGGGCGATCGCCGCCCCGATCCGGGCGATGATCGAGCAGCACGCGGGCGCCGACGAGGAGGAGGCCTGGAACGCGATCACCCGGGCCGCGGCGGACGCCGGGGGTGGCTCGGGCCCGCTGAGCTTCACGAACGTGGTGCTGCTCGCTTCGGGAACCGGGTAGGGCGGCACGTCGGGGTCGGTCACCCGGGCGGCCCACGCTCTGGAACATCTGTCCAAGGGCTCCCCATACGCCGTCGTCAAACCCGATAGGTCCGGGTGGGCTCGGAATCGACGAGGGGAGAGGTGGGTTGAAGCGTCTGCTGGGAGTGGTCGCCGGACTCTGCGCCGTGATCGCCGGCCTGGTCCTGCCAGCAGCGGCCGCGGCGGACGTGCAGACCTTCGAATACACCGGCGCTCCCCAGGATTGGGTCGTCCCCTACGGCGTCACCTCGGCCTACTTCGAAGTGTGGGGAGCGGAGGGCCGCGGCTTCGACTGCGAAGTCGGTTGCCGCTTCCAGGCCGGTGACGGCGGCTGGGCGGCCGCAAGCATCGCGGTCACCCCAAGGTCGACGGTGCGGGTGATGGTCGGCGGCGAAGGCCGCAATAACAGCGGCGGATTCAACGGCGGCGGCGAAGGCCGCAACGGCGGCGGCGGCGCTTCCGACATCCGGATCGGCGGCACCGAACTGGCGAACCGCGTCCTCGTCGCCGGCGGTGGCGGCGGGACCGGAGGATGCGCCGACTCGAGCTCGCCGTTCGGCGGCGCCGGCAGCGGCGGCCCCAACGGCTTCGCGGGCGAAAGCACCTGCGGCGCCAACGGTGGCGGCGGGGGAACGCAGACCGCAGGTGGGACCGTCTTCAACGGCTACAACGGATCGCTGGGGCAGGGCGGCGGCTTCCCCGGCTCGAACGTCGGCGGCGGAGGCGGCGGCTACTACGGCGGCGCCTCCGGCAGCACCAGCGAAAACGGCGGCGCCGGCGGCGGCGGCTCGGGCTTCGGCCCGGCCGGGTACGCCTGGAGCTCCGGCGCGCGCGACGGCAACGGCCTCGCCCGCGTCACCTACGAAGTCACCGAAAAGGTGCGCCTCCTCGCCTCCGCCGCCGGCCCCGGGGTCGGCTACGTCAGCTCGAGCCCGGCGGGGATCAACTGCGGTACCACCGGCAGCCCCTACCCCGAAGAATGCATCGCCGAATTCGGCAAGGAACAGCCGGTCACGGTGACCGCCAATCCGGCCCCGGGCAGCGTCTTCACCGAATGGCTGGTCGCCTGCAAAGGCAGCAAGGTCCCGACCTGCACGACGACGATGAGCGCCCAGCGCATCGTCTCGGCGGCCTTTGCCAACGGCCCCCGCGCGCTCTCGGTCCAAAAGACCGGCGACGGAACCGGCGAAGTCACCTCGGCGCCGGCTGGGATCGAATGTGGCGCCACCTGCAGCGCCGAATTCCCCTACGAAACCGTGGTCACCCTGACCGCGACCCCGACCGCCGACACCGACTTCACGGGGTGGAGCGGGGGAGGCTGCTCCGGGGCGGCGACCACCTGCACGGTGACGATGAACCAGGCACGGCAGGTCCAGGCCCAGTTCACCCTGCGCAAGTTCAAGCTGCAGGTTGCCAAGTTCGAAAACGGCTCGGGCACCCTGACCACGACCCCTGCCGGCATCGCCTGCGGCCCGGCCTGCCCGTCGGCCGAAGCCGAATTCCCCGAAGGAGCGACGGTGACGGTGACCCCGACCCCGGCGCCGGGGTCGAGCTTCAGCGACTGGGGCGGCGCCTGCCAGTCGGTCCCGGTGAGCGAACCCTGCACGGTGACGATGAGCCAGGCGCGGTCGGTGGTCGCCGAGTTCGTCCTGCAGAAGCGAGCGCTGACGCTGACCAAGCCGGGGAACGGCGCCGGTGCCGTGACCTCCGCGCCGGCGGGGATCGACTGCGGCGGCGAATGCGCCGGCGACTACGACTACGGGACGACGGTGACCCTGACGGCGGCGCCCGGAGCGAACTCCCTGTTCACCGGTTGGAGCGGCGGCGGCTGCTCGGGCACCGCGACCACCTGCACCGTCACCATGGATCAGGTCCGCGACGTCGAAGCGACCTTCGCCCTGGAAACTCGGGCCCTCTCGGTGACGAGGGCAGGCAGCGGCGGGGGAGAGGTCAGCTCGATCCCGGCCGGGATCCTGTGCGGCCCGACCTGCGCGGCGGAGATCGATTTCGGGACCGCGGTCGAACTCACCGCGAGCCCCGCGATCGGATCGGAATTCAGCGGCTGGTCCGGCGCCTGCTCGGGCAAATCGAGCTGCCTGGTGACGATGGACCAGGCGCGAAGCGTCGAGGCGACGTTCGCGCTGCAGACGCACGCCCTGTCGGTGACCAGATCCGGCAACGGGGCGGGCACCGTGCTTTCGAGCCCGGCGGGGATCGCCTGCGGCGCGAGCTGCTCGGCGGCCTTCGACTTCGGCACCTCGGTCACCCTCACCGCTGCTCCCGCGCCGGGGTCCCGCTTCGCCGGCTGGACCGGCGCCTGCTCGGGCCTCGCGACTGCCTGCACCGTGACTTTGGACCAGGCGCGCGCGGTCACCGCGGCGTTCGCCGACGACCCTCCGGCGATCACCAGGCTCGCGCTGGCGCCCAGGGACCTCAAACCCGGGCTCGGCGGTCGGATCGAGGTGAGCCTGAGCGAGGACGCGAGCGTCAGCTTCCGTGTCCGGCGTCTCGCTGGAGGCTCGAAAGCGAGCGTCATCCAGCGGCGGCTGCCGGCGGGCACGAGCTCGATCGCCCTGCCGCGGAGCCTGCGCGGCGGGCTCGACCCCGGGCGCTACGAGCTGACCGCGGTCGCGACCGACTCCGCCGGCCAGAGCTCGCCGCCCGCTCGAGCCGGGTTCCGGGTCGCCCGCCCGGCGCGCTGATCAGCGCCGTCGCAACCTCAGCCGGCGGACTCCAGATCCTCGAGGTCGGCGAGGTCGCGGTCCGCCCGGCGGTTCGCTTCATCGCCTTCAGGTCATCGATGGAGCAAACCGAGACGCTGACGCCGAGAAGGGTCGCGCTTGTCGCGCGGGATTGCAGATCCTCGTAGTCAGGGACCCCGTTGAGGCCCCGCACCACGTCGAGGCGGCCGAGGTCCGTCTCGATCGCGACCTGCTCGCCACTCGCCAACGCCGCGGCGATCGAGACCGGGTTGCCGAGCGCAGCAACTTGTGGCTGAGGGCAATTCCCTCCGCCAGGTTGACGCTGAGCGGCCGCTGGGAGTCTTCAAGCAGGGCGCGGACTCGAACGGCGCCTGCCTTTGCCGCCGCCGGCGAGACGGGCTTCTCCGGTTGGGCCATCGAAGAGATGCAAGCGGCGACCAGGCCCGGGGCCGACAGCTGATCCCGGGCTAACCCCGTGTGCAGTTGTCCCCGCATAGCGGGGACAACTGCACACGAGTCCTACGGCTGCCTCAGTTCAGGTCGAAGCGGTCGAGGTCCATCACCTTCGCCCAGGCATCGACGAACTCGGCGATGAAGCGCTCGCCGCCGTCCTCGCTGGCGTAGACCTCGGCCAGCGCCCGCAGCTCCGAGTTGGAGCCGAAGACGAGGTCGACGCGGCTGCCGGTCCACCTGAGGTCGCCGCTGGCCGCGTCGCGGCCCTCGTAGGCACCGTCCCCGGTCGCCGACCAGACCGTACCCATGTCGAGCAGGTTGACGAAGAAATCGTTCGTCAGGGTTTCCGGCTTGGCGGTGAGGACGCCGACCGAGGAGCCGCCGCTGTTGGCGCCGAGGACGCGGAGCCCGCCGACCAGGGCGGTCATCTCCGGCGCGGTCAGGGTCAGCAGGTTCGCCCGGTCGACCAGCAGGTACTCGGCCGGCAGCCGCGGCTCGCCCTGGACGTAGTTGCGGAAGCCGTCGGCCCGCGGCTCGAGCACCGCGAAGGACTCGACGTCGGTCTGCTCCTGGGAGGCGTCGGTGCGGCCGGGGGTGAACGGGACCTCGACCTCGTGGCCGGCGTCCCGGGCCGCCTGCTCGACCGCCGCCGAGCCGGCGAGGACGATCAGATCGGCCAGCGAGACCTGCTTGCCGCCCTCGGCGTTGAAGGCCGCCTGGATCTCCTCCAGCTTGGCCAGCACCGCCGCCAGCTGATCGGGATCGTTGGCCTCCCAGCCCCGCTGGGGCTCGAGCCGGACCCGCGCCCCGTTGGCGCCGCCGCGCATGTCGCTGCCGCGGAAGCTCGCCGCCGAAGCCCAGGCGGTCGAGACCAGCTGGGAGACGGAGAGGCCGGAGTCGAGGACCCGCGCCTTCAGCGCCGCGATCTCCTCGGCCCCGATCGGCTCGCCCTCGGCCTTGGGCACCGGGTCCTGCCAGATCAGCTCCTCGCTCGGCGCGTCGGCCCCGAGGTAACGCGTGGACGGGCCCATGTCGCGGTGGGTGAGCTTGAACCAGGCCCGCGCAAAGGCGTCCGCGAGCTCCTCGGGATGCTCGAGGAACCGCCGCGAGATCGGCTCGTAGATCGGGTCCAGCCGCAGCGAGAGGTCGGTCGTCAGCATCGTCGGCAGGTGCTTGACGTCCGGGTCCTGGGCGTCGGGGACATCGGGGGTGACGTCGCCCTTCGGCTTCCACTGGAAGGCGCCGGCCGGGCTTTTCTCCAGCTCCCACTCGAACCCGAACAGGGTCTCGAAGAAGCTGCTGTCCCAGGTGGTCGGGGTCGCCGTCCAGGTGCCCTCGAGACCGCTGGTGATCGCCGCCGTGCCGCTGCCGCTGCTGAACGAGTTGCGCCAGCCCAGGCCCTGCTCCTCGAGCGGGGCGGCCTCGGGCTCGGCGCCGACGTACTTTTCGGGGTCGGCGGCGCCGTGGGTCTTGCCGAAGGTGTGGCCGCCGGCGATCAGCGCCACCGTCTCTTCGTCGTTCATCGCCATCCGGGCGAAGGTCTCGCGGATGTCGATCGCCGCCCTGAGCGGATCGGGGTTGCCGTTGGGGCCCTCCGGGTTGACGTAGATCAGCCCCATCTGGACCGCTGCCAGCGGTTTCTCGAGGTCGCGATCACCGGTGTAGCGCTCGTCGCCGAGCCAGGTCGTCTCCGGGCCCCAGTAGACGTCCTCGTCCGGCTCCCAGACGTCCTCGCGGCCGCCGGCGTAGCCGAAGGTCTCGAAGCCCATCGACTCCAGGGCGACGTTGCCGGAGAGCACCAGCAGGTCGGCCCAGGAGAGCTTCTGCCCGTATTTGCTCTTGACCGGCCACAGCACTCGCCGCGCCTTGTCGAGGTTGCCGTTGTCGGGCCAGCTGTTGAGCGGCGCGAAGCGCTGCTGGCCGGAACCGGCGCCGCCGCGCCCGTCGTGGATCCGGTAGGTGCCGGCGCTGTGCCAGGCCATGCGGATGATCAGCGGGCCGTAGTTGCCGAAGTCGGCCGGCCACCAGTCCTGGGAGGTGGTGAGGACCTCCGCGATGTCCGCCTTGACGGCGTCGAGGTCGAGCGATTCGAATTCGGCGGCGTAGTCGAAGTCCTCGCCGAGCGGGTTCCCCTCGATCGGGTTCTTGGCGAGGATCCGCAGGTTCAGCCGCTGCGGCCACCAGTTGCTGCTCTCGCCACCCTCGCTGGGGTAGGGGGCGCGGCCGTGGGCGACCGGGCAGCCCGAGCCGTTCTGCTCCGGCTCGTTCATCTCTCCAACTACGGCATCGGGTTTATCGGACACGGGGGTTCCTCCGGTTCGTGGTAGTTCAGGCTGTGGTGGCGGCCAGGCCGCCGGCGATCTGGCAGTCGGGACAGCGGCCCCAGTAGACGACCTCGGCCTCGTCGATCTCGAAGCCGTGGCTCTCGGAAGCCTCGAGGCACGGCGCCGGGCCGACGGCGCAGGCGACGTCGGCGATCGCGCCGCAGGATCGGCAGACGACGTGGTGGTGGTTGTCGCCGACCCGGGTCTCGTAGCGGGCGACCGAGCCCGACGGCTCGATCCGTCGCACCAGGCCGCGCTCGGTCAGCGCCTGCAGCACGTCGTAAACGGCCTGGGTCGAGACCCTGCCGAGGTCCTCACGGGCCGCGGTGACGATCGAGCCGGTGTCGGCGTGGGGGTGAGCATGGAGCGCGGCCAGCACCGCCATCCGGGGACGGGTGACGCGCAGGTCGGCTCCGCGCAGGATCTCCTCGAGTTCGACCGCAGTCGGCACCGGCGGGAGTATCCCCTATTTCTGGAATCAATCAAGTTTAAATTTCGCGCCTGCTGCGGATAGGATCGGCCCGTGGCTCGACGGGTCCTCATCCTCGGCGCAGGCTTCGGCGGGCTGGAGATCGCGACGCTGCTCTCGCGCGCGGCCGCGGAGGAGATCGAGGTGACCCTGATCGACAAGGGCGAGGGGTTTGTCTTCGGCTTCTCCAAGCTCGACGTCCTCTTCGGCCGCGCCGGCGTCGCCGATGTGCGGATTCCCTACGCCCAGATCGACAAGCCCGGGGTGCGGGTGGTGCGGGAGACGATCACCGCGATCGACCCCGAGGCGCGGCGGGTGACCACCGACTCCGGCAGCTACGAGAGCGAGGCGATGGTGATCGCGCTCGGCGCTGACTACGACTTCGACGCCACCCCCGGCCTGGCCGCGGGCGGCCACGAGTTCTACTCGGTCCCGGGCGCCGAGCGGGCGGCCGCGGCGGTGGCGGCCTTCGACCGCGGCGATGCCGTGATCGGGGTCTGCGGGGCGCCCTTCAAGTGCCCGCCGGCGCCGAGCGAGTGCGCGCTCCTGCTCGACGACGAGCTGCGCGAGCGCGGCGTCCGCGACGCCTGCACGATCTCCTTCGTGATCCCGTTCGGCTCGCCGGTGCCGCCCTCGCCGGAGACCTCGGCGGCGCTCGAAGGCGAGTTCGCCGAGCGCGGGATCGGCCTGATCACCGGCCGCCGCGTCGCCGCGCTCGACTCCGACCGCAGCGTCGCCGTCCTCGACGACGGCCGCGAGCTCGGCTTCGACCTCTTCCTCGGCGTCCCCAAGCACCGCGCCCCCGACGTCGTGATCGCCAGCGGCGCCACCGAGGACGGCTTCGTCCCGGTCGACCCGGCGACGCTGCGGACCCGCTTCGCCGGCGTCTACGCGGTCGGCGACGTCGCCACCGCCGGGGTGCCGAAGGCGGGCGTCTTCGCCGAGGGCGCCGGCCGCATCGTCGCCCAGGCGCTGCTCGCCGAACTGCTCGGCGCCGAGCCGCCCGGCCGCCACCTCGGCCAGGGCACCTGCTACATCGAGTTCGGCTCCGGCCGCGTCGCCAGCGTCGACATCGACTTCCTCTCCGGGCCCGAGCGCACCGGCACCTTCAACGCCCCCTCGCCGGCCCAGGCCGCCGAGAAGGAGGAGTTCGGCGCGAGTCGCCGCCAGCTCTGGTTCGGCGCCTGAGCGCCGGCGGGCGGCCCGGCTTCTGTGCGAATCACGAGGCGGTCGCCGGAAACCGCCGGGCGCGTCCCCGCCCCCTGTGTACGTTTGCCCGGTGTCGAGCGTGGATGAGGCCGGCGGCGCCGGCCGGCTGCGGGGACAGGTCGCGGTGGTGACCGGCGGCGGCCGTGGGATCGGGCGAGCGATCGCGCTCGGGCTCGCCGCCGAGGGCGCGACCGTGGCCGTCCTCGCCCGTACCGCGGCCGAGCTCGAGGCCGTCGTCGCGGCGGCGGTCGAGCGGGGCGGCGACGGTCTCGCCGTGGTCGTCGACTGCCTGGACGGCCCGGCGCTGAAGGCCGCGGTCGAGGGGGTGGGCGAGCGGTTCGGCCGCCTCGATGTCCTCGTCAACAACGTCGGCGGGCTGCTCGGGAGGCCCGAGCAGCTGACCCCGCTCGACCACGACGACGAGCTCTTCGAGAGCACCCTCTTCCTCAACCTCACCAGCGCCTACTACGCGACCCGCGCCGCCCTGCCGCGGATGGTCGCGGGCGGCCACGGACGCATCATCAACGTCGGCTCCGGCTACGCCACCCACGGCGGCGGCACGATCGCCTACAGCGCCGGCAAGCACGGCCTCGTCGGGCTCACCCGCGCGCTCGCCTGGCAGCTGCCGGCGGCGGTCACGGTCAACTGCCTCTGCCCCGGCTGGACCGACACCGCGCTGCTCGACTGGGGCGGCGCCGGCGGCGCCGATGCCGCGCGGGCGAAAGCCGCGGTCCAGAGCGCCCAGGGCAGGGTCCTCGATCCCGAGGAGCTGGTGCCGATGGCGGTCCTCCTCGCGAGCCCCGAGGGCAGCGGGATCACCGGTCAGGTGATCAGCGTCGACGGCGGCTACAAGGTCTGAGCGCGGGCGAGCGTCAGGGCACCGAGGCGACCTGCTCGCAGCGTTTGGCGCTGTCGGTACCGCCGCCGCCGATGCAGGTGTCGTTGCCGCCCATCCCGTCGAGCTTGTCGTTGCCGCCGCGGCCGAGGAGGACGTTGGGGCCGTTGTCGCCGGTGAGGATGTCGGGGCCGGGGGAGCCCTCGATCTTCTCGACGCTGGAGTCGATGTGGCCGGGGGTGCAGTTGGCAACGTTGGGGTCGCGGACGGCGCCGCCGATCGTCGCCTCGACGAAGATGCCGCTGTTGTGGACGCGGGCGAAGGAGGCGCTGTCGTTCTGGCCCGGGCCGCCGTCGAAGGTGTCGCCGTCGCACGGCTGGCCGCCGATCAGGAGGTCGTTGCCGGGGCCGCCGCGCATCGTCGCCGCGCCCGAGTCCTTGCGCGGATGGAAGATGTTGACCCCGTAGAGGACGTCGTCGCCACCGCCGCCTTCGAGCGTGTCCGGTTCGTGGTCGTCGCCGCCGTAGATGACGTCGTTGCCGCGGCCGCCGACCAGGGTGTCGCTGCCCGGGCCGCCGTCGATGATCGAGCCGACGCTGGCGGGGACGCTGTCGGCGACCCGGAAGCTGTCGTTGCCGGTACCGAGCGAGGCGAGGATCGAGGAGATGGCGCCGCCGCAGGAGACCGAGTTGGCGAGCGGGTCGGCGCTGCAGGTGGTCGAGCTCGGGTCGCCGAGCAGGACCGGGGTGCCGCCGGGCTGGCCGCTGACCGTGTAGAGGCCGCCGGCGCGGGAGACGGTGACGTCATCGGGGCCGTTGCTGCCGGTGACGACCAGGCTGGAGACGCCGTCGATGCTCTGGTAGAGCTCGACCGAGGTCCCGTTCGCGCTCTGACTCGGGCCACAGGAGGTTTCCGTCGCGAAGCCGCCGCCGCACTGGTCCGAGCCGGGGCCGCCGAACGCTTCGTCGCCGGGGCCGACGGCGCGCAGCTGATCGTTGCCGGGACCGCCGTCGAGCCGGTTCGCGGTGTCGGGGGCGCCGATCAGGGTGTCGTTGCCGGAGCCGCCGATCGCGTCCTCGATCCCGGTCAGGTGCTCGGACTCGGCGCCGCTGACGGTCTGGGAGCCGAGGTCGATCGTGACCGCGCCGCCGGTGCCTGCGTAGGAGGCGATGTCGTGTACGCCGGGACCGCCGTCGATCGAGTCGTTGCCGGGGCCGCCGTTGAGGACGTCGAAGTTGCCGGAGCCGCCGCGCAGGGTGTCGTCACCGGGCCCGCCGTCGACCCGGTCGCCGTCGCCGGGCCCGCCTTCGAGCGTGTCGTTGCCGCTTTCGCCGGCGAGCAGGTCGGAGCCGCCGCCGCCGTCGAGGTAGTCGGACCCGCGTTCGCCGAAGATCGAGTCGTCTCCGCCTTCGCCGTAGATGGTGTCGTTGCCGCGACCGCCGTAGACGGTGTCGTTGCCACCGCCGGCGCAGATCAGGTCGTTGCCGCCTTCGCCGTAGATCGTGTTGTCGCCGGAGCCGGCGACGATCACGTCAGGGGCCTTGGTGCCGACGATCTTGGCGGCGTTGGAGACGATCGTCGCCTTCTTGCCGTGGCAGCTGGGAGTCGCCTCGGCCGCCGGCGCCAGGGCCAGGGCCCAGCTGAGGAGCGCCGCGAGCGCGGTCAGCGAGGCGGCCGCACCGCGCCGTCGCCTGGTCGAGATCGTCGCCATCCAGGAGGTGATCGGGCGCTCGCCGCCTCGGCTTGAGCCCTGGGCGGGAGAACGGCGGGCTTCCACCCGAGATCCCTGTGACGAAGTGGTTTCGCGAGCTTTAGCCCGCGGCTTAGAATTTGGACGGATGTCGTAACGATCCGCTCTAATTCGGCGCGTTTCGCCTGGGATCGTTGGGGCCGAGGGATGTCAGCAACAGGCAACAGCAGCTACGGGACCATCAGGCGGAGCGTTCTGGCGATCGCTCTGGCGCTGCTGCTGCTCGCGCTCGGCTCCGGCCAGGCGGTGGCCGGCACCTCCGTTCCGGGAGGAGCCCGCACCAACCTCTCGATCGACGGCGGAACGGCCCGCCTGGTCGGCCCCGAGGCGCTGATCACGGTCGCCTGCGAAGGCCCCCGCGACGGCTTCTGCAGCGGCACCCTGAGCTTCCACCGGGCCGGTCAGACCCGCGAAGAGCCGTTCTCGGTCGGCGCCGGCTCACGTGAGAGCCTGGCGGTCTTCGTCGGGCGTGGTTTCGCCGTATCCGGCGGGTCCGCGGTGGCGGTGGCGCGGACGGCGCAGGCTGGTGGGGGGCTTGCCCAGAGTCGCGCCGTTGTTCGGTTCCGGTAGGGATTTCGTCGGACGGGCCGCGGTGGGGCGGATTCGAGGGCGGCGCTCGGGGGTCCCTCCCCGGACGGAAACGACAGCCTTCGGCTGGTTTCCTGAGTGTCCGGGGAGGGAC
>JAFDWC010000160.1 GCA_018268655.1 Actinomycetota bacterium
CGGAGCGGAGCCCCTGAAAGGGGCGAGCGACTGAATTCACGGGGAGGAGTGCCGAGGGCCCCGCCGCGCAAGACCCTGGTCCCTGGGCGTGCCTCGCAGCGGCCACTCCAGCAATCACCCGGTTGGGACGAGGCGCCCACGCCATCCCGCTCCTAGGCTCGACGCCGAAACAGCATGCCCGAGCTCGTTGCGATCACCTTCGAGGACGAAACCGGCGCCGACCGCGCCGCCGAGGAACTCGGCCGCTGCCGCGAGGAGCTGCTGGTCGACCCTGACGCGTCGGCGGTGCTGGTCTGCGAGCGCGACGACAGCTGCCGGCTGACGACCCGCCGCCGGGCCGATGCAACCTCCCAGTGGTGCGAGTTCTGGGGGGCCATGCTCGACGCATTGCCGAGCAGCGCCGACCCGATGGCGATGGAGCTCCGGTTCCGCAAGCGGCTGCTGGCGCAGCTGCGGCCTGGAAGCTCGGCACTGCTGCTGGTCGCGCCGGACGGGGGCAGGGAGCGCGCCGTCGAAGCGCTCAGCCATTTCGGGGGACGCGCGCTGAGCCACCGACTCGAGGGCGCGATTTCACCCCGATCGTACGAGGCCCGGGCCGCGACTCGGACCTAGCATCGGCGCCGCCGACCTCGCGCGCCGCAGGGGGACAACCACAACCGAGTTGGGAGCTGACGATGGACGCGGAATATGACGTGGTCGTGATTGGATCGGGCTTCGGCGGCAGCGTGGCAGCGATGCGGGCGGTCGAGAAGGGCTACTCGGTCGGGGTGCTCGAGGCCGGCAAGCGCTGGGCCGACAGCGACCTCCCGAGCTCGAGCTGGGACCTGCCGGGCTTCGTCTGGCAGCCGGAGATCGAGCTGTTCGGGATCCAGCGCATCCGCTACCTGAACGACGTCATCGTCCTCTCCGGCGCCGGGGTGGGCGGCGGCTCGCTGGTCTACGCCAACACCCTCTACGTACCGGCGCAGAAGTTCTTCGATTACCCGAGCTGGGCCCACATAACCGACTGGGCGAACGAGATGGCGCCCTACTACGACCTCTGCAACCGGATCTTCGGCGTCGCTCCCTCGCCCTACGGCGAGACCGACTCTGACCGGATCATGAAAGAGGTCGCCAAGGACATGGGCCGGCCCTACCTGCGGGCCCCGCTCGGCATCTACTTCGGCACCCCCGGGGTCGAGGCCGAGGATCCCTACTTCGGCGGCGCGGGCCCGACCCGGACCGGCTGCATCAGCTGCAACGACTGCATGATCGGCTGCGCCCACAACGCCAAGAACAAGCTCACCGCCAACTACCTCTACCTGGCCGAGAAGGCCGGCGCCGTGATCCACGACCTGAACGAGGTCCACACCGTGAAGCCGCTCGACGGCGGCGGCTTCGAAGTCGTCGCCCGCCATCCCGGGCTGATCGGCCGCGCCGCGCGCCGTCATCACTACCGCGCCCAGCAGGTCGTGGTCGCCGCCCACGCCTACGGCACCGCCCAGATCCTGCTCTCGATGAAGGAGGACGGGACGCTCGAGAACCTCTCCGACGAGGCCGGCAAGCGGGCCCGGACGAACTCCGAGGCCCTGGTCTCCGCCCAGCGCCGCGAGGGCGACTTCAAGGACGACCCGGAGCGGTTCTCGATCACCCCGGGCGCCTCCTCGGTCACCGCCTGCCTGCAGATCGACCCCGAGGCGACGATCGGGCCGGTGCGCTACGGGGTCGGGTCGAACGCGATGGACTTCGTCTACACCGCCCAGCCGGAGGGCGACGAAGAGCACCACTTCCGCGCCTGGGTCCAGCACCTGGTCGAGCACCCAAAGGAGACGATCGGCGTCGACGACGCCCACCACTGGTCCGAGCGCGGCTTCAACCTGCTCTGCATGCGTGACCACGACGACTGGCTCGACCTGCACTGGAGCCACGGGATGCTGCACTCCAAGCCGGGTTCGGAAACGGCGCCGCCGGCGATCGTCGAGGCCGCCGTCGACGTCGGCCGGCGGGTCGCCGAGAAGCTCGGTGGCGATGCCGCCCAGACCTGGTTCTCGGTCGCCGGCCGCTCGACCTCGGCCCACTTCATCGGCGGGATGACGATCGGCGAGGACGCCGAGCACGGCGTCGTCGACCCCTACCAGCGCGCCTTCGGCTACGAGGGGCTTCACATCATGGACGGCAGCGTCATCACCGCCAACCCGGGCGTGAATCCCTCGCACACGATCGCCGCCCTGGCCGAGCGCGCGATGTCGTTCTGGCCGAACAAGGGCGAGGCCGACCCGCGGCCGCCGCTCGGCTCGGGGTACGAACGGGTCGAGGCGATACTGCCGCACCGGCCGCTGGTCCCCGCCGGGGCGCCCGCCGAGTACCGCCTCGACCACGACGTCTCGATCACCGACGTCGTCATCGGCGACCAGCCGCAGGACAACTGAACCCGGCCAAGCGCCAACTCAAGGAGAGAGTCAATGAGCACCGCTGACACCGCCGACCGCCGCGCCCTGGGCAGGAGCGCGGACCTCCGGGACGCCTACGTCCTGCCTGTCTACCTCGAGGACCTCAAGCGCCGGGTCGCCGTCCTGCGCCTGGACGGTGCGCTCCATGCCTTCGACGACCTCTGCAACTGCGGCGGCACCCCCTGCTCGCTCGCCTCCGGCCTGCTCGAGGGCAGCTCGCTGATGTGCCAATGCCACGGCTCGAAGTGGGACGTCGTCTCCGGCTCGGTCGAGCGCGGACCGGCGACCGAGCCGCTGCGCAAGTATGAGGCCGCCGAGGTCGACGGCGAGCTCCGCGCCGCCGTGCCGGTGGACTAGGTTCCAACCGAGGAGAGGAAGAGATGCCCACCAGTCCCGCGCTGCCGGACGACGCCGTCGAGCTCGCCGCCCAGGCCTTCGTCTACGCCTACCCGCTCGAGTACGCGCTGCGGGAAATCGCCGGCTTCACCACCGGCCACGGGACACTGCCGGTCGGCGGCCCCTGGAACGAGCTCCACCACGGCCACGAGCTGCTCGGCCCGGAGACCGAATTCGTCTCGCCCAACAACGACACCCTCTACTCGCTGTCCTCGCTCGACCTCCGCGGCGGCCCGCTCCTGCTCGAGGTGCCGGAGACGGGCTCGCGCTACTACGTCCTGCAGATGATCGACGCCTGGACCGACAACTTCGCCTACGTCGGGACGCGCAGCGATGGCGGGCGCGCCGGGAGCTTCCTGCTCGCCGCACCCGGCTATAGCGGCGAGGTGCCGGCGGACACGACCCTGATCGAGGCTCCCACCGGCATCGCCCTCCTGCTCGGGCGGATCCAGGTCGACGGTGAGGACGACCTCGCGACCGTCCGCGCACTGCAGGGCGAATTCTCGCTGCGCCCCCTCGACGGCTCCCTCCCCGCCGCCGCGGGGCTGCCGCCGGGCGAGGCCGGGGTCCCCGAGGAGCTGCGCTGGTGGGAGACGGTGCGGGTCGAGCTCGCCGCCTTCCCGCCGCCGGCCGAGGACGGGCCGTTGCTCGAGGCGCTCGCCCCGCTCGGCCTCGGCGCCGACAGCTCCCCCTACGTCGACCCCGATCAGGAGCTGGTCAAGGTCCTGGTCGAGGGCGAGTCACGCGGGCGGGCGCTGATCGAGCAGCTCGCCAAAGGCGGCAAACCGGGCCCGCGGGGATGGACCTCGGGGATGCACTTCTTCGACTACAACCGCTACCGGCTCGGCTTCGGCACGATCGACAGCGCCGAGTGGAAGATCGCCGACTCCAAGCAGGCCTACGCCACCCGGGCGGCCGCCGCCCGCGCCGGCCTCTTCGGCAATCACGGCTACGAGGCCGATTACGAGATCGTCTACACCGACGCCGACGGCGAGCCCCTCGACGGCGCCAACTCCTACGAGCTGCGGCTTAGCGAACCGCCGCCGGTCAGCGCCTTCTGGTCGCTGACGATGTACGACGTTCCGAAGTTCCTCCTCGTCGCCAACCCGATCGACCGCTACTCGATCGGCGACCGCACCCCGGGCCTGGCCAAGGACGCCGACGGCTCGCTGACGATCCACCTGCAGTCGAGCTCTCCCGGGCCCGAGAAGGAGGCGAACTGGCTGCCCACCCCGGCGGGCCGGTTCCGCCCGATCATGCGGATGTACGGGCCGGAAGCGCCGGTGCTCGACGGCAGCTACCAGCTCCCCGCGATCCATCGCGTCGGTTAGCTGATCTGGCTCCGGTCGAGTCGCCAGGCCGGGCGCGGGGGCCGGCCCGACTCGCCGGCGGCCGTCGTCCGTACGCCCAGGACCTGGTGGATCTGGATCCGGTTGGTCTGGAAGCCGATCCGCGAGAGCGCCATATAGAGGCGCCAGACCCGGGCCCGCCCCGCTCCGACCTCGGCCACCGCCTCGTCCCAGCCGCGCTCGAGGTTCGCTCCCCACTCGCGCAGGGTGGCTGCGTAATGCTCGCGCAGGTTCTCCTCGTGGCGGACCTCGAAGCCGTTGTCGTGCATCGCGGCGATCACCGTGCCCGGCGCCTGCAGCTCTCCGTCCGGGAAGACGTAGCGATCGATGAACGGCCCCGGCCGGTTCCGCTGCCCGCTGTGGGTCCGGGCGATCGCGTGGTTGAGCATCCTGCCCATCGGACGCAGGCGCTCCACCATCGCCCCGAAGTGGGAGCCGAGCTGGGCGGTGCCGATGTGCTCCATCGCCCCGATCGAGGAGATCGCGTCGAACCCGGCTTCGCCGACGTCGCGGTAGTCGAGCTGGCGCACCTCGGCCCGCTCGGCGAGGCCCGCCGCCGCGAGGCTCTCGCGCGCCCACTCGGCCTGGGCCCGCGAGAGGGTGACGCCGACCGCCCTCACCCCGTAGTGCTCGGCGGCGTGGCGGACGAGGCCGCCCCAGCCGGCGCCGATGTCGAGCATCCGCTGCCCCGGCTCGAGCCCGAGCTTGCGGCAGACGAGGTCGAGCTTCTCCTCCTGCGCCTCGTCGAGCCCGACCTCCGGGGAATCGAAGACCGCGCAGGAGTAGACCATCGACGGTCCCAGGACGAGTTCGTAAAAGCGGTTCGAGACGTCGTAATGGTGGGCGATGGCGCGCGCGTCGCGGCCCCTGGTGTGGGCGGCGATCCCGCGTCGCCAGGCGGGGAGCGACTCCTCCGGCGGCAGCTCGGGACGCCTCAGCATCCAGGGCCGCAGGCTCCCTCCGAGATCCCGCCAGGAGGTGCCCTGGCGCCGGTGCTCGAGCAGCGCCAGGAGGGTCTCGTGCAGGTCCCCCCGGATCTCGATGTCGCCGGCGACGTAGGCGCGCGCGAGCCCCAGCTGCCCCGGTGCGGTCGCGAGGAAGCGCATGGCGCGGGGCCGCAGGACCTCGAGCGTCCCGACCGCCCCGTCGCGCTCGACCCGGCTGCCGTCGTAGCCGCGAAAGCCGACCGGCGCCGCGTCGCCGACCAGCAGCGCGAAGATCTCCGCCAGGGACGAGGTCCGAGAGCCAGCGGGCGAGCCGGTCGCGTGCCGCCCGGACGAGATCACGACTCGCGCGGCCCCGTTTCGACCGACTCCTCGACCAGGTCGCGCTGGGCGAGGGTGAACAGCAGGAAGAGCGAGGGCAGGACGACGACGACGGCGACCGCGAAGACGATCGGGACCCACCTCAGCGTCGCCGGGGCACCGGCGCCGGCTTCGATCGTCAGCGTCTGCGGCAGCAGGTAGGGGTACTGGGCGACGCCCCAGGCCCAGACCATCGTCACCACCGCCCCGACCGCCGGCACCCGAGCCCCGCGCCCACCCCGCCAGAGAAGCGCCAGAGCGGCGATCCCGCAGAGCAACGAGACGAGGACGAGGGGTAGTCCGTCACCGGTCAGGCCATCGTAGAGGTAGCGAGCGTCGGCTCGGTAGACGAACATCGCGACCACCGCGACGGCCCCGCTCACCACCCCGGCGACGAGCGCCCGCAGGCGGAAGTAGGCGACCAACTCGGGGAGGCCGAAGCGACGCGAGTCGTGGATCAGGAAGACGGCCGCCAGATAGGCGCTGGTGGCG
This sequence comes from Actinomycetota bacterium, assembly GCA_018268655.1. Classification (GTDB taxonomy): domain Bacteria; phylum Actinomycetota; class Thermoleophilia; order Solirubrobacterales; family 70-9; genus VAYN01. The sequence goes on from JAFDWC010000160.1 coordinate 5,971, forward strand.
ACGAAGAGCAGCCCGGTCAGCAGCGAGACCGGGTTCAGCCAGCTGCTCAGGAGGTCCCCCTGGGCGTTCCCGGGCGGGACACGGCCGGAGGCGACGGCGCCGATCACCGTCCCCATGAAGAACGGGGTCAGCAACGAGGAGATCCCGAAGATCAGGTCGGCGGCGCGGCGGTTGCGACTCCTCGCAGCCACCCCTTTGAAGGCGAACCCGGCGCCGCGCAGGACGATCCCCAGCGCGACCAGGCAGAGAGGGATGAAGAGGGTCGACATGATCGCCGCGAAGGCCGCCGAGAAGGCGGTCCAGAGGACGAC
>JAFDWC010000161.1 GCA_018268655.1 Actinomycetota bacterium
CGGAGAGGTCGCGGCGGATCTGGGTCGGGTTGATGTGGGTGTACTCGGAGAGCTCCTGCGAGGAGATCGTCTCGCGCCCCATCTTGCGCGCCTGGGTCAGCACCTGCAGGTAACGGCTCAGCCGCGCCGCCACGCCGAGCGACAGCCGCTCCCCTTCGACCGGGAAGGCGCCGGCATCGAACTCTTCCATCACCTCGACCATGCCCCCACAGTATCGAGCCGCGCGCGCACGGATGCCTCGTCGAAGACGAGCTCCGAGGCGACGACGCCGTCGATCTCGACCACCGGGATCCGCTCCAGATGGCGCCGCAGCAGGAGATCGTCGCTCTCGATGTCGATCTCGTGCAGCTCGAACCGGTACCCCGCCGAATGGAGGTCGAGGAGGGCGTCGACCGCTTCCTCGCAGAGATGGCAGCCCGGGCGGGAGTAGACGAGGACCTCGGCCATCTGGGTTTCAGGCCGCGGCGAGGGGCGCCTCGCCGGTGGCGAAGGCGTCGTAGCCGAGGTAGTCGGGATAGGCGATCCGCGGCGCGTGGCGGGCCGCCGAGCCAATCATCGCGGCGTTGTCGGTGCAGAGCTGGAGCGGGACCAGCTTCAGGCGCACGCCCCGCTCCTCGCAGAGCGCCGCGACCGCCGTCCGCAGCGGCCCGTTTGCGGCGACGCCGCCGCCGAGCGCGACCGCCTCCCAGTCCCCCCGCTTCAGCGCCCGCTTCAGCTTCGAGACGAGCTGGCCGACGACGGCGGCCTGGAAGGAGGCGGCGAGGTCGGCGCGGCGCTCCTCCACCCCCTCCGGCCCCAGCTCCCGGCAGCGGTACACGAGCGCCGTCTTCAACCCACTGAAGCTGAAATCGAGGCCGGGGTCGCGGGCCATCGCGACCGGCATCTCGAACGCCTCCGGATCGCCCCCCTCGGCCTCCTTCTGCAGCGCCGGGCCGCCGGGGAACCCGAGCCCGAGCAGCCGCGCCGACTTGTCGAAGGCCTCGCCGGCGGCGTCGTCGAGAGTCTGGCCGAGCAGCTCGTAGCCGGCGTGGTCGCGGACGCCGGCGAGCAGGGTGTGGCCGCCGCTGGCGACCAGGCAGAGGAACGGCGGCTCGAGCGGCTCCGGCTCGAGGAAGTTGGCGGCGACGTGGCCCTGCAGGTGGTCGACCGGGATCAGCGGCAGCCGCCGCGCCGCGGCGATCGCCTTCGCGGTCGAGACGCCGACCAGGAGCGCCCCGATCAGCCCCGGCCCGGCGGTGACCGCGACCGCTTCGATCTCCTCCAGGCCGACCCCGGCCTCGGCCAGCGCCGCGGTGACCAGCGGCGCGGCGAGCTCGAGGTGGTGGCGGGCGGCGACCTCCGGGACGACGCCGCCGAAGGCGGCGTGGGCGGCGTGCTGGGAGGAGATCAGGTTGGCGAGGATCCGCGGCCCGTCGAGGACCGCGGCGCAGGTGTCGTCGCAGGAGGTCTCGACGGCCAGGATCAATTCCGCCGGCGTGCCCCGCTCTCGCTCCATCGCGCTCGTCATCACCGGAAGTCTCGCTCAATCGCTCCGGCGTCCGCCGCGGGCGGGCTCGCGAGACGACGCGGCCCGGCCAGCCTCAGTCGAGCCACATGATCAGCGCGTCCTCGCCGTTGTCGTGGTAGTAGCGGGGACGGACGCCGGCCGAGCGGAAACCGAACCGCTCGTACATGTCGATCGCCTTGCGGTTGGAGACGCGGACCTCGAGCGTGAACGGAAGCACCCCTCGCGCCTCCTCGACCAGGCGCGTCATCAGGCTCCAGGCGACGCCGCGGCGGCGGTGGTCGGGGGCGACGGCGATGTTCATCAGGTGCCAGACCTGGTCGTAGCGGGAGCAGATCACGTAGCCGAGCAGGTCGTCCCCCTCGCTTGCGGCGAGGCAGATCCCCGACGGCTTCGAGAGCTCGAGCACGAACATCGCCAGCGACCACGGGGTCGGGAATGAGCGGCGCTCGACCGCGATCACCGCCGGCAGGTCGCTGTAGGCGAGCCGCCGCACCGCGACCCCGCTGGTCGGTTTCTCATTCTGCTGGCTGTAGAGAATCTCGCTCACGCCAACGCTCCGCGTCTGGTGGTCGAAGGTAGATCGGCTCGAGCGGCCCCGCCTCCCCCTCCCTCGCCGCCGCCAGGGCGCAGACATCGCGCGCGGCAACGCGGTGGACGGGGTCGGAGTCGTCCGCTATGCGGACGCCACCCACGGTCAGCTCTGCCCGAAATCGTACAGCGCCCGAACCGGCGACCGAGGGCGGCGCCTCCAGCCCGGCAAGCCGCTCGGCGAGCTCCTCGGGCCGGCACACGAACGGGTCCCAGATCCGCTCGCCGCCGCCGCCGTAGAGCGCCGCGAAGACCTCGCCGCGGTAGCCGTCGAGGACCGCCAGGCGCTGGCCGTGCGCCCCGGCCTCGGCGATCCCGCGCCCGAGCGCGTCGAGGCTCCCGACCCCGCATGCCGGCAGCCCGAGGCTGGCCGCCAGCCCGCGCGCCGTCGCTACCCCGATCCGCAGCCCGGTGAAGGAGCCGGGCCCGAGCCCGACCGCGATCAGGTCGACCGCCTCCCAGCCCCCGGCCGCGGCGGCCGCGGCCTCGACCTCGGTCAGCAGAGCGGTCGCGTGGCGCGGCCGCCCGGCCGCCGAGAGGCCGAGCTGGGAGGCGTGCAGGACCTCGCCCTCGCGCCAGGCGCAGACGGCGGTGTCGGCGGTCGCGGTGTCGAAGCCGACGACTACCAGGGCGGGCCTCCGCAGCGCTCCGAGCGCGCTAGCGCTTCACCCGGAAGACCGTCGAGCCGACTTTCTTCCCTTTGACGAACCAGGAGACGACGTGGCGCCCAGGGATCGTCGAGGTGATCTTGTTGACGTAGAGCGTCCCCTGTTTGGCTTCCTGGGCCTGCGCGCAGAGGTTTTTGCCGCTCGGGAACTTGACGCAAACGCTGTAGGTGACGTTCGCCTTGAGGCTTTTGAAGAAGGCGCCCTTCTTGCTCTGGCGCGGGCAGACGTGGGCCGGCTTGGCGTTGCGCGAGATTCCGCAGCCGATGTAGTGCTTGTAGGCCGCGGCGCTCGCCGATGCGGTCACCGCGCCAGCCATCAGGCCGGCCACGACCAGCATCACCACCAGCGCCTTCAGTCCCTTCATGTCCACCCCTTCTCGCTCGAGTCCAGAGCCGCCGATGCTAGCGCCGGCTCCTACGGACCTCCTTAATGTTCGATCTCGACAACCCGCCGCCCCTCGTCGAGGTGCGCCAGGCGGACCGTGAACGTCGGCTGGCCGAGCCCCTCGGCACCCGCCGCCGGCCACTCGACGAAGGCGACCGAGTCCGCTCGCAGGTAGTCCTCGAGCAGGGCCGGGTCCTCGCCCTCGAGGCCGGCGAGGCGGTAGAGGTCGAGGTGGGATACCGGCAGCCGGCCGCCGCCGTAGCGCTGGCCGATCGTGAAGGTCGGCGAGGTGACCGGGTCGGTGACGCCGAGGGCGCGGCAGGCACCGCGGATCAGGGTCGTCTTGCCGGCCCCGACCTCGCCGGAGACGAGGACGACGTCACCGGGCCCGAGGCGCTCCGCGATCCGCGCCCCAAGCGCTTCGGTCTCCGCCGCCGAGGCGCTCTCGACCCGCTCCAGGTCGACCGTCATCAGTGACCCTCCGGGAGAGTCACTTAGCCGAAGAAGCCGAGCTGGTCGTCGCGCGGCGCCGGCTCGGCAGCGGTCGCCTCACCAGCCTCTTCCGCTTCCAGCTCCTGGCGCGAGGGCAGCGGCTCCGGCAGTGGCCGCTCGAGCAGGGCCGGGATCGTCGCGAAGTCTTCGCGCAGCTGCTGCTTGACCGCCGGGGTGCGCAGCGCCGCCGCCGGATGGAACAGCGGCAGCAGGAAGACGGTGCGGCCGCCGAGCTCGTGCACCTGCGCCTCGCCACGGACGCGGCTGATCCCGGTCGGGCTGCCGGTCAGCAGCTTGGTCGCGAAGTTGCCGAGGGTGCAGACGACCCGCGGCTCGATCAGCCGCACTTGTTTCCAGAGGTACGGTTCGCAGGCCTGGATCTCGAGCGGCAGCGGGTCGCGATTCCCGGGCGGCCGCGACTTCAGCACGTTGGCGATGAAGACCTGCTCCCGCGAGAGCCCGATCTCGACCAGCAGCTCGTTCAGCAGCTGACCGGCGCGGCCGACGAAGGGCAGCCCCTGCCGGTCCTCTTCGGCCCCCGGCGCCTCGCCGACGAAGATCAGGTCGGCGTCGGCGTTGCCGGCGCCGAAGACCGCCTTGGTACGGGTCTCGTGGAGAGGGCAGCGGGTGCAGTCGGCGACCTCGCGGTAGAGCTCGACCAGCCGCTCGCGGCGCTCGGCGGCGTCGGCGGCGCTCATTCTCCACCCCGCCTCTTCTTCGCCGCCGCGAGGCGCTCGCCACGGGCCGCCTCACGCTCGCGACGGCGCGATTCGTCGGAGCGGACGCGCGCCCCGCGCGGCTGGCGGCCGGGCGGGGCGAAAGCCGACAGGAGCCGCCGCGTCCGGGTCGAGCCGCAGGCGGTGCAGGGCGCGGCCTCGACACCGACCGCGACCAGCTCCTCGAAGCGCTCCCCGCAGCCCTCGCATTCGAACTCGTAGATCGGCATGCGCAGACGACGGTACCGCCTGGTGATCGTGGCGACCCTGGCGACCGAATCCGACCGTCGCTTCCGCCCTGCACCGCCGGTCACAGCAGCTCGAGGATGCCGCGAAGCACCAGCAGGGCACCGACCACGAGCGCCACCCGGGTGACGATCTTGCGGGCGTCGCTGCCGATCCACGATCGGAACCGGTCGATCGCCGCGACCGTCCGCTCCGGGGCCACCCGGAACCCGATCACGGGGATCTCGAGGAGGATCAGCTGGATCAGGCAGAACGCGATCACGCAGAGCACCGTGGGCAGCGTCGGGAGATCCAGCTTGTGGAGGAGATCGAGGGCGATCAGGTATGACGCTCCGGGCAGGCTGAGCGCCATGCCGACGACGAAGGCCACCCGCGGCGAGCCCTTGTCGAGGGCCCGCTGCCAGCGCGGCGGGCCTTTCTCCTCCTTCTTCTCCCGCCGCGCCTGCCGCCAGTTGGCGACCCGCTCGTGCGGCCCGCTCCGGAGGACGAGTCCGGCAACCACCAGCAGGAATCCGGCCGCCAGGTCCACCGCCGGGCTGAGCGTGTTCCTCGTCGTCCCGACAACACTCGACTGGGACAGGGCGAAGACGATCACGAGCCCGCTGACGATGCTGGTCAGATACGCGCCCAGCAGATACCCGGTCATCAGCCGCTGCGCGCTGTTCGAGACGATCATCACCATCAGTGCGGCGAACAGGGTCGGATTCGCCGCGGCGCTGAGGGAAAGCGCGAATATCTCGACCATCAATGCAGGATGTTCACGGCTCTCGCCACGACGAGGCCGAGGATCGCCAGTGAGATCAGCGACTGGATCCCCATCGTGATCTTCGCCCAAGGCACCAGCGGCATCACGTCGGTCGGGCTGAAGGCGAGGGCATTGGTGAAGCCGAGGTAGAGGTAGTCGACGAACATCGGGCGCCAGCCCGCCGAGGCCAGATGCGGGTTCATCTGCTGCGGGAAGGCGAGGTCGGGGTACTCGGGCGGGTGGAGCGCCCGCGCCACCGAGCCGCCGCCGTCGACCTCCCAGTAGATGAGGCCGAAGACGATGTCGTTGGAGACCCAGACGGCGGCGCCGCTGAGCAGGAGGCGCGTCGCCGAGTGGGTGAGGTCGCCGCCGACGATGAGGAGGTGGATCAGCAACGCGGTGGCCAGCGCGGAGGAGGTGGCCAGGAGCACGAGGAGCAGGCGCGAGAGCACGCGGACGAGGCGCGTCGAGCGGTCGATCCGGCCCGGGTCGGCGATGATCAGGACCAGCAGCACCAACCCGATCAGGCCGAGGAACCAGCGCGACTCGGGCCGGATGCTCGATGGCAGCGCGCCCGTCAGCGCGACCGCGGTGATCACGGCGACGGCCATCGGCCATCGGCGCTCCCCCTTCGGGTGCTCCCCCTTGACCGGAAACCCCGCCCTCAAGCCTGGCCGGGCCGCTGCTCTTCGGTGAAGAGGTCGCCCTGGGCGGCAGCCGATCCCGAGCGCCCACCACCGGGGCCGCGCAGGACGTAGGCGGCGCCGACCGCAAGTACCGCCCCGGTCAGCGGTCCGGCGACGTAGACCCAGTAG
>JAFDWC010000162.1 GCA_018268655.1 Actinomycetota bacterium
CGCATAGCGGGGACAACGTCACCGGGGTGCGCCTGCCGCCCGCCGAGCTACGCAGGGGATTCGTCCCTTGTCAGCTTTAGACAAAGGGGGGTGGCGATTCGGTTTCGTCAGAGGGGCGTCGAGGTCCCCTCCCAAACACTCCAGCGGAGCCGCAGGCGGAGCGTTTTGGGAGGGGACCCCGACGCCCCTCACGCCACCCCCGTCCCTAGCCCGGCCCGATCCCCCCGCCAGAGGATTCTTCGGATTCCCCTTCCGGAACCCCACCGCCTTCGCCGACCCCGCCGGCGCCGCCGGTTTCGGGCGCGACTTCTTCTTCCGGAACGAATTCTTCTTCGGGCGCCGCTTCTTCTTCCGGCACGAATTCTTCTGGGGCACCGGATTCGACGCCGCCTTCTTCGGCGCCCGCTTCTTCGCCGGCGGCCCCGGCACCGGTGCCAGCGGCTTCCCTGGGAGCGTGCGGGCCTTCGCTGCACTGTTCGAAGCCGTAGACGGCGGCGGCGTTCTGGAAGTTTTCCAGTGCCGGCACGGCTTCGCCGGAAGCTTCTTCGAGCGCCGCCACGTCTTCTTTTTCGGCCGCCGCCTTGACTTCGCCCTCGACCTTGCCGAGCTCTTCGGAGGCTTCGGAGAATTCCGCGTAGCCCGCCATCTCCGACGGCGTCCCCAGTTTGGCCAGGCGTTCGATCATGCCGACGTAGAGGCTCGCCACCTGGGCTGCTTTCTCGCTCGAAGCGCTTTCGGCTTCGCTGTTGTCGATCGCGCCCACGGCCGAGTTGACCTCGCCGCAGATCGCATCGCCCTGGGCGATGAACTCCGCTTTGGTCAGCTTCGCCGGCGCTTCCTTCTTTTCGGTCTGGGTCGCTTCGGAGGTTTCGCCACCGCCCCCGCCGCCGCAGCCGGCGACGATCAGCAGCGCGGCGATCGGCAGGAGAGAGAGCAGTAGACGAGGGCTGAACCGAGAAAATCTCATAGAGACAGCTGCGCCCCAGGGACTCGAACCCCGACTACCTCGTCCAGAGCGAGGCGTGCTGCCATTACACCAGGGCGCAAAGGTCTTCTGAGAATAACGGTGGGTGGGGCGAGGACACCGCCACCCCGGGGGGAGAGAAGCGCGGCGCCCAGCCCTTGACCGGGACATCCGCCCACCCGATCCGTGTAGACAGAAATGTAGACTCGCGCCATGGCAAGCGTCGAGACCACGACGATCCGCGTCCGCCGCAGCACCCAGAAGCGCCTCCAGGAAGAGGCCGAGCAGAGGGGCACGAGCGTGACCGAGGTGCTGGAGGTAGCGGCTGACATCCTCGAAGAGCAACGACTGCTCGAGAGCGCCGAGCTCTCGTGGGGCAAGCACGGGAGCGCGCTGCGCGAGGAGATGAAGGACTGGCTGGACATGCCCGGCCCCCGACTCCCCGACGACGACTGGTCCGACGCCCTCGCCAACCCGGACGACTGACGTGTACGTCGACCCCCCGAAGCGGGGTGAGCTCTACATGGCCGATCCCAGCCAGACGGTCGGACACGAGCAAAGCGGGCTCCGACCCCACCTCGTGCTCTCGGTGAGCCGGATGAATCGCTCGCCGCTCGAATTGGTGATTGCGCTGCCGCTGACCACGACCGATGCTTCGAATCTCCTCCACGTGCGGATCGACCCCCAACCGGAGACCGGCTTGACCCGGGTCAGCTATGCGATGCCCGAGATGGTCCGGTCGATCTCGGGCCGTCGCCTGGGCAGACCGGTCGGACGGGTGCAGAGGGAGCTCGTCGAACGAGCGGCACGGCACGTCGGGGTCCTCCTCGGCCTCGGACGCACCAAATTCTGATTCTGAATCGCTAGACGATCGCCGAGAGGTCGGCGTTCGGATCGGCGATCTGGGCGCGGGCGGCGGAGACGTCGACGCCGTCGGCGAGCAGCCGCCGCGCCTCGGCGAGGTCTTCGGAGCGCTCGACGCTGAGAGCACCGGCCACCCTGCCGTCCTTCAGGTACCAGACCGAGAACTCGCCGGCCTCGCGATCGCCGCGCCAGATCTCCTCGTCCCAGTCGACGGCGGGACCGACGTACTCGAGGCTCGCCCAGTCCGCGAGGTCGCTGAAGAAGTAGGGGACGACCTCGTAGTCGGCCTCGGCGCCCAGCATGTTGCGGGCGGCGTGCATGCCCTGCTGCATCGCCACGTCCCAGTGCTCGACGTGGATGCGGCGGCCGTGGATGACGCTGTCGTAGCTGCAGCAGTCCCCAGCCGCGTAGATGCCGGCCGCCGAGGTGCGGAGCTTGGAGTCGCAGACGATGCCGCCGTCGCCGACCTCGATCCCGGCCCGCTGGGCCAGCATCGCGTCGGCCCGGACGCCGGCGCCGACGACCACCGCGTCGCACTCGACCGTCAGCCCGCTCTTGGTGACGACGGCGCGGACCTGGCCGTCGCCCTCGAAGGCCTCGAGCTCCTCGCCGCCGTGGAAGGTCACCCCGCGCTCCTCCAGCTGCGCCTGGAACCAGCGGCCGGCGTCGGCGCCGAAGGTGCGCGAGAGCGCCACATCCTCCATCGCGACCAGCGTGCACCTGGTCCCACGCGCGGTCAGCGAGGCGGCGACCTCGGTGGCGATGTAGCTGCCGCCGATCAGGACGACGTGCTCGGCCGCCTCGGCGTCGGCGCGGATCGCGTCGGCGTTGCCGTAGGCGCGCAGGTAGTGAATCCCCTCGTTCTCGGCCCCCTCGAGTCGGAGGATGTTGACCAGCGCCCCGGTGGCGAGCAGCGCCTGCCCGAAGGCGACCTCCTCCCCGCCCTGGATCTTCGCCGTCTTCGCCTCGGGGTCGAGCGACATCACGTTGCGCCCGGTCAGCAGCTCGACGCCGTTCTCCTCGTACCACTCGGGCGGGTTGACGTACGCTGCCGCCCGGTCGGCCTCGCCGCGCAGGTACTCCTTCGAGAGCGGCGGCCGTTCGTAGGGCGGCTCGGGCTCGCGGCCGGCGAGCAGGATCGCCCCCTCGGCGCCGCGCTTGCGCAACTCGGCGGCGCAGCTGGCCCCGGCGAGGCCGCCGCCGACCAAGAGGAAATCGACCTCGCGATCAGGGCCGTCAGGCAACCGCCTCTTCCCCCTCCGGCCCGAACAGGACCTTGAGCTGGTCCTCTTTGCCCGGATCGAGCACGGCCAGCACCTCGTCGCCCTCCTCCAGCACCGTTTCGGCGGTTGGGACGAAGCCCTTGCCGTTGCGCAGGACCGAGATCAGGAGGCTGCCCTCGGGCATGTGCAGGTCGCCGACCCGGCGCCCGGTCACCCGCGAGTCGGCGCCGAGCAGCATCTCGATGATCTCCAGCTGCTCCTCCTGCAGGTCGAGCAGGTGCACGAGGCCGTACTCGGGCACCTCGTGCTCGAGCAGGCGCAGGATCAGGTCGGTCGCCGAGACCGAGGGCTTGATCCCGAGCAGGTCGAAGTGGCGGCGGTTTCGCGGGTTGTTGACGCGGGCGATGATCTGGTCGACGAGGTACTTCTCACGCGCCACCTGGCAGATCAGGATGTTGTCCTCGTCGTCGCCGGTGACCGCGATCACCATGTCGGCACGCTGGACCCCGGCACGCTCCAGCACCCAGAGCTCGGAGGCGTCGCCGTAGGTGACGTTGTGCTCGAGCTCCTGCTCGACGGTCAGGTAGCGGCGCCGGTCGCTCTCGATCAGCGTCACCTCGTGGTCCTTCTCGAGCAGCTCGCGGGCCAGGTTCCAGCCCACCTTGCCGGCGCCGACGACGATGATGTACACGGCTCGACCTCTCCCCTACGCGGCTTCGGTGACGTTGTCGTCGGGCTCGCCGTCGCGGTTGGAGGCATCGCGGACGGCGCCCTCGAGCATCTCGATCGCGACCCGGGTCGGGCAGACCGTCTGCAGCCCCTGGCGCTGGTACCACTCCGCCCGCAGCGGGTCGAGCACGCGGGCGATCACGGTCGGCACCCGGTAGCGCTTCTGGGCGATCTGGGCGATCACGATGTTGGTGTTGTCGCCGTCGGTGGAGGCGATGAAGACGTCGGCCTGCTCGATCCCGGCAGCGAGCAGAGCCTCGGTCTCGAGGCCCGCCCCGACCGTGAACTGACCGCCGAGGTCCTCCCAGCTCTTCTCCAGACCGACCTCGAGACGCGCGTGTGACTCGGGGTCCTCGTCGAGGCAGGAGACGTCGTGCCCCTCCCTCAACATCCCCCGCGCCACCGAAGATCCAACCCGCCCACAGCCGACGATCAACACGAACATTGGCGGCATACTAGGACTTGGGCGGGTCGCCGTGGCGCCCAGCGGCCGCCAGGCAAGGTATGCCAAGGGACCGACTCGTCGCCGGGCCCGGCCAACCTCGGTCCCGCACCGTCCCGCAACTGCCCTTCCTAGACCGCCCCATCCCCGACCGCCACCCCGTCGGCCCCCTCGTCCTCCTCCTTGACCTCCGGCGGCGCCGTCAGCAGCACCCGGCACGGGGCCTTCTTCAGCACGTACTCGGTCGCCGCCCCGATCTCCTCCGGCTTGGCCGCCCCGATGCCGCCGAGGACGCCGCCGCCGCGGATCTTCGAGGGCGGCTCGCCGCCGATCACGATCGCCTCCGAATCAGCCCGCCGCGCCGCCTCGAGGATGCCGGCGCCGACTTTGCGGGCGCGGATCACCTCGGTGCGGACCTCGACGTCCTCGTACTCGGACCCGACCTCGCGGGCCCGCTCCAGCGCCCGCCGCGCCTGCGCCTCGCGCTCCTGCGGCAGCTTCGCGTCGAGCGGCAGCGAGAGCGGCACCTCGATCACGTAGACGACGTCGAGGTGGGACTCGCCGCCGTCGGAGGCCTCCTGCTCGGCGGCGGCCAGGCGGCCGGCGGTGGCGACGATGTCGTCGTCGAGCTCGGTCCCGAAGACCGGGACCAGGATGTTGCGGAACTCGACCACCGGCACCTGCTTGGTCAGGGCGTGCTCCGGGACCGAGACGCGGCGGGTCAGCGAGGTTCCCTCGAAGACCTTGCGGTAGACGACGTAGAAGGTGAGGCCGAAGGCCATCCAACCGAGCCCGACCCAGCGCGCCGTCGAGTGGTAGGCAAGGACGCTGAGGAAGGCGAGGCCGCTGGCCAGGGCCGCCACCATCGCCGGAATCGGCAGGTCGGCTTTGCCCCAGCGCAGGTTGAAGGGAATCCGGAACGGGCGCTGCCGCTGGGGCGCCCGGACCCGCAGCCTGATGATCGAGAGGTGGGCGATCGTGATCGCCAGCGTCGCCCCGAACGCGTAGAGCCCGGCCAGCATCCGGATGTTGGTCGGGATCACCAGCCCGAGCGCGATCAGCCCGCAGATCGTGATCGCCACGTAGGGGGTCGCCTGCCGCTTCTCGAGCTTGCCCAGCCAGCTCGGGATCTGGCGGTTGATCGCCAGCGTGTAGATGTGGCGGGAGACGCCGAGCATCGAGGTGTTGGCGGCCCAGAACAGCACCGGGACGGCGACCAGCATCACCATCCAGCGCATCGTCTGCGCCAGCCAGTGCGGGTGGAAGGCGGAGACGACGCCCAGCACCGGCTCCTCGATCCATTGGCCGCCGAGTTCGGTGTGGGGCCCGGCGGGGCCGCCGACCACCGGCAGCGCCATCAGCGCGATCGCCGCCATCCCGGCGTAGACCAGCGGCACCGCGATCGCGCCGACGCTCGCAACCCGCCGCAGGTCGCGGCGGCCGACCTTGATGTCCGGGGCGAGGTCGGCGGCTGCCTCGATCCCGGCGTAGGCGAGCATCGCCACCACCGCCGCGTAGACGATGTCCTTGAAATCAGGGCTGGTGAAGAGGTCGAGCTCGGCGGTCAGGCGGTCGGGATGCCAGACCGCGAGCACGCCGACGACGATTACAGCGAGCTGCAGGAAGAGGTCGGCGAGGGCCAGTGCCGCCAGCCCCAGCTGGCGCCCGCGCCCGGTGCGGTTGAAGATGTTGAGGACGCAGACGGCGGCGATCACGATCGCCGCGACCGGTACTTCGAGCCCGGGACGGCCGAAGTCAGCCGAGATCGGCTCCATGTAGTGGGGAACCGAGAGCGCCGCCAGCGCGACCACGATCAGGTAGTCGATCAGGATCGCCCAACCGGCGATGAAGGCGATCAGCTCGTTGAAGGCGTGGCGGGCGAAGCT
>JAFDWC010000163.1 GCA_018268655.1 Actinomycetota bacterium
GATCTCCGGCCGGTGCCGGTGCCCCTCGGTCTTGTAGGGGAAGGCGTTCTCGGTCATCGCGCTGAAGTGGACCAGGTCGTCGCTGGAGCGGCCGTACCCCGAGGTCCCCTGCATCGCCATCACGTCGACGTCGGCGAGCAGCCCCGCTTCGGCCAGCGGCGCCAGCGCCAGCACCGTCGCGGTCGGGTAGCAGCCCGGGGTGGCGACCAGCTTCGCCTCGCGCAGCGCCTCGCGGTGGACCTCGCTGAGCCCGTAGACGCCGGTCCCGAACAGCTCGGGGGCCCCGTGCTCGCCGTACCAGCGCTCGTAGGTGCCCAGATCGCGCAGCCGGAAATCGGCCGAGAGGTCGACCACGAGCACGCCCGCCGCCCGCAGCACGGCCACCGTCGGCGCCGCCGCCCCGTGCGGGTAGGCGACGATCGCGGCGTCGATCCCTTCGAGCCGGTCGAGGTCGAGCTCGGTCAGCACGACCGGGACCCGGTGGCGCGGGTAGATCTCGTCGATCCGGCGGCCGGCCTCGCTGCGCGAGCTCGCCCGCACCAGCTGCAGCCGCGGGTGCTCCCAGACGATCTTCGCCGCGAGGGCGCCGGTGAAGCCGTTGGCGCCGGCAACCAGCACCCGCGCGGCCGGCTCCCCGACGAGCGGTTGTGTCGCCTGCTCATTCACGCAGCTGCCCTCCCAGCTCGGCGCCAAGGGCGGCGACGATCGCGTCGCGGACGCCGTCCACCTCATCGTCGGTGAGGGTGCGGTCGGGCGCCCGCAGCTCGAGCCCGAGCGCCAGGCTCTTGCGCCCCTCCCCCAGCTGCTCGCCCTCGTAGAGGTCGAAGACCCGGGCCGAGCGCAGCAGCTCGCCGCCGGCGGCGAGCACGGTCGCCCGCACCCGCTCGGCCGGCACCTCCTCAGCGACGACGACGGCGATGTCGCGCAGAGCGGCGGGGAAGGTGGTGACGTCTTCGTAGCCCTCCTCGCCCGCGGTCGAGGCGGCGAGCAGCGGCGCCGCCTCGAGTTCGAAGGCGACCGCCGCCGGCACGTCCCAGGCCCGGCAGACGAGCGGGTGGACCTCTCCGAGCCAGCCGGCCGCGGCCCCACCGACACTGACCGCGGCGGTCCGGCCGGGGTGCAGGAACGGCTGCTCGCCGGGGGCAAACCCGAGCTCGACCCGGAGCTGGCCGGCGAGCGCTTCGGCGACGCCCTTGAGCGCGAAGAAATCGGCCGGGACGGCGGCGCCGCGCCACGAGGCGGGCGCCAGCGAGCCGAGCGCGATCGCCCCGATCCGCAGCGGCTCGCGCACCGGTGCCGCCCGCTCCCCCGGGAAGTCGCCGGCCAGCGGACCGCCCGCAGCCGGCGGCGGCTCCTCCAGGTAGACCGAGCCGAGCTCGTAGAGGGCGACCCGCTGGGCTCCGCGCGCCGCGTTGCGGGCGGCGCTGTCGAGCAGCGAGCCGAGCAGAGTCGTCCGCATCGCCGACTGCTCCTCGGAGAGCGGGTTGGCGAGCCGGACCGGCTTCGCGCGGAGGTCGTCGGCGGGGATCCGCAGCCGCTCCGCCTCGCCCGGGTCGGTGAAGCTCCAGGAGACGATCTGGTCGAAGCCGAGGTCGCGCAGGCTGTCCTCGGCCCGCCGCCGCAGCCGCTGGGGCCGGCTCAGCCTCCCGACCCGCTCGCCGACCGCCGGCAGCGTCGTCGGCAGATGCTCGTCGAGGCCGTGGACCCGCGCCACCTCCTCGATCAGGTCGACCTCGCGGGTGACGTCGTGGTGGCGGTCGGGCGGCACCGTCACCGCCAGATCGTCGCCCTCGACCGCGACCCCGAAGCCGAGCCGCTCGAGGTAGGCGATCTGGTCCTCCTGGGCGATCTCCATCCCGAGCAGGCCGCGGACCCGGGCCGCCCTCAGCGGCAGGGTGATGGCGGGCGGAGGCGAGGCGGCGACGTCGATCGTCCCCGGCACCAGCTTGGCGTCGCAGAGCTCGACCAGGAGCCGCGAGGCGATCCGCTGCGCCCGCATCGCCAGCTCCGGGTGCAGCTGCTTCTCGAACCGGGCAGAGGCCTCCGAGCGCAGCCCCAGCAGCCGTGAGGTGCGGAGGATGTTGGTCCCGTTCCAGTTCGCGGCCTCGAGCAGGACCCGGGTCGTCTCCGGCGAGACCTCGGAGACCTGGCCGCCCATGATCCCGGCGATCCCGGTCGGCTGCTCGCGGTCGCAGATCAGGACTGTCTCGGCATCGAGCGTGTGCTCGGCGCCGTCGAGCGTGGTCACCTTCTCCCCGGCGGTCGCGGCGCGGACAATCAGCTCGCCGCCGGGGATCCTGTCGAGGTCGTAGGCGTGCAGCGGCTGCGCGGTCAGCAGCATCACGTAGTTGGTGATGTCGACGACGTTGTTGATCGGCCGCTGGCCGGCGGCGGAGAGCCGCTGCTGCAGCCACAGCGGCGAGGGGCCGAGCTCGACCTCGACGAAGGCGCGGGCGGTGAAGCGCGGACAGAGCTCCGGGACCTCGACGGTGACCGAGGCGAGCTCGCCGACCTCGCCGGCGCCCACGGCCACGACGTCCTCGGCCCAGGGCTCCGGCCCGAGCGCGGCACCGGTCACCGCGTGGACCTCGCGGGCGACCCCGAAGAGGCCGAAGCAGTCGCTGCGATTGGGCGTCACCTCGATCTCCAGCACCGGCTCGGCCAGCGGGATCACCGCGGTCAGCGGGGTGCCGGCGAGGAGCGCGTCGTCGAGGACCAGGGTCCCCTCGTGATCCTCGCCGACCTCGAGCTCGTCGGCGGCGAGGATCATCCCTTCAGAGGCGACGCCGCGCAGCTTCGCCTTGCGCAGCTTCTCGCCGCCCGGCATCCGGGCGCCGGGGAGGGCGACGGCGACGGTCTGCCCGGCGGCGACGTTGGGGGCGCCGCAGACGATCGTCCGCGTGGCGCCGTCGCCGACGTCGACGCTGCAGACCCGCAGCCGGTCGGCATCTGGGTGCTGCTCGGCGGCCTCGACCTTGCCGACGACGAAGCCCTCCGGCCGGGGCGGCCCGACGACGTCGATCCGCTCGACCTCGGTCCCGGTCATCACCAGGCGATCGGCGAGCTCGGCCGGCGTCATGCCCGGGTCGCAGTACTCGCGCAGCCAGCTGTAGGGCACCCGCATCAGATCCCCCTCACGCGAACTGCTCCAGCATCCGCAGGTCGTTGTCGAAGAACCGCCGCAGATCGGGGACGCCGTGCCGCAACATCGCCACCCGCTCGATCCCCAGCCCGTAGGCGAAGCCCTGGACCCGCTCGGCGTCGTAGCCGTATTGCTCGACGAAGCCGAGCACGTTTGGGTCGACCATGCCGGCGCCGAGGATCTCGATCCAGCCCTGGCCCTTGCAGATGTTGCAGCGGCTGCCGTCTGGGAGCGCCCCGGTCCCCTCGCACTGGAAGCAGGAGACGTCGACCTCGACGCTGGGCTCGGTGAACGGAAAGTAGTGCGGCCGCAGCCGCACCTCGCGGGTCTCGCCGAAGAGCGCCCGGGCGAGCGTCAGCAGCGTCCCCTTGAGGTCGGCGAGGGTGATCCCCTCGGCGATCGCCAGCGCCTCCATCTGGTGGAACATCGGGCTGTGGGTCGCGTCGGAGTCGCGCCGGTAGACCTTGCCCGGGACCACGACGAAGATCGGCGGGGGCTGGGTCTCCATCGCCCGCACCTGCATCGGCGAGGTGTGGGTGCGGAGCAGGACCTCGGGGTGCGACTGCACGTAGAAGGTGTCCTGGAGCTGCCGGGCCGGGTGTCCGGGCGGATGGTTGAGGGCGGTGAAGTTGTAGTAGTCATGCTCGATCTCGGGGCCTTCGGCGACCGTGTAGCCCATCCCGACCATCGCGTCCTCGATCGTCCGCTGGGTGCGGGCGACGAGGTGGGCGTGGCCGACCGGGTGCGGCGGCGCCCCCGGCAGGGTGACGTCGAGCCGGTCGCCGGCGAGCTTCGAGTCGAGCTCGGAGGCGTCGAGGCTCTCGGCCCGGGCGCCGAGCAGCTCCTCGAGCTCCTTGCGCGCCCGGTTGGCGGCGCCGCCGACCTTGCCCCGTTCCTCCGGCGGCAGCTCGGAGATCTTCCGCAGCACCCCCGGCAGCTCCGCCTTGCGGCCGAGGTAGCGGACGCGCAGCCCCTCCAGCTCCTCGCTCGAGCCCGCCGCCGCGATCGCCGCGGCGGCCTCCGACCGGATCTCCGCAATGCGCGAGATCATCCGACTGCCTCTTTCATCCGCTGGCACGCTATAGCCGCCGCGGCGGCGACGTTCAGCGACTCGGCACCGCCCGGCCGCAGGGGGATCGTGGCGGTGGCCTCGCAGGCGGCGACGACCTCCTCGGGCAGGCCCTCGCGCTCGGCCCCGAGGCAGACGGTGGCGGCCCCGTCGAGCGCCGCCAGGCCGTCGCCGCCGTGGGCGACGAGGGCGACCCGCGGCGCCGGCGTCTCCGCCAGCTCGGCCCGGCGCGGCGGCCGCGTGAAGATCGAGCCCATGCTCGCCCGCACCGCCTTCGGCGAGAACGGGTCGGCGCACTCGGGGCCGAGGACGACGGTGCCGCCGAGCAGGGCGTCGGCGCTGCGGAGGATCGCGCCGACGTTGCCCGGGTCGCCGACCCCGTGCAGGTAGAGGCTGGGGGCGGTCGCGGTCGCGGCCCAGAGCCGGGGCCAGACGGCGATCGCCCGCGTCCCCGAACCGAGCGTCGAGGCGGCGGCGAGCAGCTCCGGCTCGACCTCCTCCCCGCCCCAGCTCGTGGCCAGGCCGGCACCGGCGGCAGTGAGCACGAAGCGCGGCTCGGCGCCCGCGGCGAGGCCGGCGGCGAGCAGGTCCTCGCCCTCGCTTGCGAACAGGTCCTCGCGCTCGCGGTGCTTGCGCTCCCGCAGCTTGCGGACCAGTTTGAGCTTGGCGTTGTCTTGGCTGGTGATCGTCATCGAAGTGGCTTCAGGTGTGTCAAAAGCGTCCCCACAAACGCAAAAGCGGGCCGTTCTCACGGCCCGCCCGGGAAAACACTGGTGTCGTTCGCCCTCAGGCGGCGGCACCCTCCCGGGCTAGCTCCACGAATCGGCGGAAGGCATCGCGGTCGTTGACGGCGATGTCGGCGAGCATCTTGCGGTTGACCTCGACCCCGGCCTGGTTGAGGCCGTGCATCAGCTCCGAGTAGCTCATGCCCTCGAGCCGCGCGGCGGCGTTGATCCGGGTGATCCAGAGGGCGCGGAAGGTCCGCTTCTTGTTGCGCCGGTCTCGGTACGCGTACATCCCCGAGCGCTGCACCTGCTCTTTGGCGAAGCGGTAGGAGGAATGCTTGCGGCCGAAGTAGCCCTTCGCTTCCTTCAGCACCTTGCGGCGCTTCTTGCGCGCGTGGACGGAACGCTTGACGCGGCTCACTTGCCGCCTCCCAGCAACTTCCGCACCCGCGGCGCGTCCTGCGGCGAGATCTCAACCGGCCGGCTCATCCGCCGCTTCCGTTTCGGCGCCTTTTTCTCCAGGATGTGACTGGAGTAGGCACGGCGGCCGCGCAGCTTGCCGGTGGCGGTCTTCTTGAACCGCTTCTTGGCGCCGGAATGGGTCTTCATCTTCGGCATCGGGCTCGCTATTGAAGCAGAACCGGCCGCGGACCGGCTCGCTGCACCGCCGGGGCTAGCCGGGCTGGGCGCTGGCGTCGGCCGCCGGCGACTCCTGCGGCGCCTCGTCCGTGGCCGGGGCGACCCGGTCGACCTCTTTGCTCGGGGCCAGCAGCATGCTCATGTTGCGGCCTTCCTGCAGCGGCTGCGACTCGATCGTCGCCAGCCCACCGAGGTCCTCATACAGTTTCTGCAGCAGGGCCCGGCCGCGCTCCGGGTGGGCCTGCTCGCGGCCGCGGAACATGATCGTGATCTTGACCTTGTCGTGGTGGCGCAGGAAGCGTTCTACGTGGCCCTTCTTGGTGTTGTAGTCGTTCTCCGCGATCTTCGGCCGCAGCTTGATTTCGCGGATGTTGGTCTGCTGCTGGTGCTTGCGCGCCTGCTTCTGCTTCTGCTCCTGCTC
>JAFDWC010000164.1 GCA_018268655.1 Actinomycetota bacterium
GCTCGGTCCGGACCGAGCGCTGGAAGTACATCCGCCGCTTCGACGACAACCCCCACCCGGTGCTCGCGAACGTCGACGACGGCGAGTCGAAGGACCTCCTCCTCGCCGCCGGCTGGGGCGAGCGGGTGGTCCCCCGCGAGCGGCTCTACGACCTCGTCCTCGACCCCGGCGAAGGCGAGAACCTGGTCGCCGACCCCGATTGCGCCGGCGTCCTCGCCGAGCTGCGCGAGCGGCTCCGCGAGTGGATGCGCGAGACCGGCGACCCGCTGCTCGAGGGCCCGGTCCCGGCCCCTCCGGGCGCCGCCGTGAACGAGCCCTGGCAGACCTCGCCCGACGACCCGGTGCGGGTGGTCAGCACGGAGCCGGCTGCGGTCACGGCCGGTCCCACGGCCGCTCCATCCAGCTGAGGCAGGTCCAGCCGGGGACGGTGACCCCATCCGGGTAGCGGCTGAGGCCGCTGGCGAAGGTGGTGAGGCCGCAGTTGGCGCTCGCCAGGTGCCACATCGGCACCAGCAGCGACTCTTCGAAGCGCTCGCCGAGCATCGCGTCGAGGAGGAAGAAGCGGGTGAAGATGCCGTGGGTGACGAGCAGCGGCAGCTCCTCCGCCGGCCTCGCCTCGAGCCCGGCACGCAGCTGCCGCACCCGCCCCAGCGCCTGGTCGAAGCTCTCCCCGTCGCCGCCCATCTCGTGCGCGTGGGGGACGACCTCGGGCTCCAACCCGAGCGGGCCCGCGAGCGCAGCGGCGGTCTCGCGGGCGCGCCGCATCGGGCTCGTCAGCAGCCGGTCCACCCCCAGCTCGAGGGCGGCGATGCCGCGCCCGGCCGCCCGTGCCTGCGCCTGGCCGAGCTCGGTCAGCAGGTCGCCCTCCTCGGCGCTCAGCTCCTCGCTGCCGGTGTGGGCGTTGTGCGCCGACTGGCCGTGGCGCAGGAAGAGGGCGCGGCGGCCGCTCATCCGGGCCGGTGGGCGCCGCCGGCGACGACGTCGACGAAGTTCTCCAGGTGCTTGGTCGTCCAGCACTCGAAGGCGCCGTCGCAGTAGCGCTCGTAGGCCGCCATCACCGAGTCGCCGTAGTTCCAGTAGAGCTTCGGCTCGGGGTTGAGCCAGAACAGGCGGCCGGCCCGCTCGGCGACCTTGGCGAAGACGTCGGCGTGCGGCTCGCGCCCGTTGGTGCGGGCGTCGCCGAGCACGATCACGGTCGAGCGTGGGTCGAGATCCTCGGAGATCTCGGCCAGGAACTCGAGCCAGACGCGGCCGTAGTCGGTGTAGCCGGAGACGTCGGCGACGCCTCCCTCGCTGGAGATCTTCTGGGCGACGGCGGCGAAGTCGCGCTCGTGCTCGAAGACGTCGGTGACCTCGGAGATCCGCTCGATGAAGACGAACGAGCGCAGCTTGCGGAACGAGTCGTGGAGGGCGTGGAGGACCGAGAGGAAGAAGACGCTGGCCGAGGTGACCGAGGTCGAGACGTCGCAGAGCACGTAGATCTCCGGCCGCCGCGGCCGCTTCGGCCGGTAGCGCAGCCGCAGCGGCACGCCACCGGTCTCCAGCGAGGAGCGCATCGTGCGGCGGACGTCGACGACGTGGCTGCGGCTGCGGCCGCGCTGCTCGTGGCCGAGGGTCGCCAGCCGCCGCTTCATCTGCGAGACGGCGCGGTGGACCGCCGCCAGGTCCTGGGTCGGGCTCGTCGGCAGCGCCCGGTCGAGCTCGGCCAGCGGCCGCGACGGCGGCAGGGTCTGGGTGCGCTCGATCAGGTCGCGTTCGAGCTCGCGCCGGAGGTGGCGCTCGAAGCGGTTGAGCTGGGCGCGGTCGAGTCGCGGCCGCTCGGCGTCGCCGTCGGCCGCCTGCGGCTGCTGGCCGGTGCTGAGCCCGAGCGTGCGGCGGATCCGCTGCACGTCGACCCCGACCACGCCGGAGCCCTCGGCGCGGCCGAAGGCGGCGATCGCCAGCCGCGCCAGGTCGCGCAGCTGCCCCTCGTCGCCCGCCGCCATCGCCTCGCGGATCCGCTCGCGGAGGTCGTCGAGGTCGATCCGGCCGCCCTCGCCCTCGCCGGCCGCCACCGCGGCGCCCTCGTCCTCCTCGCTGACCCCGCGCTGCACGGCCACCGCCTCGGCCGCGCGGAAGAAGTAACGGTCGAAGATCAGCTCGAATGCGCGGCGGTCGTCCTGCGACTTGGCGATCGTCGTCGCCAGCGCCTCGCGGAAGTCGTCGGGGTCGGTCCAGGGGACCTGCTCGAGCGCGGCGAAGGCGTCGAGGATCTCCGAGGTCCCGACCGCGACGCCCTCGCGCCGCAACTCCTCGCAGAAGCCGAGCAGCTTCGCCGCCAGGCCGGGCGGCCCGGGGTCTGCCTTGGGGCCGTAGGGCGTGGCCGAGCTCATCGGCTCGATAATAGGCAGCGATGAGGCGCGGTCGATGAGGGCAGGGGCAGAGGCGGCGCTGGTCGAGTTCCGGCGGACCCGGCGCCGCCGCTACGTCGAAGAGCTCGACGTGATGGAGATCCTCTACCGCGTCTACGTCGGCGCGATCTTCGCCGCGATCGCCCTCGGCGTCCTCGCCGGGGCGCTGCACGAAGCGCCGGCCAGTGCCGCCGCGCTCGACTCGATCCGGGTCCACGCGCCGCCGATCTTCGGCATCGCGGTCGCGCTCGGGGTGCTGGCCGGGCTGCGCAGCGGCGCCCACGGCGGACCGCTGGCGATCGAGCCGGCCGAGGTCCAGTACACGCTGCTGGCGCCGCTCGACCGCAGCTTCGCATTGCGGCCGAAGGCTCTATCGCAGCTGCGGATCGCCGCGATCGCCGGGGCGGTGACCGGCGCCGTCGTCGGCAACTTCGTCTTCCGCCGCTTCCCCGGTTCGCCGGTCGAGTGGATCGCCGGCCTCGCCCTGTTCGGGGCGCTGGTCCCGGTCGCGGTGCTCGGCGCCGCGATGCTGGCCTCCGGGCGGCGGCTGCGACCGCTGCTCGCGGGCGGGGCCGGGGTCGCCCTCGTACTCTGGTCGGTCGCCGACCTCGCCCTCGGCTCGACCACCTCGCCGACGACGATGCTGGGCGAGCTGGCGACGCTGCCGCTTCAGCACGGGGCGCGGATCGTGCTGGCCGGCGTCGGCGCGGTGCTGGCCCTGGCGCTGGTCGGGGCCGGTCTGCTCAGGGTCGGCGGGATCCTGCTCGAGGCGGCCCGCCGCCGCGCCGCGCTGGCGGCCGAGCTGCGCTTCACCGCCTCGGTCGGCGATCTGCGAACGGTGATCCTGCTACGCCGTCAGCTCGCCTCCGAGCGGCCGCGGCGGCGGCCGTGGCTGCGGATCGGCGCCGGCGCCGGGCGCCCGGTCTGGCGGCGCGGCTGGCAGAGCTTCATGCGCTGGCCGCTGGTCCGGATCGCCCGGGTGCTGGTCCTGGCGCTCGCCGCCGGGGCGGTCGCGGTCGCGGCCTGGAAGGCCAGCATCGTCCTCTTCGTCGTCCCCGGCGTGCTGCTGTTCGTCGCCGCGCTCGACCTGATCGAGCCGCTGGCCCAGGAGTCCGACCACCCGACCCGGTTCGAACTGCTGCCGGCCGACACCGCCAGGCTCTTCCGCCGCCACCTGGCCGCGCCGACCGCGGCGCTGGTCGCCGTCGTCCTGCTCGCCGCGGCGGCCGCGGCGGCGATCGCCGGCGACCCGCTGGCGCTCGGGATCGGCCTCGTCCTCGCCTTCCCGCTGGGCCTGGTGCTGGCCTGCTGCGCCGGCTTCAGCGCCACCAACGACCCCTTCCGCTTCGCTGGGATGACGCCGGGGGTCGGCTACGGGGTCGCCGCGGCGCCGCTCCTGGTCGCCGCCGTCGCCGTCGGGCTGCCGCTGCTGGCGGCGCGGGCGCTCTGGCTGCACGGCAGCTCGCCGTTCACCGCGACGATCTCGCTCGGCCTGATCCTGCTCGGCGTCGCCTGGGTCGCCGCGCTCTTCCTCGGCGAGCTGGTGGCGAAACGAACGGCGGTGCAGGCGTGAGCGGCGGCGTCGCCGAGCTCGGCCACCAGGCGCAGGCGCCGTTGCTCCGCGCCCGCGGGCTAGGTCGCCGCTACGACGACTTCGTCGCCCTGACCAACCTCGGAGTCGAGATCGGCGCCGGCGAGCTGGTCGCCCTGGTCGGCCCCAACGGCGCCGGCAAGACCACCTTCCTCACCCTCGCCGCGGGGCTGCTCGAGCCGACCTCGGGCGCGGTCGAGATCGACGGCGCGGCGGCCGGCTCGATCCCCGCCCGCCGGGCCCTTTCCTACATCCCCGACGCGCCGGTCTTCTACGAAGACGTCAGCCTCGGCGAGCACCTCGGCTACGTCGCCGCCCTGCACGGGGTCGAGGAGCCGGAGCCGCGGATCGCCTTCCTGCTCGAGCGGCTCGGCCTCGACGAGTGGGCGGACGCGCTGCCCGGCGAGTTCAGCCGCGGCATGCGCCAGAAGGCCTCGATCGCGCTCGGCCTGGTGCGGCCGTTCTCGCTGCTGCTTGCCGACGAGCCGCTCGACGGCCTCGATCCGCCCAGCCGCGAGGTCTTCTTCGAGCTCCTGGCAGAGGCCCGCGCCGCCGGTGCCGCCGTTGTCGTCTCCACCCATCGCCCCGACGTGATCGCCGCCGCCAGCCGCTGCGTCGGCATCCGCGAGGGCAGGCTCGTCTACGACGGCCCGCCCGACCCGGCGGCTATCGAGGAATTCTTCGAGTACACGGTCGCCGACCGCCCCGAGCCCTGATCCGCGTCGGAGTTTGGGCCTTGGTCGGTCTGGGTTTTGGGGACCGAGGGACGGCGAGGGATCAGGGTCTTGCGAGGGATTCCCTCCTGCGAAACCGAGCTGCCACACCCTCTTGCTTGGAGCTTGGCAAGGGATGAAAGGTCTGCCGTCGATCGCCAAGGGAACGAAGCGTTAGTCGTAGCTCGGCAAGCCGTGGCGTCCTGAGGAACGAGTGACGTTGTCCCCGCTATGCGGGGACAACGTCACGGGAGTCTCTGACAGCTCAGCCTGCGCGCTCGGGCAGCTTCATCCCGACCCGCTCCGCCACCAGGTCGATGTCGGTGCGGTGCTTGACGATGATCGAGAGCGACTGCTCGAAGGTCTCGCGGTCGATGTCGTCGGCTCCCATCAGCACCAGCGTCCGCGCCCAGTCGATCGACTCGGCGATCGAGGGCGGCTTCTTCAGGTCCAGCGCCCGAACCATGTCGATGACCTCGACCAGGCGCCGGGTCAGCGTCTCGGAGAGGTCGGGGGCGTGGAGGCGGACGATCTCGATCTCGCGCTCGATCCCCGGGTAGTCGAGCCAGAGGTAGAGGCAGCGGCGCTTCAGCGCCTCGGTCAGCTCGCGCGAGTCGTTCGAGGTGAGGACGACGATCGGCTGCGAGCTGGCGCTGACCTGCCCCAGCTCGGGGATCGTGATCTGGAAGTCGGAGAGGAGCTCGAGCAGCATCGCCTCGAACTCCTGGTCGGTCTTGTCGATCTCGTCGATCAGCAGGACCACCGGCTCGGGGCTGGCGATCGCCTGCATCAGCGGCCGCTCGAGCAGGAACTCGGCCGAGAAGATGTCCTCCTGGACCTCGCCCCAGCCGTCCTCGCCGCCGGCCTGGATCCGCAGCAGCTGCTTGCGGTAGTTCCACTCGTACATCGCCTTCGCCTCGTCGAGGCCCTCGTAGCACTGCAGCCGCACCAGCTCGCGGCCGCTCGCCCGCGACAGCGCCTTCGCCAGCTCGGTCTTGCCGACCCCGGCCGGGCCCTCGACCAGCACCGGCTTGCCCAGCCGCTGGGCGAGGAAGGAGACCAGCGCCGCCGGCTCGTCGGCCAGGTAGCCGGCCTCGGCCAGCGCCTGTTTCACCTCTGCCACCGAGCCGTCAGCCATCGGGCGATGATAATCCGGCGCCGTGCTCGACCTCGGACCGCCAGTGCTGGCGCTGCTGCCGCAGAACCACGGCCCCTACAT
>JAFDWC010000165.1 GCA_018268655.1 Actinomycetota bacterium
GCGCCGGGGCAGATCGCGTTGGCGCGCACGCCGCGCGGGCCGTAGTCGAAGGAGAGCTGCCGGGTCAACCCGATCACCCCGTGCTTGGCGGCGGTGTAGGCGGCGCCGCCGCCGCCGGCGACGAGGCCGGCGATCGAGGCGGTGTTGACGATCACGCCGCCGCCGTTGTCGATCATCTGCGGCAGGACCGCGCGCGCCGTCAGGTACATGCCCTTGAGGTTGATCGAAAGCACGCGGTCCCACTCCTCCTCCGAGGTCTCGAGGACCGCGTGGTAGTCGTCGAGGATGCCGGCGTTGCTGCAGAGGAGGTCGATCCGGCCGAAGCTCGCCAGCGCCCCCTCGACGGCGGCGGCGACCGAATCCGCCGCGGCGACGTCGACCTCGAAGGCCTCGGCCTCGGCGCCGGCATCGCGCAGCTCCGCTGCCGTCGCGGCGGCGCGGTCGGCGACGATGTCGGCCGCGGCGACTCGGGCGCCCTCAGCGGCGAAGCGCCGGGCCATCGCTCGGCCCATGCCGGAGCCGGCGCCGGTGATGAACGCGCTCTTGCCCGCCAGTCTGCCGTCTCCGCTCGCCGCACTCACGGGCCGAAGCTTGCGACAAGAGGAGGCCGGCGGTAACCCTCCGTCCGGAGGTTCCTGGCTCGGCTCCCTCTCAATGCACCAGCATGCCGCCGTCGACGTTGATCGCCTGGCCGGTGATGTAGTCGGAGTCCTCCGAGGCGAGGAAGACAGCGAGGCCGGCGATGTCCTCCGGCGCCGAGGTGCGGCCGACCAGGATTCCTTCGCTGAATTCCTCCAGCAGCTGCCCCTGGCGCTCGGTCTCGCCGACGTCGCGGGACTCCTCGTCGAGCTGCTCCCAGAGCTCGGTGGTGACAACACCGGGGCAGAACGCGTTGACGGTGATCTTCTCCGCCGCGAGGTCGCGGGCGCCGGACTGGGTGAGCGAGACGACGGCGGCCTTGCTCGCGCAGTAGGCGGGGAAGAGGGGGAATCCCTCCTTGCCAGCGATCGAGGCGGTGTTGACGATCTTGCCGCCGTCCCCCTGGTTGCTGAAGATCTTCGCCGCCTCCTGCATCCCGAACAGGACCCCGAGGCCGTTGACTCGCATGATCCGGTTCCAGTCCTCTTCGGTCACTTCGAGAAAGTGCTGGGTCTTCGAGATCCCGGCGTTGTTGAAGAGCACGTCGAGGCGGCCGAACTCCGCGACCGCCCGCTCGAGCGCGGCCCGGAAGCTCTCGCGGTCGCCGACGTCGAGGCCCACTCCGACCGCCGTCCCGCCGGCCTCACGAATCTCGCCGGCGACCCGCTCGACCCCCTCCGCGTTGAGATCGGCCGCGATCACGTCGGCCCCCTCCTCGGCCAGCCGCCTGGCCAGGCCAGCACCGATGCCGCGCGCGGCCCCGGTGACGACGATGCTGGTGCGATCGAGCTTTCCCATCTCTCCGTCCCTTCGGATTGTGCATCGAGGATTAACCCGGAGTGTAATGGGGATTAACAGCCCGTCGCGGCTAGAGAATGCCCCCGAGCGGAGTCCAGGCGACGAGCAGCCACGACAGCGCGAAGGAGCCGGTGACGCCGAGGGCGGCCACGATCAGCGCCTTCGCCTCGGCGGGCAGAGCGAAGGGCCGCAGCGCGAGCATCAGTCCGATCAGGACCACTCCCTGCATCAGGAAGGCGCCGTAGGCGGCGCGCTGAGCGATCCTCCCGAGCGGTCCCGGCTCGCCCGCGAGGTGGCGCTGGGCGAAGGCGAGCAGCCAGAGGCAGGCCCCCACCGCCAGGGGTCCCTCGATGGCGGCGAGCACGAGGGCCGCCCAATGGAGGCCGGAGCGGAAGATCGTGACGCCGTCGGTGCCGGTCACGCTGAGCGCGGCGGCAACCAGGAGGAATGCCAGGAGGCCACCGATCGCCATCCGGGCGGCGAGCCGCCGCAGGTCGTCGGCGACCGGCTCCAGCCCGCCACGGCGCGCCGCCACGATCCCCAGCCCGAACAGCGTCAGGGTCTGCGGCCACTGCCAGAGGTGCAGCTGCAGCACCTCGTCCCCGCCGGCGGGCAGGAACGGGCGGATGAGGAGGTTGAGGAGCGAGATGGCGATCGCCAGCGCGATCGCGGTGCGGCCGTCGATCGGCCCCCGCGCGGCCGCCCGCGGCGCCGGCCGAGCGACGCGGAACGAGCGCCAGCCGGCGTAGGCGATCGAATAGATCAGGAGGACCAGGACGAACCACATCGGGCCGGTGTCGAGGAAGGGTTCGTGGTGGATCAAGAGCGAGGGGAACGATTCATCCCGTCCCGCCACCCGTTCGGCGACCCAGATCGATCCGGGCCAGATCAGGAGCGTCCAGACCACCAGCGGAGCCCCGAAGCGCAGCAGCCGGCGACGGACGAAGTCGCGCTCGCCCCGGCGCGCCAGCGCCGCCGGCGTGACCAGCCCCGACATCAGGAAGAAGAACCCCATCGCGAACCCCGCGACCGGGACGACGATGAGGTCGAGGACGACTTCGCTCACCTTCGCCAGCTGAACCTCGTGGATCGCCTGGTAGGGCCACGCGTTTTCGAGGGTCCCGTAGGCGATCATCGCGTGGCCCGCGATGATCAACGCGACCAGGATCGCCTTCGAGTTGTCGAGGTAGGCGAGGCGGGAGCGCCGGGTCGCGGAATCCGGCGCCCGCGCAACCCCTCCGCCGAACTCCGAATGGACCGCAACCCCTTCCACCACTCGACCCTACGCCAGTTGCGCGCCCGCCGAGGGCGGAGCGTCCGACCCCGCCGCGCGAAGCCGGCGAGCTGGAGCTGCTTGACCGGGCTGGCTGGCCCGCTGGCTCGCCTCACAGCCGACGCGTCGGGGCCACATCCACGCCAGCCCGCGGCTAGACTGCTAGCCGGATAACCAGCCGTTTCCATCGTCAATCCCCTGGAAATAGCTGCAAATGGGGCTATAGCTCAGCTGGCAGAGCGCCTGGATCGCACCCAGGAGGTCGGCGGTTCGAATCCGCCTAGCTCCACTCCGAGAAGCTCCTGCAGATCAGCGGGTTCTCTTTCTTCAACCGGTTCGGGGATCGGCCCACATCGGGCACGACGCGACTTGCCGCCCTGCGCGAGCAGGTCGGAGCGCCTTCGCGAGGCGCTTCGGCGCGAACCTCGCTTACCTGCTCGGTGGGCTCCTCTGGACGCCGAGCATTCGGACTGCGGGCATGATGGACATCGAGCCCTTCGTCGCCAGCGAGAGCGACTCAGGGAACCTAAGGGTTCTGAGGAGCTGTGCCGAAATCACCCCGGAGTGGGCGGGGGCACGGACACATCGGAGGACGGCGCCGAGCCGCTGGCGCTGGCCGTGCTCGAGTTCCGTTGGGACGGCATCGCTTTGGCGATAGCCGGGTTTCTCTTCGGTATCGCCGCCGTGGTGGCAGAAAGGCCACTGCGAGCAGTTCTGATCCTGGTCTTCTTTGCCGCGCCCTTTGGCCTGATGTTCTATCTGGTGGTGATTCGGAAGATGGTTGCTCGAGCCGCAGCCGGCGCGGCTCCACTGAGCGATGTGCGCATCGAGGACGTTGCCGCTATGCGAAGGCGAATCCTTCGGACGACCGGCATCCAGATTGCCGGCGGAGTCGTGATCGCCTTGGTCGCGACCGTGGAGCACATCCCCGGTCTCGCGATTGGCGGCGGAGCCCTCCTGGGCATCGGCGGCGGAATGCTCGCCGCGAGCCAGTGGTTCGCCGGATGGCAGGAAGAGCAATCGGCAACCCTCTTTCGCCGCCCGGCCTACCGTTGGCGACGCGATCCCAAGACGGGGCGGCGCGGCGGCGGCGTCATGGATCCGCGCGATTTCTTCGTGCTGCGATCAGCGCGAACTGATCAACCGCGGTGACGAAGCGCGTAGTGCATCCGGCCCGCGAGCCAGAGCGCCGAGCCGGCCAGCAGTAACAGCACCGCCGCTCCGCTTCCGGTGAGCACCAGCGCGAGGCCCCCGGCCAGGACGAGCAACGTCCCGCCGATCCTGAGCAGCACACCGCCGAGGAGCCAGAAGCCAACGAGCGCAAGAACCACGATGCCGAGGGTCGACGCGATCATGACCGGGCCTGCTTCTCTCCCGACAGCTCCAGCCCTCCCTGGCGATCGAGGTTGTCGCCGTTGACCAGCGTCTCTGAGCGCTCTCGCTCCCTCTGGCCCGGTGCATCACCTGGGTGTCGACGCTAAGCGTGAGCTTCGGGTTGGTGTGGCCCAACTGGGCCATCACCGAGGCGGGGTCTTCGCCAGTCGCGATGAGGATCGAGGCGAAGGTGTGGGGCCGACTCTGGGCCCTGGGGGCTAGGGAGCCTTGGCGTTCGGGCCTGAGATCCAATGCGCCGTGACACCAAGGTTCTTACCGAGCTGGTCAAGGTGCTGATCGAAGTGGAGCACGCCGACGCCCGCAGTCTGGGCGGCGAGCGTCACGGTGAGATCGGTGAGCGCAAAGCGATGCGCGCCGTGAGAGCCGGCCGCGGCGAGCTCTCGCATGGTCGCCAGGACGGCGCGCTGAACGGCCCGGTCGACGGGGATCTCGCGCAGCCCCTCGAGGCTGCGCTCGACCGCCGCGATTCCCTCCGGGCCACGGGCGTCCACCATCAGCTCGTAGCGCACCGGCCAGCACCAGCAGAGCTCGTTGCGCTGGACCGCGGCCAGGAGCAACTCGCGGGCGTTCGAGTCGCGGCGGGCCTGAATCCAGGCTGAGGTATCGGCGAGAACCGGCCCGCCGCCATCCCAGGCCCGGCCGGTCATCAGCCAGGCGCCGGCTCGTTGAGGCGGTCGATCGCCGCGAGGTCCAGGTCGAAGCGTTCCTCGTCCATCGCCTCAAAGAGTGCCTCGGCGGCGGCTCGCCTGTCGCGGCCTGCCTCCAGCTCCACCTCCGCTCCCTCGACGGCGAGCCGGCGCAGCAAGGTCGCATCCGGCTCGCGGGTGCCGGTGGCCGCCCGCACGCGTGCCAGAGCGTCTCCGAGCTCGGGGTCGGCGGTGACGGCGATCCGCGGGTGCTTCGAGGGCATGTCCCTTTGGTGTAGCTCCGAGGAGCAACACTAGATCCGACTCGCAGCCCTCCCAGCGCCGCGACATCGCACCCGCCGATGGCTCGACCCCGGCGTGCCGTTCCGGCCGCGTGCCGCGGTCAGCGGGGCGCCGAGCGGCGCTGCTCCGCCTCGGAGAAGAACTCGGTCAGCGCCGCTTCCTCGGTCGCCGGGACCTCGTATCGCCACACCCGCCAGATGCCGCTGATCTCCGATTGCAGAAGCGGCCGGTCGAGCGCTCCTCCGTCGTCGACATAGATCTCGAGCATCCCGTTCTTCTTCGCGGTGAGCGATGCCTGGGCGAAATTCACGTGGAGGCGGAAGATCCCCTTGATCTCCGCCCCCATCACCTCGAGCACCGGCCCGTCGAGGCGGAGGACGAACCTCTCATAGACCAGTTCGGGCTCCAAGGCAGCGCGATCTTAAGGCGGGCGGGCGACAACGCAACTTTCGTCCGGCCAGTTAGGAAAGTTCACACCAACCGCCTGCTTTGGGTGTTGAATGGAGCCGTGCGCCTCGTCCGATCGCTCGCGGGGGCTGTGCTCCTGTCGCTGCTCCTGGCGGCCGCGCTCGTCGCCGCGCCGGCGTCCGCGGCCCCGCCGCCGGTGTTGCTCGGTCAGGTCGGCAGCGCATTCAACACCGGGGCCGCGATCGCGGCGGGCGGTTGCGACTGCACCGTGGCGCAGATGCACGAGGCCAGTCCGACCAGCAGGTCCTACCTGATCCCCTACGACGGGGTGATCGTCTCCAGCGGCACCTACGTCGGCAACTTCATCGAACCGAGCAACACCGACACCGT
>JAFDWC010000166.1 GCA_018268655.1 Actinomycetota bacterium
GGCGCAGGCGTCGACCATGCGGCCGATCGAGTAGTGCCAGAGGTCCTGCTGGGCGCTGACCCGGTCGGCCTCGGGGTTCTCGGGGTCGGTCGGGTCCTCCATCACCCGGTAGCCGGGATGGCCGCCGCCGACCCGGGTCGTCTTCATCCGCCGGCTGGCGGCGAGGTCGGCCGGGCCGAAGCTCATCCCCTGCATACGGGGGCTGGCGGCGGCGATCTCCTCGAGGTTGACGACGCCCTGGGCGGTCTCGAGGATCGCGTGGATCAGGATCGGGCGGTCAAGGCCGGCCTTCGCCTCGAGCTGGGCGAGCAGGCGGTCGACGTAATGGATGTCCCAGGCGCCCTCGACCTTCGGCACCATCACCACCTCGAGCTGGTCGCCGATCGCCGCCACGAGCTCGGTCAGGTCGTCGAGCACCCAGGGGCTCTCGAGCGAGTTGACCCGGGTCCACAGCGCGGTGCCGCCGAAGTCGGACTCCCGCGCGGCCTTGATCAGGCCGGCGCGGGCGGCCTCCTTGCGGTCGACCGGGATCGCGTCCTCGAGGTTGCCGAGCAGGATGTCGGTCTGCTTGGCGATGTCGCCGGCCTTGGCGACCATCTTCTCGTTCGAGAAGTCGAGGAAGTGGATCATCCGCGACGGTTTCACCGGGATCTCGCGCAGCGGCTCCGGGGCGCCGATCGCCAGCGGGTTGAAGAAGTCTCGTGGTGCTCTCAAGGGTCTCCTCGCTCGTGATTGCTCGGGCGGAATCTAGTCAACGGGACTGGGGAGGGGAGGGGAGGGGCGGGCGGCGGCGAATCCATCCCCCGGATGGCCGTAAGCGAGGGCGTCGCCCGTGACAACACCGAGGACTGGCTGCTCCCCGAGGCGGCCCGGCCGCGCAGCTTCTCGGAGCTGGAAGCGCGGGTCGACCTGGCGCTGACGATCGCCAAGAGCTCCGAAGCCGCGGTCACCGAGGTCGGTGCTGCCGCCCTCGAGGCCGCCGAGCAGGCTCGCCAAGCGGCGGAGCTGGCCGCGCGCGCCGCCACCGCGGCGCAGGCGGCGGCAACGGCACCGCCGGCCCCGGCGCAGGTCTCCGCGTCGGAGTCGGCCTCCTCCGCGGTCGCGGTGGCAGCGCCCGCCCCCGAAGAAGAGTGGCTGATCGCCTTCACCCACCGGGCCGAACGCCTCAGCGCTCGCCTGGTCCGCCTCCAGCACCGCTGAATCGCCCCACTCTGGAGCCGCTGCAGCGGTAGGTGTCGCTATGGCGACAGAAAGCGCTGCAGCGCGTGATCGCGCGACGGCCGTCTAGCCTGGGCTCCGGGCGCCGCGCCCGGCCGTGAAGACGCTGCTGATCGACAACTACGACTCGTTCACCTACAACCTCTTCCAGCTGCTGGGGGAGGTCAACGGCGAGGCGCCGGTGGTCGTCCGCAACGACGAGCTCGGCTGGGAGGAGCTGGCGGCGAGCGTCGAGTTCGACAACGTCGTGATCTCGCCGGGGCCGGGGCGGCCGGACCGAGTGGAGGATTTCGGGGTCTGCGCCGAGGCGATCCGGGCCGCCGCGGTGCCGCTGCTCGGGGTCTGCCTCGGCCACCAGGGGATCTGCGCCGCCTACGGCGGCCGGGTGGTCCACGCGCCGGAGCCGATGCACGGTCGCCTCAGCACCGTCAGCCACCGCGGCGAGGGCCTCTTCGCCGGGCTGCCGCGCCGGCTCCGGGTCGTCCGCTACCACTCGCTCTGCGCGGTCGAGCTGCCGCCGGAGCTGGAGGCGACGGCCTGGACCGGCGATGGGGTCCTGATGGGCGTCGCCCACCGTCGCCGCCCCCAATGGGGCCTGCAGTTCCATCCGGAGTCGATCTGCACCGAGCACGGTCGGGCGCTGCTGGAGAACTTCCGCGACCTGACGGCGGCGCGGAGCGGAGGCGGCGGTCGCGCGAACCGTGCCTGGGTCTCCGAAGCCCCCGCGCCGCCGCCAGCTGCGCCCCAGGCCGACGAGCCCGCGTTCGAGCTGCGGGTGCGGCGCCTCGATCTCGCCGCCGACTGCGAGGCCGCCTTCCACCACCTCTACGGCGCCAGCGAGGCCGCCTTCTGGCTCGACAGCAGCCGGCTCGACGGCGGCGCCCGCTTCTCGTTCATGGGCGACGCCTCGGGGCCGCTCGGCCAGACGCTCCGCTACGAGGTCGGCAGCGGCGAGCTGAGCGTCCGCGCCGGCGGTCGCACAGGGGTGCTGAGGGAGTCGGTCTTCGACTACCTCTCGCGCGAGATGCGCCGCCTCCGCCCCCGCGGCGCGGGGCTCCCGTTCGACTTCGACTGCGGCTTCGTCGGCTACTTCGGATACGAGCTGAAGGCGGAGCTCGGCGGCGAGAACGCCCACCAGGCGACGCTCCCCGACGCCTGGTTCGTCTTCGCCGACCGGATGCTTGCCTTCGACCACCGCGAGGGCCACACCTACGTCCTCGGGCTCTGCCCGCGCGGCGACCGCGCCGACACCGACAGCTGGATCGCGGCCACGGCGGCGCGGCTCGCCTCGCTGCCGCCGATCGAGGTCCCGGCCTGGGGCGAGGCGGGCGCCGAGCGCCAGCAGGTTCGCTTCGAGCTGGCCCGCTCCCACCTCCGCTACCTCGACGACATCGCCGCTTGCCAGCGCAAGCTCGGCGACGGCGAGAGCTACGAGATCTGCCTCACCAACCGGATCACCGCGGCGGTCAGCCCGCCGCCGCTGCCGCTCTACCGGACCCTGCGCCGGGTCAACCCGGCGCCCTTCTCCGCCTACCTGCGGCTGGGCGGGGCGGCGGTGCTGAGCTCCTCGCCGGAGCGCTTCCTGGCGATCGGCCGCGACCGCTGGGCGGAGGCGAAGCCGATCAAGGGGACGGTCGGCCGCAGTCCCGACCCGGTCGAGGACGCCCGGCTCGCCGCCGAGCTGCGCGGCGACGAGAAGTCGCGGGCCGAGAACCTGATGATCTGCGACCTGCTCCGCAACGACCTCGGCCGGGTCTGCGAGCTCGGCAGCGTCCACGTCCCGGAGCTGATGCAGGTGGAGAGCTACGAGACGGTCCACCAGCTGGTCTCGACCGTCCGTGGCCAGCTCCGCGCCGGGCTCGAGCCGCCCGACTGCATCCGCGCCTGCTTCCCCGCCGGCTCGATGACCGGAGCGCCGAAGCGGCGGACGATGGCGATCATCGACGAGCTCGAGGGCGAGTCCCGCGGCGTCTACTCGGGGGCGATCGGGTACCTCGGCCTCGGCGGCGGCTGCGACCTCAGCGTCGTCATCCGCACCCTCGTCCTCGACGGCGAGGCAACGACGCTCGGTGTCGGTGGCGCGATCGTCACCCAGTCCGATCCCGAGCGCGAGTTCGAGGAGATCCTGCTGAAGGGGCTGGCGCCGATGCGGGCGATCGATCCGGCGCCGATATCCTCCGGTTTCCGAGCAACCGAGATCCAGGCAGAGGAGAAATGGCCGTAGACACCGCCGCGTATCGAGAAGTGACCGAGGACCAGCAGGCGATCCTCGAGATGGTCCGCCAGTTCGCCGACGAGCAGATCATCCCCAACGCCGAGCACTACGACCACGAGGACGAGTTCCCGGAGCCGATCGTCGAGCAGATGAAGGAGCTCGGCCTGTTCGGGGTGACGATCCCCGAAGAGTACGGCGGCATGGGCCTCGACCTGACCACCTACGCGATGATCGTCGAAGAGCTCTCGCGCGGCTGGATCTCGATCTCCGGCGTCGTCAACACCCACTTCATCGGCTCCTACCTGCTGATGAAGTTCGGCACCGAGGAGCAGAAGCAGTACTTCCTGCCGAAGATGGCGACGGGGGAGATCCGC
This sequence comes from Actinomycetota bacterium, assembly GCA_018268655.1. GTDB lineage: Bacteria > Actinomycetota > Thermoleophilia > Solirubrobacterales > 70-9 > VAYN01. Next base: position 3,808 of record JAFDWC010000166.1, read on the forward strand.
GCCGCCTTCTCGCTCTCCGAGCCCGAGGTCGGCTCCGACGTCCAGGGCATCAAGGCGACCGCCAAGCAGGACCCCAATGGCGACTGGGAGCTGAACGGGCAGAAGATGTGGGTCACCAACGGGCTCGGCTCGGGAGTCGTCTTCGTGCTGATGAAGAGCGACCCGAAGGCCGAGCCTGCCTACAAGGGGATGACCTGCTTCATCACCGAGAAGGAGCCCTGGAAGGAAGTCAACGAGGGCAAGTTCGCCGGCCTCACCGTGCCGCCCAAAATCAAGAAGATGGGCTACAAGGGGGTCGAGTCGACCGAGCTGGTCTACGACGGCTACAGGTGCCCGCCGGACCGCGTCCTCGGCGGCCCCGACGGGGTCGGAAAGGGCTTCTCGCAGATGATGGACGCGCTCGAGGTCGGCCGCGTCAACGTCGCCGCCCGCGGCGTCGGGATCGCTCAGCGGGCGCTCGAGCTGGCGCTCCGCTACAGCCAGGAGCGCAAAGCCTTCGGCAAGCCGATCGCCCAGCACCAGGCGATCCAGTTCAAGCTCGCCGACATGGCGACGAAGATCGAGGCCGCCCGCCTCGTCACCCGCAAAGCGGCGCGGATGAAGGACGCCGGCGAGCGCTCCGACCTCGAGGCGGGGATGGCGAAGCTGCTCGCCTCCGAGACCGGCCGCGACTGCGTCGAGGAGTCGTTCCGGATCCACGGCGGCTACGGCTACTCGAAGGAGTACGAGATCGAGCGCCTCTACCGCGACGCGCCGCTGCTGCTGATCGGCGAGGGCACCTCGGAGATCCAGCGCATGGTGATCGGCAAGAAGCTCCTGCAGAGGTACAAGATCTGATGCGGGCGGCGCTCTAGTGGCCTCCACCTCGGACCTGATCCGGACCGCGGTCGAGCGCTTCCAGGCGGAAGTGCCGGCGCTGCAGAAGCTGAAGCTGGTCTTCGGCCTCGAGCTGAAAGCCAAACACGACATCCAGCTCTACCGGGTCGAGCTGCCGGGGCCGAAGATCAGCAAGGACCTCGCCCAGGACGAGCGGGTGCTGGTCCAGATCGACCGGCCCCAGTTCAACGAGCTGGCCGAGAAAGGGACGATCGGCAGCTACCGCCGCGCCTACGAGACCGGCCACATCAAGGCCAGCGGCGACTCCAACGTGCTGAAGCTGATCGCCCAGGTGGTCGAAAAGCAGGAGGCGCGGAACCGCCTCCGCAAAGTCCACTGAGGCCGGGCGCTCAGTCTTCGAGCCAGCGCCGCCGCAGCGCCTCGGCGAGGCGGTCGGTGGTGGCGTGGCCGGGCAGCTCGACACCGTCGAGCGAGCGGGCCGGGCGGATGCCGCGGACCGAGGAGGTGAGGAAGACCTCGCCGCCGCGGCGCAGGTCCTCGGCGCTGAGCGGCCGGGCGGCGACCTCGATCCCGAGCTCGCCGGCGACCTCGACCGCGGCGGCGCGAGCCGTGCCGGGGAGGATGCGGCCGTCGAGCGGCGGCGTCGCGAGGACCCCGTCGAGGACGGCGAAGACATTGGCGCGGCCGGCCTCGAGCACGGCGCCCTCGGCCCCGAGCAGCAGCGGCACCGCCGCCCCGAGCCCTGCTTCCGTGCGCTCGAGCCAGTCGCGGTCGGCGAGCTTGTGGGCGCCCGACCAGTCCGGCGCCGCGACCGTGCGCAGGGCGGCCCCGCGCTCCCAGGGCGGGAAGAACTCGGCTGGGTCGATCGCCACCGCGACCGCCGTCCACTCGCGGGCGCGGCCGGCCTCGAAGCTGACGTCGATCCGCTCACGGCCGAGGCTGACGCCGGCGCAGGCGGCGATCGCCTCGACCGCCAGCTCCGGCGGCAGCTCGGCCCCGTAGAGGTCGCGGGCGCTGCGCGCCAGCCGCTCGAGGTGTCGGGCCAGCGCCACCGGCCGCTCCTCCGCCACCAGCAGCGTCTCGAACAGGCCCCGGGCGGGGTCGGGGGAGGGGGGCGGCGCCGTCATC
>JAFDWC010000167.1 GCA_018268655.1 Actinomycetota bacterium
TCCTCTCTCGGCCTGTCGGCTGGGGAGCATTCGGGCTACGCCCCGGTCGAGCTCCCGGCCTCAGCCGCAAAACGTTCGGAGGGTCCCCCGACCCCCTCCCGAGCGAAGTCAGCTTCAAGACAGGGGACCGAGTCCCCAACCGGGGGACGCCCGCAGCTCTTTCGTGAGCTTCGGGAGGTGGCGAGTTCTCAGCGGATTCGTTGGGAGCGGTGGCGTGCGCCTCCCGAAAACACTCAAGCGGAGCCGCAGGCGGAGCGTTTTCGGGAGGGGTACGCCGCCGCTCCCCCCGCAAAACCCTGATCCCTCGCCTCGTCCCGCCCCTACCGCGACAGATAACGGACGACCGCGAGGACCCGGCGGTGATCCTCGTCGGCCGGTTCCAACCCCAACGTTTCGTAGACGTGCGAGACGTGGCGCGCGACGGCCTTCGTGGTCAGGGTCAGCTGCTCGGCGATGGCGCCGTTGCTGCGGCCCTCGGCCATCAATGCCAGCACCTCGAGTTGGCGCGGGGTGAGGCGGTCGAGGAGATCGTCGCGGCGCGGGCGGGCCATCATCGTCGCCACCACCTCGGGGTCGAGGACGCAGCCGCCGGCGGCGACGCGGCGGAGGTCGGCGTTGAAGGAGGCGGCGTCGGCGACCCGCTGCTTCAGCAGGTAGCCGACCCCGACCGTGCCCTGCTCGACCAGCTCGGTCGCGTAGCTGCGCTGGACGTGTTGGGAGAGAAGCAGCACCGCCACCCCGGGGTGCTCGGCGCGGATCCGCAGCGCCGCCCGCAGGCCGTCGTCGGCGTTGCGGGGCGGCATCCGGATGTCGGCGACGACGAGGTCGGGGCGGTGGGCGCCGACCTTGCGCAGGAGATCGGGGGCGTCGGCGGCGCGACCGACCACCTCGGCGCCGTCCCGCTCGATCAGGAGCGCCAGCCCCTCGCGCATCAGCGCCTGGTCCTCGCCGATCACTACCCGCACGGGACCTCCACCAGGATCCGGGTGCCGCCGCCGGGCGGGCTCTCGATCATCAGCTCGCCGCTGAGCGCATCGACGCGGTCGGCGAGGCCGCGGAGGCCGCCGCCGAGGTGGGCGCCGCCGACGCCGTCGTCGACGACCTCGATCCGCAGGCTGCCGTTGCGGCGGCCGATGCTGAGCCGCATCTCCTCCGCCCGGGAGTGCTTGACCGCGTTGGAGAACGCCTCGGAGACAACGAAGTAGCCGGCCGTCTCGACCCCGAGCGGCAGCTCGCCGCGGCCAGGGTCGAACTCGATCGCGACCGGCACCGGCATCCGGTCGGTCAGCTCTTCCGCCGCCGCGTAGAGGCCGCGCTCGGTGAGGGTCGCCGGGACCACGCCCTGGACCAGCTCGCGCAGCTCGGTGATCGCTTCCTGCAGGCCGGCGCTCAGCTCCGCCGCCGCGTCCCGCTCGGCGCCGGCGCGGCCGGCGAGCATCGCCAGCAGGACCAGGCGCGTCTGCAGCCCGTCGTGGAGGTCGCGGGCGATTCGCCGCCGCTCGGCGTCGCCCGCCTCGACCAGGCGGGTGCGCGAGACCCGCAGGCTCTCGCGGCTGGCGAGGAGGTCGACGGTGAGGCGCTCGTGGTCGATCGCCAGCGCCGTCACCCGGGCCGCGTCGTCGACCAGCTGGCGGTCGGCGATCAGGGTCGCGTCGTAGACGATCGCCCCGACCAGACGACCGCCAAGCCGGACCTCGGCGACCGAGCGCTCGGAGCCCGGCTCCGGCGGCGCCGCCTCGACCCCCTCGCGGTCGACGTAGCGGGGTGGGTCGGCGACCCAGAATAGGAGGTCGAGCGAGGGGTCGCCGAGGACCTCGCGCAACGCCGCCCCCAGCTCCGGCCTCCCCTCCTCGGCGCTGAGCAGGGCGCCGAGCTCCTGCACGTCCTCGGTCCGGGCGAAGCCGCCGCTGAGGCCGGCGGCGACGAAGGCGATCGGAATCCCCGCCATCACCGCCAGCTGCGCCACCGCCAGTTCGAGCCCCGCTTCCGGGAACCAGGCCTTGACGACGAGGCCGCTGACCGGGACGAAGAGCACGGCGACGATCCCGTAGATCGCGAGCGGCGCGAAGACGCGCCGTTTCGCCGGCTCGGCCCGCCGCAGGCGGCCGGCGAGGATCAGCGCGGTGGCGACCATCACGGCGGCGCCGACGGCGTCCTGCACCCAGTGGCCGACCCGCGCGAGGTCGTGGTCGTAGGTGATCTGCAGGAGGGTGGTGGGCCCCGCTTCGCCCTGGCCGAACAGGTACTCCGGGGCCTGCAGAACGAGGACCACGACGTAGCCGACGGCGACCGTGACCCGGCTGGCGCGGCCACGGAGGCGGCCGAGGGGGAAGGCGTGGAGGAGGTGGACGGCGACCGCGAGCGGCACCGTGGTGACGACCAGCCCGATCGCGATCAACGCCGGCAGCCCCGTGTTGGCGAGCCCGGCCGCGAACCAGACGAAGCCGCCGGCGACGATCAGCGCTCCCATCGCGTTCCCCGGCCGCCGGATCCAGGCGAAGAGGCCGGCACCGACGTAGAGCAGGCCCAGGGGCGGGAAGAGGAAGACCGGCCAGACCGACACCAGCGGCCCGTCGATCAGCAGCGCGACCTCGATCCCTGCCACCAGCAGCGCGACCCCGGCGAGCTCCGCGATCGCCGGCGCGATCACCGCATCCCCGGGGCGCAGCCACATCCGCGCGGCGCGTCGCACCGATCGCGCTCGATCTTCGAATCTCAAGGGCTCCGACCTCCGGCGGAAGGGTGGGAGAACCCTAGTCAAACGGCGCCGGGGCGGCGCCGTGCTACGGCGCGCGTGGAGGCTCAGGCGGTGCCGGAGTCGGGAGCGGCCCGGATCACCCGGCCGCAGTGGCCGCGGACCGTGTCGCCCGGATCGGCGAAGACCGTGCTCAGCTGCGTTTCGCAGACGACGACGTCGTCACCGCGGCCGTCGGCGACGTCGACCCGGTCCCAGGCGGGACCGGCGTCGCTGCCGGTATGGACCACGGTGGGGCCGCTGACGTCGTCGATCCGGTCGGCGCCGGGGCCGCCGTAGAGGACGTCGGCGCCCGGGCCGCCCTTGATGAAGTCGTTGCCGGCGCCGCCGTAGAGGACGTCATGGCCGCCACCGCCGCGGATCACATCGGGGCCGCCGCGGCCGTGGATCGTGTTGCTTTCCGGCCCGCCGAGGAGCAGGTCGGCGCGGGCGCTCCCGCGGTGGAGCGTCTTGACCAGCGCCGCGGAGGTGCGCACCACGTCTTCGGGACGGGTGTGCGGGCACTCCGCTTCGAGCTTGTCTTTCGGCAGCTTTTCCTGGTCGGCGATGTAGTGCCCCGAGCGGCTCGGGTCGGGGCTGTCGAAGGCGACGCCTTCGAGCCGCCAGACGGTGTTGCCGACCCGAAGCGTCCAGTCGCCGATCGCGCGGGTCACCGGGACGCTGATGGTGACCCAGGCGACATGGCCGGGCTCGACGTTCACCTTCACGTCCTGGCTGAATTTGTGCTCGTTGTGGAACTCGATGTCGTACTTGACCGTGACTTTCTCCTTCACGACCTCGAACAGGTTGAACTCCGTCTCGCTCTCGATGCCGATGCTGTTGGTGACGCCGGCCGTCTCCTCGGCGGCGATCGTCGTGTCGACCTCGGCCTTCGAGCAGTTGGTGACGGTCGAGCCGAAGACCTTGCCCGGGGTGTAGGTCGTGACCGGTCGCTGCGGCTCGAAGGTGCATTCGTTGGCCTTGGTGCAGAGCGCTTTCAGCGCCTTCGCCTGGCCCTGGATGTCGTTCGATTTGAGCACGTTGACGGTGCCCGGCGGGTCGAGGAAGGTGATCCGGTTGCCGCCATCGTCGATATTGCACTGGCGGCCGCCGCCGCTGGCCCCGCAGCGGGTATCGAAGTAGTTGTCGGCGGTGAGGAGGTACGTCGTGCCGCCGCCGTCGAACCGGAGCGTCGCCCGGCGCGTGTAGCTGAACGGGTTTTCGAGCTCGAAGTGGAGCGATTCGCCCGGCTGCAGCACCATCCCCTGCTTCGGCTTGACCGAGCCGCTTTCGAAAACGGGTTCCCCGGCCGGGGTGGCGAAGGTGCTGAGTTCGGTCAGCTTCACTTCCGCGCTGGAGAGGTTGTAGACGGTGAAGCCGCGGGTACGGGCGCTTGCGGTCCCCGCCAGCAGCAGCAGCGCCAGGACCATGATCGAAGCGGTGGCGATCACCTTGGTTCGCATGTGTGGATCGTTCAGCCCCGCGGCCTCGATTGCCAGGGGCCCAGGCCTCCTCCCGAGGGGGTCTGAGCCCCCTGTCGGGATCGGCGCCGAGGTGAGATGGTCCCCGGCGGTCCCCCGAATCCTCGAAAGGCAGACGAATGAGCGACAGCATGACCCGGATCCGACGCTTGGCGATGCCGCTCGCCTGCGCCTGCCTCGGCCTCCTCCTCGCCACCACCGGCGCCGCCGCGAAGACGACCGCGGCCGACGTCCAGCGGGGCCTCGAGCGCCTCGTCGCGGCCCCCGGCGGACCCCCCGGGGCGATCGCGACCCTCTACCGCAACGGTCACCTGACGACGCTCAGCGCCGGCCGCGCCGACGTCCGCCGGCAGGGAGCGCCGAAGGCGAGCGACCGGATGCGGATCGCCAGCGTCGCCAAGGCCTTCTCCGGCGCCGTCACCCTGAACCTGGTCCGCGCTGGCAAGCTGCGACTCGACCAGACGATCGGCGAACTGCTGCCGGGGATGCCCCTCGCCTGGGCGCCGGTGACGGTGGCGGAGCTGCTCGACCACACCAGCGGGCTTCCCGACTACACCAAGTCCCAGGGGTTCGCCGAACAGGCGAAGAACGACCCGCGCGGCTACGTCGCCCCGAAGCAGATCATCGAATGGGTCATCGGCGAACCGCTCGAGTTCACCCCCGACACCTCGTATCGGTACTCGAACACCGACAACATCGTGATCGGGCTGATCGTCGAAAAGGTCACCGGCGAAAGCTACGGCGCCGCCCTGCGGCGGATCGTCTTCGGCCCCGCCAAGCTGACCGCGACCTCGTTCCCGACCACACCGCCGCTCCCCAAGCCGTTCATCCACGGCTACCAGACCGCGCCCGGCGAGGAACCCGTGGACGTCTCGACCATGCTCAGCCCCTCCGGAGCGTGGGCATCCGGCGCGATCGTGTCCACCCCCCGCGACCTCAACGCCTTCATCCGCGCCGACCTCGGCCTCCGCTTCTTCGGACGCGCCCAGCAGCGCCAGCAGATGCACTTCTACCCCGGCGGCGAATCGAGCCCTCCCGGCCCCGGCCGCAACTCCGCCGGCCTCGCCCTCTTCCGCTACGAAACGCGCTGCGGCACCGTCTACGGCCACACCGGCAACTTCCCCGGCTACGTCCAGCTCGCCGCGGCCAGCGCCAACGGCAGCAGGGCCCTGACCACGACCCTCAACATCCCGGCGCCGAAGGGCAAGCTGTTGGCGCAGCTGCGGAGCGTGCAGGTGAGCGCGGTCTGCTGGCTGTTCGGGCGCTGAGCGACCGCCGAGTCTGGGGACGGCCGGCATTTTGGGACGCCCGTCTCTCGGGACGCCCGCCGCGGGGGACGCCGAGGGACCAGGGTCTTGCGGGGCGGGCCGCTCGGCACTCCTCCCCGTGAATTTCGTCGCTCGCCCCTTTCAGGGGCTCCGCTCCGATGTTGGAGCGCCCCCTCCGGGGGCGCAGATATCGGATTGCATTTCCGCCGCTTCGCGACATTCCCGGGGAGGAGTGCCAAGTGCCCCGCTACGAAACGAGCTCCAGCGAGCCCCCCAGG
>JAFDWC010000168.1 GCA_018268655.1 Actinomycetota bacterium
ATCTGGGGCTGGGGGGATGCAAAGACCTGGGCCTCGATCGAGCTCGGGGTCGTCACCCTCATTGTCTTCGTCGTCTATCAGCTGCGGATCGAGAACCCGCTGCTGCGGCTGCGGATCTTCGCGAACCGCGCCTTCGCGGTCGACAGCGTGATCCTCTTCCTGCTGATGATCCCGTTCGTGCCGCTGTTCTTCTTCGCCAGCGAGTACGCCCAGATCTCACTCGGCGAAACCGCCGCGGAAACCGGCCTCTACCTGCTGATCTTCTTCGCCGGCTTCGCGATCGCCTCACAGTGGGGCGGGAAAATCCTCGACCGCTCCGGGGCGCGTCCCACGGTCATACTCGGCTGCGCCGTCGCCGCCGTCGGCTTCTTCCTCTGGGGCCGCTCGCTCGACCAGCTCTCGGTCGGCGACCAGTGGTACTTCATCGTCCTCACCGGGGCCGGGGTCGGGCTGATCCTCTCCCCCGCCAACACCGACGCCCTCAACCGGGTCCCGCGCAGCCGCTACGGCGAGGCGACCGGGATCACCCAGACCGTTCGCAACTTCGGCTCCAGCCTCGGTCTGGCCGTGCTCGGCTCGGTCCTGATCCTCGAGAACAAGTCGAACCTCGAGAGCGCGCTCGGCTCGCTCGGGGTCGGCAGTGACCGCGCCGACGCCGTCGCCTCCTGCCTCTCGAAGGGCGAATCGGCGTGCCAAGCGGTCGGCCAGCAGCTCGGGGCGAGGGCGCCGAAGGTCTTCGGCTCGATCGTCCCCGAAGCCTTCGCCGCCTCGACCCAAACCGTCTTCTACGCCTTTGCCGGGGTGATGGTCGTGGCCTTCGTCGTGGCCCTGGTGTTCATGCCGGGTGGCAAGGTCAGCGAACCGCCGCCGGAGGACGTTGCTTAGACCGAAAGGTTGCCGGGGAGCGACGCCTGCCTAACTCCCCCGACCGGAAGCACGAAGCTTCAACCCAAGCGGACGCCCGAAGCTTCAACCGGAAGACGCCCGCAGCTCGCCCGTGAGCTTCGGGACGTGGCGAGTCCTCAGCCGTTTCGTGCGGGAGCGCCAAACCCCGATCCCTCGCAACGTCCCGCAGCCACCGGCTATCTTTGGCCAACCAGCCAGGGGGCCTACGAAGGGAGCTGATGTGGAGAGCGGCGTCGTCGCAGCGGAGGCGGTCGAGGGGATCGAGGTCCGCAACCCGGCAAGCGGGGAGACGATCACGACGATCGCGGTCGACTCGCCGGAGCAGGTCGCGGCGAAGGTGGCGCGGGTCCGCGCCGTCCAGCCCGATTGGGAGGCGATGGGAATCGAGGGTCGCTACCACTGGCTCGGCAAGCTGCGCGACTGGATCCTCGACAACCAGGACCAGGTCCTCGACACGATGCAGCGCGAGACCGGCAAGGTCCGCGCCGACGCCTCCAACGAGCCCACCTACCTCGCCGACATCATCAACTTCTACGGCGCCCACGCCCCCGACTTCATCGGCGAGGAGGGGTTCCGACCGCACTCGCCGCTGCTGGCGGCGAAGAAGCTGCGAGTCCAGTACCGGCCGCACCCGGTGGTCGGGATCATCAGCCCCTGGAACTTCCCGCTGATCCTCTCGCTCGGGGACGCCGTGCCGGCGCTGATCGCGGGTGCCGCGGTCGTCGTCAAGCCCTCGGAGTTCACGCCGCTGGGGCTGGCCGAGGTGGTCGCGGCCTGGAAGCACGAGCTCGGCGCCCCCGACGTCTTCGACGTCGTCCAGGGGATCGGCGAGACCGGCGGCGCCCTCGTCGACAACGTCGACTTCGTCCAGTTCACCGGTTCGGATCGGACCGGCCGCAAGGTGATGGCGCGGGCGGCGGAGACGCTGACCCCGGTCAGCCTCGAGCTCGGCGGCAAGGACCCGATGATCGTCCTCGCCGACGCCGACCTCGACCGCGCCGCCAACGCCGCCGCCTGGGGCGGGATGTTCAACTCGGGCCAGGTCTGCATCTCGGTCGAGCGGATCTACGTCGAGGAGCCCGCCTACGACCAGTTCGTGGCCAAGCTGGCGACCGCGGTCGGCCAGCTGCGCCAGGGCGTCGACGATGCCTCCGACCCCAAGGACGTCGGCGCGATGACCTCGCCGAACCAGATCGGCGTCGTCGAGGACCACGTCGACGACGCACTCGCCGGCGGCGCCCGGGCGCTGACCGGCGGCAAGCGGGTCCCCGGCCCCGGCGACTACTTCGAACCGACCGTCCTCGTCGACGTCGACCACACGATGAAGGTGATGCGCGACGAGACCTTCGGCCCGGTGGTCGGGGTGATGAAGGTGCGCGACGAGGCGGAGGCGCTGCGGCTCGCCAACGACAGCCGCTACGGCCTCTCCGCCTCGGTCTTCGGCGAGCGCGACCACGCCGAGCGGGTGGCGCGACGGGTCGAGTGCGGCGCCGTCAACGTCAACGACGTCCTCGTCAACTACTTCGCCTCCGACGTGCCGATGGGCGGCTGGAAGGAGTCGGGGATCGGCTACCGCCACGGCGCCCCCGGGATCAGGAAGTTCTGCCGCAGCGAGTCGCTGGTGATCACCCGCTTCGGCGGCAAGCGCGAACCGACCTGGTACCCCTACACCCGCGGCCGCCGCGGCCTCGTCGCCCGCCTCGCCCAGCTCTTCAACGCCCGCGACTGGCGCCGGCGCCTCGGTTTGCGCCGGTAGCCGCAGCGGCCGACCGCGCCGGGTCGGGGAACCCCGACCCCGTAACCTCCCCTGTCCATGGCCGAGCGCGACTACATGAGGGCGGTGAACGACCGCATCGTCGTCTTCGACGGTGGCATGGGCGCGACCCTGGAGCAGTTCGACCTCAGCCAGGAGGACTACGGAGGCCTCCTCGGGAAGTGCCACGAGGCGCTGGTCCTGAACCGGCCCGACGTGATCGAGGGAGTCCACGCCTCGATGATCGAGGCCGGCGCCGAGGTCGTCGAGACCGACACCTTCCAGGGCTCGCGGCTGAAGCTGGACGAGTGGGGGCTCGGCGCGCATACGCTCGAGATCAACACCAGGGCGGCGGAAATCGCCCGCAAGGCGGTCGGCGAGGAGCGCTTCGTCGCCGGCTCGATCGGGCCGACCGGCTTCCTCCCCGCCTCGACCGACCCGACCCTCGGCAACATCTCCTTCGGCCGCCTGGTCGAGGTCTTCGCCGAGCAGGCCCGCGGCCTGGTCGAAGGCGGCGCCGACCTGATCATGATCGAGACCGCGCAGGACATCCTCGAGGTCAAGGCGGCGATCTTCGGCGCCCGCGAGGCCTTCGCCGCGACCGGCCGCACGCTGCCGATCCAGTGCAGCGTCTCGCTGTTGCCGAACGGCGGCAAGATGCTGCTCGGCACCGATATCCAGTCGGTCTTGACGACGCTGACCGCGCTCGACGTCGACGTCGTCGGCCTCAACTGCTCGACCGGCCCCGAGGACATGCGCGACGCTATCCGCTTCCTCGGCGAGGCCAGCACCCTGCCGGTCCACTGCATCCCCAACGCCGGCCTGCCGCTGCAGGGGCCCGACGGCGAGACGATCTTCCCCGAACAGCCGGAGCCGCTGGCGGCGACCCTGGGCGAGTTCGTCGACCGCTTCGGCGTCGGCATCGTCGGCGGCTGCTGCGGCACCAGCCCCGAGCACGTCCGGGCGATCCGCGAGCGGGTCGGCAGCGGCAGCCCCGCCGGCTCCCGCCCCGCCCCGACCCAGATCGAGGTCTCCTCGATGATGACCTCGACCCCGCTGGTGCAGGAGCCGCGGCCGACCCTGGTCGGCGAGCGGGTCAACTCGCAGGGCTCGAAAAAAGCCAAGGAAATGCTGCTCGCCGACGATTACGACGGCCTCGTCCAGGTCGCCGAAGACCAGGTCGAAGGCGGCGCCCACGTGCTCGACGTCTGCGTCGCGCTGACCGAGCGCCAGGACGAGGACGAGCAGATGCGCCAGGTCGTGAAGCGGATCTCGCTCTCCCAGCCCTCCCCGATCCAGGTCGACTCGACCGAACCCGAGGTGATCAAGGCGGCGCTCGAGCAGATCCCCGGGCGGGCGATCGTCAACTCGATCAACCTCGAGGCCGGCCGCGCCAAGGCCGACGTCGTGGTGCCGCTGGCGAAGGCCCACGGGGCGGCGCTGATCGCGCTGACGATCGACGAGGTCGGGATGGGGAAGACGGCCGAGCGCAAGCTCGAGATCGCGAAGCGGCTGAAGCAGATCGCCTGCGACGAGCACGGCCTCGACCCCGAAGCGCTGATCTTCGACGCGCTCACCTTCACCCTCACCACCGGCGACGAGGAGTGGCGGCCCTCGGCGGTGGAGACGATCGAGGGGATCCGCCGGATCAAGGCCGAGATCCCCGGGGTCAAGACCTCGCTCGGCGTCTCCAACGTCTCCTTCGGGGTCAGCCCGCGGCCGCGCGCCGTCCTCAACTCGGTCTTCCTCCACCACTGCGTCGAGGCCGGGCTCGACCTGGCGATGGTCAACCCGAACCACATCACCCCCTACTCCGAGATCCCCGACGAGGAGCGCGAGCTGACCGACGACCTCGTCTTCAACCGCCGCCCCGACGCGCTCGAGAAGTTCATCGCCCACTTCGAGTCAAAGGGCGAAGAGGACGAGGCGGCCGGCGCCGCCGACCCGACCGCCGGGATGGAGCCCGAGGAGGCGCTGCACTGGCACATCCTGCGCCGCAAGAAGGACGGGGTCGAGGAGTGGATCGACCGCTCGGTGGAGAAGATCGGCGCCGTCCCCACCCTCAACGACGTGCTGCTGCCGGCGATGAAGGAGGTCGGCGACAAATTCGGCGCCGGCGAACTGATCCTGCCCTTCGTCCTGCAGTCGGCGGAAGTGATGAAGCGCGCCGTGGCCCAGCTCGAGAACTACCTCGACCGGATCGACGGCCACGCCAAGGGCAAGGTCGTGATCGCGACCGTGTTCGGCGACGTCCACGACATCGGCAAGTCGCTCGTCAACACGATCCTCACCAACAACGGCTACAGCGTCGTCGACCTCGGCAAGCAGGTCCCGGTCGACGCGATCATCGAGGCCGCGGTCGAGCACGAGGCCGACGCGATCGGCCTCTCGGCGCTGCTCGTCTCGACCTCGAAGCAGATGCCGACCTGCGTCGCCGAGCTGCACCAGCGCGGCCTCGGGTTCCCGGTGCTGATCGGCGGCGCCGCGATCAACCGCGACTTCGGCCGCCGCACGCTCTACCCGAAGGGCAAAGAGTCCGACGAGGTCTACGAGCCCGGCGTCTTCTACTGCAAGGACGCCTTCCAGGGCCTCGACACGATGGACGCCCTCGTCGACGCCGAGGCGCGGGCGGCGCTGGTCGAGCGGATCCGCGCCGAGGCCAAGCAGCTGCGCGAGAAGGTCGTCGAGGAGGACGACGCGCCGCCGGTCACCGACTCGAGCGTACGCTCGGGCGCGCGCACCGACGTCGAGATCCCCGCCCCGCCCTACTGGGGCGTGCGCGAGATCCCGGTCGACCTCGCCGAGGTCTTCCCCTACCTGGACCGCCACGTCCTCTTCAAGCTGCACTGGGGCGGCAAAGGCGTCAAGGGCGAGGCCTGGCGCGAACTGGTCGAGGGCACCGACGAGGAGGAGGGCTTCGCGCCGCGGCTGGAGCGGATGTGGCGCGAGCAGGACTACCTGCACCCGCGGGCGCGGCTCGGCTACTTCCCCTGCAACGCCGACGGCAACGAGCTGGTCGTCTTCGACCCCGAGCATCCCGACCAGGAGCTGGAGCGGCTCG
>JAFDWC010000169.1 GCA_018268655.1 Actinomycetota bacterium
GCTGCGCCTGCTCGAGGCCCGCACCGTCGGCACCGGCCTCGCGCTGCTCCGCTACGAGGTCAGCCGCCGGTAGCGAGCCGCAGCCCGAGCCAGACGATCGCCAGCGTCAGCAGCAGGATCAGGCCCTGCAGCGCGTGCGCCTTCCCGAACCGCAGGTGGATCAGCCCGACCACGATCAGGGCGGCGAGGAGGGTGAGCTTCAACTGCAGGGTCGAGCTGCCCCAGAGCTGGAAGTGGGAGGCCAGGGCCCAGCCGGTGAGGATCAACAGGCCGAGGGCGATCAGCGAGCCGTAGCCGAAGCGGCGGGCGACCGCGCGCATCCGCTCGCGGTCGCCCTCGTCGCGCAGGACCGGGACCACGGCGAGCCCGAAGACGAGCTGGCCGCCGACGAAGAAGGCCATCGAAAGCAGGTGGAGGTAGAGGACGCCGCGCCAGAGGTCGGTCATCGCCGGCGGAGGCTAGATCAATCCTCTGCGCGAGCCGTAACGGCGGCGGTAGAGGATGTAGGGGCGGCCGACGTACTGGAGCGGGATGCTCCAGGCGTGGACGAGGCGGCTGAACGGGAACAGCGCCCAGAAGGACCAGGCGACGATCGCGTGCAGCTGGTAGACGAGCGGCGCGCCGGTGGCGGCTTCGACGTCGGGGTTGAGGTAGAAGATCGAGCGCCACCAGTCGGCGATCGAGGAGCGGTAGTTGTAGGGGTCCGAGGTGAAGAGGGTGTGGCCGAAGGTCATCCAGCAGCCCATCACGATCAGCACCGTGAGCAGGAAGTAGGTGAGGATGTCGACCCGGCTCGTCGTCCGCCGCACCCGCGGGCTGGTCGTCCGCCGGAAGAGGAGGCCGCAGAAGCCGACCAGGGTCACCGCGCCGGCGATGCCGCCGGCGACGCCGGCGAACCAGCGGTAGAAGTTCTCGGAGATCCCGACCGAGGCGGTCAGCGACTCCGGGATGCAGAGCCCGATCACGTGGCCGCCGATCGCCGCCAGCGCCCCGTAGTGGAAGGCCGGGCTGGCCCAGCCGAGCACGCGCCGGTCGAGCAGCTGGGTCGAGCGGCTGGTCCAGGCGAACTGGTCGTTGCGGTAGCGCCACCAGTGGCCGACGAAGAAGGTGGTGATCGCGACGTAGGGGAGGATCACCCAGAGCAGGACGTCGCCGGCGCTCATCGTCGCTGCCCCGCGGCCGGCATCACCTCGGGCGGCGCGAACGGCTCCAGCCCGACCAGCTCCTGTGGCGGGCCCGCCGCCGCCAGCCGCCCGACCAGCGCCCGCTCCGTCGCCGAGGCCGGGCCGAGCACCTGGCAGACCGCGTCGAGCGGATCCGCGTAGGGGCTGCCGAGATCGCGGAGGCTGAGCCGCACCATCTCCAGCGCCGCCCGGTGCTCGCGGAGGACGAGCTCACCACGCCGCCCCGCGGCGCTGGCGGCGAACTCGAGCATCACCGGCAGGTAGTCGGGCAGCTCCCCCGACCCCTCGAGCGGCAGCCCGGCGGCGCGGTAGAGCTGCTTCAGCCGGACCAGGGCGCTGCCCCGCTCGCGCTTGTCGCCGGCCGAGTAGAACGTCAGGTAGAGGCCCGAGCGCTTGTTGAGGTCGACCACCTCGACGTAGTGCTGAGCGACGGTGAGCGGGTCGCTGCCCCGCCACCAGGCGAGGAAGCGCTCGAGCGACGCCCGCGCCGGCGAGCTCGGCAGCTCCGCCACGGCGGCGGCGATCCGCTCGCCCGCCGCCAGCAGCTCGGCGTCGGGATAGCGCAGAAGCAGGGAGCAGATTTCGTAGACCTGCTCCGGGCGCCGCCCCAGGCGCCCCATCAGGCCGCCGTCCCCTCGTCGCGGCGCTGGCCGTTCGCCATCTTCACGATGTCGAGCTCGACCGGCCCTTCGGCGCTCAGCATGAAGCCCTCGACGTCGGCTTCGGACTCCGGGACCACCATGCCGCAGTTGCCGGGGCCGCCCTCGAAGTCGAGGCCGCAGGTTCCCTGCTGCTCCATCAGCCGGTCGGCCAGCTCGGTGTGGGCCTGCGGGATCACGTAGCGGTCCTCGTACTTGGCGATCGCCAGCAGCCGGTACATCGACTCGACGTCCTCGACGCTCATCCCGGCCGAGCTGGCGATCTCCTCGTCGTGGACGCCGAGCACCTCGCGCTTGCGCATGTGGCCGCGCATCGCGGCGAGCCGGCGGAGGACGTCGCGGATCACCTCGGGGTCGCCGGCGCTGAGCAGGTTGGCGAGGTAGTCGACCGGGATCCGCATCGAATCGATCGCCGGAAAGACCTGGTCCGGGTCGGCCTCGTAGCCGTCGGTCTCGAGCGAGTTGACGATCGGCGAGAGCGGCGGCACGTACCAGACCATCGGCAGGGTCCGGAACTCCGGGTGCAGCGGCAGCGCGACCCGGTAGCGGTGGGCGAGGGCGTAGACGGGAGAGCGGCGCGCCGCCTCGATCCAGTCGTCGGGGATACCGTCGGCCGCCGCCCGCGCCCGCACCTCCGGGTCCTCGGGGTCGAGGAAGACGTCGCGCTGGGCGTCGAGCAGGTCGCGCTCGTCGGGCACCGAGGCGGCCGCCTCGACCCGGTCGACGTCGTAGAGGACGAGGCCGAGGTAGCGGATCCGGCCGACGCAGGTCTCCGAGCAGATCGTCGGCAGCCCGGCCTCGATCCGCGGGTAGCAGAGGGTGCACTTCTCGGCCTTGCCGGTGCGATGGTTGAAGTAGACCTTCTTGTAGGGGCAGCCGGAGACGCAGAAGCGCCAGCCGCGGCACTTCTCCTGGTCGACGAGGACGATCCCGTCCTCCTCGCGCTTGTACATCGCCCCCGAGGGGCAGGAGGCGACGCAGGAGGGGTTGAGGCAGTGCTCGCAGATCCGCGGCAGGTAGAACATGAAGGCCTGCTCGTAGGTCGCCTTGACCTGCTCCTGGATGCCGTCGGTGAGCGGGTCCTGGTGGATCCGCTCCGGCGCCCCGGCGAGGTTGTCGTCCCAGTTCGGGCCCCACTTGATTTCCGTTATCTCCTCGCCGGTCAGCTGCGAGCGGGCGCGGGCGACCGGATCGCGGTCGGAGAGCGGCGCCGTGATCAGCTTCTCGTAGTCGTAGGTCCACGGCTCGTAGTAGTCGTCGATCTGCGGCAGGTCGGGGTTGGAGAAGATCGAGAGCAGCTTCTTCACCCGACCGCCGGCCTTCAGCCGCAGCCGCCCCTTGCGGTCGAGCTCCCAGCCCCCCTTCCACTGCTCCTGGTCCTCCCAGCGCTTCGGGTAGCCCAGCCCCGGCTTCGTCTCGACGTCGTTGAACCACATGTACTCGGCGCCGGGGCGGTTGGTCCACACCTGCTTGCAGGTGACCGAGCAGGTGTGACAGCCGATGCACTTGTCGAGGTTCATCACCATCCCGACCTGGGCCCTGATCTTCACTCGAACACCACCTCCGCCTCGCGCTTGCGCAACACCGTCACCTCGTCGCGCTGGGAACCGGTCGGGCCGTAGTAGTTGAAGCCGAAGCTGAGCTGGGCGTAGCCGCCGAGGAAGTGGGTCGGCTTCATCACGATCCTGGTCAGCGAGTTGTCGGTGCCGCCGCGCTTGCCTTCGAGCTCGGTCAGCGGCACCCCGACGTGGCGGTCCTTGGCGTGGTACATCAGGCAGGTGCCCTCCGGGATCCGGTGGGAGACGGTCGCCCGGCAGGCGACGACGCCGTTGCGGTTGTAGGCCTCGACCCAGTCGTTGTCTCGGATCTCCAGCGCCTCCGCGTCCTCACGGCTGATCCAGAGCATGCCGCCGCCGCGGAACAGGGTCAGCATGTGGAGGTTGTCCTGGTACTCGGAGTGGATCGACCACTTCGAGTGCGGGGTCAGGTAGCGGAGGGTGAGCTCGCGCGGGCTGGCGCCGTCCCCGTGCTCTCGCTGGTCGCCGAAGATCGCCCGGTGGCGCAGCGGCGGCCGGTAGACCGGCAGGCCCTCGCCCAGCTCCAGCATCCAGGCGTGGTCGAGGTAGAGGTGCATGCGGCCGGACAGGGTGTGCCACGGCTTCTCGCGCTCGACGTTGACCGTGAACGGCGCGTAGCGGCGTCCGTGGGCCTCGATGCCCGACCACTCGGCGGAGGTGATCACGGTCCGGGGCTGGACCCGCGCGTCGGCCAGCTCGATGCGGTCGCCGCCGCGCGGCGCCGCAAGGTCGGCGAGCTCGACCCCGGTCGTCTTCTCCAGCGAACGGAACCCCTCGACCGCGAGCCGGCCGTTGGTCGTCCCGGAGAGCGCCAGGATCGCCTCGCAGGCCCCCTCGACCCGCTCCAGCGAGGGGCGGCCGTCGGCGATACCGCCGCGGATGGTGCCGTTCTTGGCCGCCAGCTCGGCGACCTCGCGGTCGGCGACCCAGCTCGCCCCCTTGACCGCCGTCCCCTTTTCCTCGACCAGCGGCCCCAGCGCCTTCCAGCGCTGATACGCGCCCGGGTAGTCGCGCTCGAGCACCAACAGCTTCGGCATCGTCTTGCCGGGGACCGGCTCGCACTCGCCGGCGCGCCAGTCGCGAACCTCGCCCAGCGGCTGCGCGATCTCGTCCGGGGTGTCGTGCAGGAGCGGCGCCACGACCAGGTCTCGGCGGACGCCGAGGTGGGTCGCGGCCAGCTCCGAGAAGCGCTCGGCGATGCGGCCGAACGCGTCCCAGTCGGTCTTCGCCTCCCACGGCGGCGGCACCGCCTGGTTGAAGGTGTGGACGAACGGGTGCAGGTCGGTGCTCGAGAGGTCGACCTTCTCGTACCAGGTGGCCGCCGGGAGGACGACGTCGGAGAAGAGCGCGTTGCTGGTCATCCGGAAGTCGATCGTGGTCAGCAGGTCGAGCTTGCCTTCGCCGCTGTCCTCGCGCCACTCGAGCTCGCGCGGGCGCAGCTCCGGCGGCGACTCCTCCGCCCGCACGGCGCTGTCGGGGACCCCGAGCAGGTGCTTGAGGAAGTACTCGTGGCCCTTGCCGGAGGAGCCGAGCAAGTTCGAGCGCCAGACCGTCATTACCTTCGGCGAGTTGTCGGGCGCGTCGGGGTCCTCGCAGGCGAAGCGGAGGCGCCCCGCCCGCAGCTCGGAGACGACGTACTCGGCCGGATCGACCCCCGCCGCCTCCGCCTCCTCGACCAGCTCCAGGCTCGAGCGGTCGAAGCTGGGGTAGGACGGGAGCCAGCCGAGGCGGGCGCCGAGGGCGTTGACGTCGGCGACATGGCGGTCGGCCAGCAGCCCCTGCCCGAGCGGCGAGGCGAGATCCTCGGGCCGGTAGCGCTCGTAGCGCCACTGGCCGCTGGCGAGGTAGAAGAACGGCGTCCCCGACTGGTGGCGCGGCGGCCGCGTCCAGTCGAGGGCGAAGGCGACGGTCTGCCAGCCGGCCAGCGGCCGCACCTTCTCCTGGCCGACGTAGTGGGCCCAGCCGCCGCCGTTGACGCCCTCGCAGCCGCAGAGCTGGACCAGCGCCAGGAAGGTCCGGTAGACCTGGTCGGAGTGGAACCAGTGGTTGGTGCCGGCGCCCATCGCGATCATCGAGCGCCCCTCGGTCACCTCGGCGTTGCGGGCGAACTCGCGCGCCACCCGCGTCACCAGCTGCCCCTCGACCCCGGTGATCGGCTCCTGCCAGGCGGGGGTGCAGGGCGCCGGGTCCTCGTAGCCGGCCGGCCACTCGCCGGGCAGGCC
>JAFDWC010000016.1 GCA_018268655.1 Actinomycetota bacterium
GGCGCCGGTCGAGGGCGGCAAGCACAGCAACGGCGACCGCCACGTCCTCGTCGTCGACCGCGGCGAATGCAAGCTCTACGAGCTCTACCGCGCCTTCTTCGAGCCGAGGCCGCGCCCGCACTGGAACGCCGACTCCGGCGTCGCCTGGGACCTGCGCTCGGCCGCGCTGCGCCCCGACGGCTGGACCTCCGCCGATGCCGCCGGCCTGCCGATCTTCCCCGGCCTGGTCCGCTATGACGAAGTCGCCGCCGGCCACCTCGACCACGCGATCCGAGTCACCTTCGAGAGCACCCGCGACGCCTGGGTCCACCCGGCGAGCCACTGCGCCGGCGATACCCGCTCCGCCGCGGCGCCGGCGATGGGGACGCGGCTGCGGCTGAAGGCCGGCTACGGGCTCGGCGGCTTCAGCGGCGCCGCCCGCACGATCGCGGAAGCGATGAAGCGCTACGGGCTGATCGTCGCCGACAACGGCTCCAACTGGTACCTCAGCGGCAGCAGTGACCGCCGCTGGAACGACGGCAACCTCGACCAGCTCAAGCGGATTCCGGGCTCCGCCTTCGAAGTCGTCGCGAGCGCAGCCGCCGTCCACCCCTGCGGAGCAGGCGGATGAAGCGGCCGATCAGCTGAAAGACCTTGCCGACCACGGTGATCACGGTCATCGCCACCGCCAGCCCGATCGCCCCGAGGATCAGCAGGAAGACGATGAAGGCGACGATCGCCAGGGGTACGAGCAGGATTTTCACGACTTCCGGAGGGTCCTCGACTTTCCTATCGCCAAGATGAACTCAATCTTCGCCCACTAGTCTGCCGCGAGGGACAGGCAGAGTGAAGGCGCCTCTTCTTACACGCTTCCACCGCGTCGCTGCGGCGCTGGTCGCCGTCGCGCTGCTGCTGCCCGCCGGCGCGGCGGCTGCGGCGAAGCGGGGCGAAGGCGAACCCGGGCTCGACGCGCTCGGCTCGGCGATGGTCCGGGCCCTCGCCCACTCGCGGGCCGGCGACGCGATCGACACCCTCAACAACAGCCTCGCCCTGCTCGGCGCCCGCTACCGGCTCGAGCACCTGCAGGACCGTGAAGGAGCCGCACCACCGCCGAAGGTGATCACCAACCCCGAAAAGATGCCGGCCGCCTCCGCCGGCAGCAACGGCTCCTACAGGCGGAGCCAGGCGGCCGCCTCGGGCAAGCTCTTCGCCCACGTCCGCAACGCCGACGGCTCCAGCGCGATCCTGCTCAGCGGCATCGCCCTCGCCCCGCCCGACGCGCCGGAAGCGGTCAAGGGCGTGATCAACAACGCCAACTCGATCGTCGGCCGGCCCTACGTCTGGGGCGGCGGCCACGGCTCCTGGTACTCGAGCGGCTACGACTGCTCGGGCTCGGTCAGCTTCGCCCTCTTCGGCGGCGGCCTGATCCCGGAACCGCTCACCTCCGGCCAGCTCGAGGGCTGGGGCGCCCCCGGCCCCGGCAAGTGGATCACCGTCTACGCCAACGCCACCCACACCTTCGCCGAGATCGCCGGCCTGCGCTGGGACACGGTCGGCGACGCCAGCGGCACCGGCCCGCGCTGGCACCTCGCCCCCGCCGCGAGCGCCGGCTTCGTCGTCCGTCACCCGCCCGGGCTCTAGCGGCGCTCCGGCGCGCGCCTTCATCTCTTCTTCATGGTGCGGGAGGACGCTGCGCCGGTGCGGATCGGCTCGCGTCTGATACCGGTGGCGGCGCTGGCGCTGGTCGCGTTCCTCATCCTCTCCCGCGGCGGCTCGGTGCTCGCCGCGCTGGCAGCGGTCCCGGCCTGGGCGATCGCCGGCGCCGTCGCCGCCCACCTGCTCACCCTCTCGTTGCGGACCGAGGCCTGGCGCACGGTCCTCCGCGCCGCCGGCGGGGCCGAGCTGGATCCCGCCGACCTCCACGCGGCCAACGCCGGCGCCTTCCTCGCCGGGACGGTCCAGGGCCAGGCCGCGATGCCGGCGCGGATCGCCCTCCTGCGCCGCTTCGGCGGCGACGAGGCTCCGGCGGTCTCGCAGCTGGCGCTGGCCGACGCCCCGATCGTGATGTTCGAGGTCTGCACCTCGGCGGTGCTGGCGGCGATCGCCTCGACCGCCGTCGGCACGATCCCGGCCTGGGCCCCGTTCGCGATGATCGGCGCCGCCGTCGCCGTCCTCGCCGCGCTCCGCCTGCTCTACGGGCGCTTCCGCGAGCGCCGCATCACCGCCGGGCTCGGGGTCCTCGCCGACCCCGCCCTGCGCAACCGCCTCGCCCTCGTCGTCGCCGCCTTCACCGCGCTGGCCTTTGTCCGCACCTGGATCGTCCTCGCCGGCTTCGACCTGCCCACCGACCCCGCCCACGTCTGCCTCGTCCTCTTCACGATGGGCGCGATCGGGCTGCTGCCGCTCGGCATCGGCACCGGGCCGGCGGCGACGGTCGCCGCGCTCGGCTCCACCAACCTCATCGCCGCGACGGCAGCCGGCATGGTCGTCAGCTCGGCCACGGTGGTCGCGGTCCTCCTCTACGCCGGCTTGACCTGGGTCTGGCGGACCCGCATCGCCCCCGCCCGCATCGCCGCCACCGCCCCCGCGCTGCCGAGGTAGCCCGAGCGTCGACCGGAGCGCGCTCCCAACGCCAGCCGGCGGATAACCGGTGCGCTACGGTCAGCCGACCCAGGTGAAGGTCGAGAGGCTCATCGTCGGTTCGTTCGCGGCGCCCGCCGGGCTCTTCCGCGCCGGCGAGCCGATGGAGGAGACGGTCAGCTACCCCGTCCCCGCCTATCTGGTCGAGACTGCCAGCGAGAGGATCCTCGTCGACACCGGGCTCAACCCGGCCGCGATCGCCGACCCGGCGGCCTACTACGAGCGGCCGGACATCTTCGCCGTCACCAGCCTCGAGCAGGAGGCGAGCATCGCCGACCAGCTCGACCTCGCCACCCTGACCAAGGTCGTGCTGACCCACCTGCACTGGGATCACGTCGGCGGCCTCGGCTTGGTCCCAGCCTCGGTGCCGCTGGTGATCCAGCGCCGCGAGTGGGAGGCGGGACATGACGAGGAGGCGGTCCGGCGCAACTTCTTCCTCGCCCGCGACTACGCCGGCAGCGAGCGCGAGCTGATCCTCCTCGACGGGGACACCGACCTGCTCGGCGATGGCAGCCTCGAGCTGCTGCTCACCCCCGGCCACACCCCGGGCCACCAGTCGCTGCGAGTCGGCGACCTCGTCCTCGGCGCCGACGTCACCCATTTCGCCGCCGGCCTCGACGACCACCGTTTCCCCGTCTTCGCCGACGACCACGAGCAGCAGCTGTGCTCGGCCGAACGCCTGCGGGCCCTCCGCGACGCCGGCCGCACCGTCGTCCCCGGCCACGACCCGGAGCTGTTGGCGCCGGGCCCCGTCGCGGTCTGAGGCCAGTGCCGGTCAGCCGCGGCGCTGGGCGTCGTAGAGCCGCCAGATCTCGCCGTAGACCTCGTGCGCCGGTATGAACGGCTCGAGCTCCTCTCTCTCGCCCCAGCCGTAGGCGTCGAGCGCCCGCCGCACGAGGTCGGAATCGGCCCCGTGGTACTCCCAGTCCATCACGTACCCGGCCAGATCCCACTGGACCGGCCCCCTGAAGGTGTCCTCGAAGTCGTTCCAGACCAGGCCTGCCGGGGTGCGGAGCAGGTTGCTGATCGAGGCGTCGCCGTGCAGCGGCTGGGACGGCCACGAGACCTCGAACAGGGTGTCGCCGAGCGCCTGCAACCGCTCGCCGAGCGAGTCGATCCTCTCCGCGCTGAGCCCCGCCGTGGGCACCAGCTGCCGGCGCAGACGCTCGATATCACGCTGGAGGTCGGCGAACCCGGCGAGCTCGTCCGGGAACCTCGACAGCGCTTGGTGGAGGTCGCGCAGCGCGGCGCCGAGCCGCTCCGGGTCCTCGAGCGGGCTCCAGCTCCGGTGCTCGACCCACTCGCAGAAGGTGATCCAGAGGCCGTCGCGCTGATATGGCCCCGAGTCGATCAGCGGGCTCGGAGCGACCGCCAGTCCCGACGGCGCCAGGAAGCTCAGCACCGCGACCTCGCGGGTCAGCCACAGCTCCGGATCGTCATGAAGAGCCACGGTCCCGCTCATCACCCGCGCCATCACCGGCGACGGCAGCAGGTGGACGAGGACGTTGCTCCCCGAGTTCACCACCTCCGCCCGCTGGCACGGAACCCCGTGCTCCGCGGCTACCGCGCGAGCCGCCGCCAAAGCCCGCTGCTCGATCGACCCCGCCAGCACACCGCCGACTCTAGGGGGTGCTCGACAACGACCTGACCCGACCAGAGCTGAGGTAGGCGGTCCAGGCGAGCACCGGCCGCGAGCCGCCGTCGGCGTAGCTGACTTCCCCCAGAGCCGTCTTCTCGGTCGCGAGGACCTCGGAGGTGCCGGGGTCGTAGATCAGCGAGTAGAGCGTGGCGCCTCCCGAGTAGGAGGACCTGACCCCCACCGCGACGCCCTTGCGGCCGGTCTGGTCGGTGGCGTCGCCCAGGTATTCGATCCCCGGGATCTGCGCCACCGCTTCGTAGAGCGCCTTGCGGAGGTCCGGCGAGGCCCCTGGGTTTTCCAGGTCGTTGGCGATCAGTTCGAGCATGCGGGCGGCGAGCGGACCGCCACCCCCGCTCTTTTCGGCTTCGGCGCGCAGGGCGGCGGCGAGAGCGCCGGCGTCGACAGGTAGTCCGGACACGTCGGGGAAGGTTCCCGCCGGCACCGCCTGCTCTTCGCTGTGAGCGGCGAATCCATGCGTGAGGAACTTGAGGCGGCCCGCCGCTTCCCAGGCGGCGCGATCCCCGGGGCCGACGAAGCGAGGTGCGCCCTCGAGGATGCGGACCCGACCCGAGCCATCGGCGGCCGACCACTCTTCGCGGATTTCGGGCTGGTAGACCGACCAGGAGCGGTGCTTCGCAAACGACGTATCCATGAAGGTGGATTCCGTCCTCAGGTAGCCGAAGGGCAGCTGGTCGGCAACGGGGGGCTGTGCGGCGGCGGCGCTCGCCACCCGGTCGAGGGCAACGACGGCACCGCCGCCCTCACCGCCCCCCGGCAACCCGATCGCGAGCACCGCGGCGACCGTCGCCGCGACGGCGGCCGGCGCCAGGACGCGCTTGCTGGTCCACCACCGCCGGCGCCCCCCGGAGGTCGGCGCGGCAACCGGCGGCGGTGCCGACGGGTCGGCGGCGAGGATCGACGCCAGGAGCTCGTCGGCGGCGGCGTCCCAGAGTGGGCGGTCGAGGTTCTCGGCCCGCGCCGGGTCGAGGGCGCGCAACTGCGAGATGAGGTTGTCGGTCGTCTGGTTCATCGTGCCTCCGATGCGTCTGGTCGTGGGCGCCGAACGGGTTGAGCCCCCCGTTCACCCCAGGAGTGTCCGTTTGCCTGCAGCTCCTTCAGCAGGCGGCGGCGGGCTCGGTGCAGACGCACCGAGAAAACCGCCGTGCTGCAGCCGACGACCGCGGCCGCCTCTCGCGGCTGAAGCCCCTCCCAGGCGATCAGCGCCAGAGCTTCGCGATCGTTCTCGCTCAGCCCCGCGAAGGCCGCGGCGAACGCGGTGCGGTCCGCCACCACCTCGGGAATCGGTTGCTGAGCGTCGGCAACGGCAACCAGCTCGAGCGGGACGGAGGGACCGTCGGGTGGCCGCCGGCTGGCCCGGCGGCGCTCGTTGGCGAGGACCTTGCGGGCGACGCCGAGGAGCCACGGCAGCGCTTCGAGCGGAACAACGTCGAGCCGCCGCCAGGCGACCAGGAACGTCTCCGCGGTCGCCTCCTCGGCTGAGGCCCGATCGTCACAGCGCCTCAGCGCGTAGGCGAGGACCCGCGGATAGAAGCTCCGAAAGATCGCCTCGAACCGCGCGGCGCGGGCGTGACTGGTTGGACCGGGGCCGTTCGCTGCCACTGCCCCCGTAGTGTCCACTCGGGGCCCGATCTTTCAGCCGAGAATTTCATCGGCGCCCGGACGAGCAGTTCCAGCGTCGGTCAGCTCTTGCCGGCGAAGCGTGTCTTTGATGGTGTGCAGCAGCCAAATGAGGTGATCCCGAAGTGGACGAGCGCGGCTCGCTGAGCGAGCACTTCGAGCGCAATAGGCCGCACCTGCGCGCCGTCGCGTACCGGATGCTCGGCTCGGTCGGCGAAGCCGAGGATGCGCTGCAGGATGCCTGGCTTCGGATCCAGGACCAGGACCCCGAGGCGATCGAGAACCCGCGGGCCTGGCTGACGACCGTGGTCGGGCGGGTCTGCCTCAACCTGCTGCGCTCACGACGGACGCGACGCGAGCTGACGGACTTCCACGTGCCCGATCCCGTCGTCACCCTCGCGGACGAGGTCGACCCCGAGCAGGAGGCACTGCTTTCGGACTCGGTCGGGCTGGCGTTGCTGGTCGTGCTCGACACGCTGTCTCCCGCCGAGCGGCTCGCCTTCGTCCTGCACGACGTCTTCGGCCTGCCGTTCACGGAGATCGCCGCCGTCCTCGACCGCTCCGAGGCCGCGGTCCAGAAGCTCGCCAGCCGAGCGCGCCGACGGCTGCAGGGCTCTCCGCAGCCCGACCGCGACCTCGGCCGACAGCGAGCGGTGGTCGACGCCTTCTTCGCCGCCGCTCGGGACGGCGACCTCGGGGCGCTGATCGCGGTGCTCGCTCCCGACGTCGAGCTCCGGATCGACGGCGGCGCCCTCCGCCCGGACGCCTCGCTGGCGCTCCGCGGCGCCGAGGCGGTGGCCGAGCACACGACCACCTACTCCGGGCTGTATCCGCATCTGCGGCCGGCGCTGGTCAATGGCGCCGCGGGGGTCGTGGTCGCGCCTCGAGGCCGGCTCTTCTCGGTGATGGCGTTCACCGTCGCCGGCGGGAAGATCGCCCAGATCGACGCCCTCCTCGACCCTGAGCGCCTGGCGGCGCTCGAGCTTCGCATCCCGCCCCAGCCACGGTAATCCCGCGGCGACCTCCGCTCCGCCGAGCCAAGTCGCCGCGGAAGGCCAGGTCAGGTTCTCAGGGCCGCGGGTGTCTATTGGGTATGCACATCACCTACGTCGCAATCACGATCGTGGCGGCCCTCGCGAACGGCTACGCCGCCGCCCTCAACCTCGCCGGCGCCGAATCGGTCCAGCTCGTGGCGGACCGTGTCCGCGTGTCCAAGAAATGGATGATCCCGTTCGGGCTCCTGCTGGCGGCCGGCGCCGTCGGCCTCCTGACCGGCTTCGCGGCCCCAACCCTCGGAGCGGCAGCCGCGAGCGGCCTCGTCCTCTATTTCATCTGCGCCCTCAGCGCGCACCTCCGAGTCGGAGACGGCGGTTTTGGCGGGGCAGCCTTCTTCCTGGCGCTGGCAGCCTGTGCCCTGCTCGCGAACCTCTCCTACCACCACGATTGGTGAGGATCGCTCGGCGTGGCGGGGGTGGTGCCGTCGGACAACGACCGGAGGAGCACTGGGCCCTCCCCGCACCGGGCAAGGAGCTCGTTGTCACAATCCGACCCCCTCCGGCACCGATGCAGGTATGACGAGAAGCATGGGAACTCTCCCACCCTGCCCGCCCGGCGGCGTCGACGGCGGAGGCGAGGCCGAGGCGAGCCGGCAGAAAGAGGCCTTCGAGGATCTCTTCCGGTCCCACAGCCAACGGATCGGCCGCTTCCTGGCGCAGATCGTCGCCAGTCGCCAGCTGGCAGACGACCTCCTCCAGGAGACCTTTCTCGCCGCCTGGCGCGATCGGGCTCGGCTCGACGGACTGGACGATCCCGAGGCCTGGCTGTTCGCGATCGCGCGAAACCGGGCCCTGCAGGCGTTGCGGCGCCGACGGCGCGGCGGCAGCGCTCTCCGCCGGCTGGCCTTCCAGCGGACCGAAGTGGAGCCCGACCCAGTCGAGGCGACAGCCGTCAGGGATTTCATCGCCAGGAACCTCGACGCCGAGGATCGAATCCTCGTCGTCCTCCGCTACGTCCACGGATTCGACGCCAACGAGCTCGGGGCAATCACCGGCCGATCGCCGGCGGCGGTGCGACAGCAGCTATCCCGAGTGACCCGGAAACTGGCCGGCGAGATCCGCGCCGAGGCCAACCGTACGTGCCAAGGAGACGAGTGATGGACACGAAGCAACGAGACGACGAACGAGTGGTGGCCGAGTTCCTGCAGCCGCTCTCGGAGCTGCAGCCCGCTTCCCGTCCCGCGGCAGGGCGCGCGCGCCGACCCGTTCGAAGGACGGTGCGGAGGACGACCGTGGTCGCCTTCGTCGCGATCTGCCTCGGTACCGGCGGGGCGCTGGCGGCGACCGGGGTCTTCGGCCCCCTGCACGACGTGACCTTGCAGCCTCCGGCCAATCCGATCTCCTGCTCCGGCCTGATCGGCAGGCCGGCTGGCGCCGCGATCCGTTTCTTCTCCGCCCACGGCTACTCCGTCTCGTGGCGCTACCAGACGTTCGGGACGACCGTGGTCGAACCATCACACCCCGGCGAACCGACCGGGGTGGTCGGAGGCCGGTCGACCGAGGTCGAGCGTCCCCCCCACGGCACCGTCCTCTTCGACGCGGAAATCGTCGGCGGGGCCGACTCCAAGCGCGTCATCGCCTTCGCCGTCGACCGCGACGATCCGAACGCGCCGCAGGTCCAACCGCCGCGCGGCTGCTAGATCGGTAGGGGAAGTCCGGGGACGCCGGGTGCGACCCGCGCCCGGGGCGCCTTTCTCTCGCATACCAAGAGAAAGGCGCCCCAGCCCCCCACCACCCCGAACGCGCCGACGGGGATCGTGACCTGGCCAGGGCGATTGACCGCGAGATGCCGATCTGGGAGCTTGGGCGAACCGCGCAGAGCGGTGCCGTTCGTGGACGACGCGCAATCGCAAGTCGGGAGTCGAGCCGTGAAGAAGCTGATCCTGGTTCTCGCCCTCGCCGGACTTTGCCTCGCGGCCATCGCCTATGCACCCGCGCTCGGGTCCGCGGCGGCATTCCCCGGCCTCCCCGGCGTTCACGTGCACCTGCCAGAACCCGAAAAGGCGGCCTACTTCGACGTGGTCGTCGAAGGCACGACCGTCGACAGGTTGACAACGGAAATGTCGGGGGAAGCGGCCCCTGCCTGGTCACCGAGAACGGGACCGTGGTCGACACCACGACGTACCGGCGAGGTCGCGGCGTGACCGTGGAGTTCGCTCAATACGGGCACAAGATCGTCGTCACCCGTGCCGGCCGGATCGGAGACTCCTCGCTCGCGACGAAGGTTGAGAACAGTCGCACCGCGGAAGGCGGCAGCCATTTCGCGCCCTTCGACCCCAACCTGCCGTGCTTGGTGCCCACCTACGAATTCTCGAGCAACGGCGGCTGCGGCAAGACGTTCACCAGCAGTGGCGACCTCTCCTTCTCCTATTCGGCTCGCGGGCTTGGTCTCGAAGTCACCCGATCGACCAAGCGCAAGAGCGGCTTCGGCAATCCCAACGGCTGCGGCGAAGACCCGCAAACCGGGATCAACGAACCGTTCACCCTCGCCTGGCCGACGCAGCCGAAGCTGGAATCCTCGCCGAGCGTTACCGCGAGAGAGCTCTTCGGCGGCCGCCATGCGATCATCGCCCTGCTCCGGAACTCCGACGTGGGCAAGCCGGTGAAAGTGAGGACCCGCCTCGGCATCGCGCCGCTGACCGGCAGCGAGGAAGAGTCCGCCACCAATCAGGCGACAGTGCGACTGATCCGCGTACCCGCGCCGTAGAACCTGCGGAGGACCGCCGGGTCCCCTTCGAAGCTGACCCCCTGGGCCTCGGCGTCGGCAAGCTCGAGCATGCCCACGAGCAGGCCGAGGACCGACCTGGGCGGACCGGCGAGGATCGCGTCGGGGCTTTCGACCGGGCCGAGCTTGATCTCGATCGCACCGTCGCCCAGCTCGATCGCGATCGGCTGATCCCCGGTCCGTAGCTCGACGGTGACGGGCGATTCGTCGGGTTGCAGGTCGGTGAGCATCAGCTCCAGGGCCGCGGCAAGCCAATGGCTGCGGATGGCGTCGTCGGGGGCCTGGTCGGCCATCAACGGCAGGCCCCAGCGCATCAGGTCGTCGAGCACCGGGCGCAGCTCCTCGCCGCGCGGCGTCAGCCGGAAGAGCGTGGTCGCGACCGGAGGCGGCGCCTCCTCGCGGACGACGACACCGGCGCCCTCGAGGTCGCGGAGCCGCTCGGCGAGCAGGTTGGACGCGATCCCCGGGAGTCCGTTGCGCAGGTCCGTGTAGCGGCACGCCCCCCGCAGCGCCAGCTCGCGGACGATCAGCAGGGTCCACCGATCTCCCACGACGTCGAGCGATTTCGCAATCGCGCAGTACTCGGCATAGGACCTCATGGCTCCACTTATTCTAGCAGGGAGTTTAAATTCTCAAGGTTTTACTTGACTTTTTTGTCTATCCGCTTTAGAACCTTGGCATGCACCTGCTTCCTCCCGAGGAGAACTGATGAACCGCAAGCCCCTGATCCTGATCTCGCTGCTGCTGGCGGCGTTCGCGATCAACGTCGACACGACGATGGTCAACGTCGCGCTGCCGACACTGGTCGATCAGCTCCACGCGTCCAACTCGCAGCTCCAGTGGGTGGTCGACGCGTTCAACCTCCTGTTCGCGGCATCGGTACTCGCGTTCGGCAGCCTCTCGGATCGCTTCGGTCGCAAGGGAATGCTTCTCGTCGGCCTCTCGGTCTTCGGCGCGGCGAGCTTCGCCGGTGGTCTCGCCGGCAACGCCGGCGAGCTGATCGCGGCGCGGGCCGTGATGGGCGTGGGCGCGGCGATGGTCTTCCCCGCCACCCTCTCGCTGATCACCAACGTCTTCACCGAACGTGGTGAGCGGGCATTGGCGATCGGCCTCTGGGGCGCGACCACCGGCGTCGCGATCGCGCTCGGGCCGATCGTCGGCGGCGCCCTGCTGCAGCTGTCGGACTGGCGCAGCATCTTCTTCGCGATGGTGCCGGTGGCGGCGATCGCCGGCGGCCTCGTCGCAACCTACGTCCCGAGCTCCCGGAACCCCAGCGCGCCGAGCATCGACCGCACCGGGTTCGCGCTGTCCACGGCGACGGTCGGGCTCCTCGTCTACACGATCATCGAGGCTCCCGGCCACGGTTGGGGGAGCGCCTGGACGATCGCCGGTTTCGCGATCACCGCCGCACTGGCGGTCGCCTTCATCGCCTGCGAGCGGCGAACCGAGCAGCCGATGCTCGACCTGACCCTGTTCCGGAACCCTCGCTTCACCGCCGCCAGCGCCTCGGTTGCGATCTCCTTCTTCGCCCTTTCCGGCTTCATCTTCCTCGTCACGCAGTACTTCCAGTTCCTCAAGGCGTACGGCCCGCTATCGACCGGTGTCCGCCTGCTGCCCGTCGCCTCCTGCGTCGCGATCTCCTCGGTCCTCGGCACGAGGTTGGCGGTGCGGCTCGGGACGAAGCTGGTCGTCGCCTTGGGTCTGCTGTTGATGGCGGCGTTCTACTCATGGGTCGCGACTACCTCGGCGACTACGGGCTACGGGACGATCGCGGCGCAGATGATCGTGCTCGGGACCGGCATGGGCCTGACCAGCGCGCCGGCGACCGAGGCGATCATGGGCGTCGTCCCGAAGGCGAAAGCCGGGGTCGGATCGGCGGTCAACGACGCCACGCGGCTGCTCGGCGGCACCCTCGGAGTCGCGGTGATCGGCAGCCTTTTCGCCTCGCTGTACGCAAGCCGGCTGACGAGCACCCTCCCCGCCGAGTTGCCGGGTGGCGTCGCCCACAGCGCCACCGGCTCGGTCGGCGCCGCGCTCACCGCCGCCGGCGAACTGAGTCAGGCCAATCCGCAGCTCGCGGCAACGGTTCACCACGCCGCCAGCTCGGCCTTCTTCCACGGCTTCCAGACGGCGAACTACGTCGCCGCCGGCGTCGCCGCTGCCGGTGCCCTGATGGCGCTGGCGCTGCTGCCGGCCCAACCGACGGCGAGCGGCGAGGACGTCGCGAGAACGCAGCCGCTCAGCTCGCCGGCCACCGCGGCAGCGGGCGACTGACACAGCGATCGAGCAAGGAGGCAGAGCACCATGATCAGCCAACAGACTCACCCGAGCCCCGGCCGGAAGCCCGCGACCGGGATGGCGGCGGCGCTGGCGCGCAACCGCGAGTTCGCCGCCGCCACCGGCCACGAGGGCGCCGTCGTCCTCCCCAACCTGCGCCTCTTCGTGATCACCTGCCTCGATCCGCGGGTCGACCCCGCCCGCGTCCTCGACCTCGGGCTGGGCGACGCGATCGTCGTCCGCAACGTCGGCGGCCGGGTGACGCCGGAGGTGATCGACGACGTCGCCTTCATCTCCCAGATCGCCGAGGGCGCCATTCCCGACGGTCCGCTGTTCGAGGTCGCGGTGATCCACCACACACAGTGCGGGGCCGGGGCCCTCGCCGACGACGGGTTCCGCCGCCGCTACGCGGCGCGGACGGGCAGCGAGGAGTCGCTCTTGCGCGAGCGGGCGATCCTCGACCCCGCCGCCACCGCCAAGGCCGACGTCGCCCGCCTCCGCTCGGCGGCCTCGATCTCGGCCCGGGTGCGGGTCTCGGGCCACGTCTACGACGTCAGCACCGGCCTCGTCGAGCCGGTCGTGGATCCCTAACCGGAATTTTCAGCATTGAACTCTGCCGAGTGCTTGTGGCAACGAGTCGGGCGCCGCTGGGGGCGAGGAGATGGGGCGCCAGCCCGCCTATGACGGGTACGCGCAGATCATGACCGGCTACGCACCGGAGCTGAACGGCATCGCCAGGGGCTTCGGCGTCTTCGACCACTGGTTCAGCGAGGTGCCCTCGCAGACGTTCATGAATCGGTCGTTCTGGACCGCCGCGCGCTCCTCGGGCTTCGTGGTCAACAGCCCGGTCTCCGACTTCACCCGGCACAACACCGCCGAAACGGTGTTCGAGCGGCTCGAGGCGCACGGTCGTTCCTGGAAGGTCCTACATCCAGGAGCCGATGGCGCTCTCCTTCACGAGCCTGATCCACATGCCGCGCCTGAAACCCCGGCTCGCGACGAACTTCGTGCCTTACTCGGAGTTCGAGCGGGACGCGGCCGACGGCACCCTGCCGGACTTCAGCCTGATCGAGCCGAACCTGACCTCGGGCCACGGCGACTATCTGGCCCCCGGCGCTCAGCAGGGAGAGGCCGCACGGCAGTAGCCCGGCTCAGCGGCGGTAGACCAGGTGGGTGACATGGGGCGTGGTGCGGCTCGAGACCGGCTTCAGCTCGAGGTCGTCGGCGCCGGCGAAGATGCGCTCGCCGCGGCCGGCTACGAAGGGCACCACGTGCAGCCGCAGCTCGTCGACGAGGCCCGCGGCGAGGTACTGGTTGAGGGTGCTGGGGCCGCCGGCGATCGAGACCGTCTTCTCCCCCGCGACCTCGCGCGCCCGCTCCAGCACCGTCTCGATCCCGTCGCTGACGAAGTGGAAGACGGTGCCGCCCTCCATCTCGACGCTCGGGCGCGGGCGGTGGCTGAGGACGAAGGTCGGCGCGTGGTAAGGGGGGTCCTCACCCCACCAGCCCCGCCAGTCGAGGTCCCACTCGCCCCGGTCGGGCCCGAACATGTTGCGCCCCATGATGAAGGCGCCGGCCTCGGTGATCGCGGCGAGCTCCTCGGCGTTTTCCTCCGGGTATTTGAACATCCAGGCGCTGAGGAGGTCGAGGTTCATGTCTCCGAACGGTCGCTCCCGGCTCTGGCCGTCGCCGGTGGCGTAGCCGTCGAGCGTGATCATCATGTTCGCGGTGACGTCTGGCATTTCGTCTCCTCCTCCGGTCGGGGCGCGACCGATTGCAAGCTGCAAGTGGCGTCAGCACGCTACCATCAACTAATTGCAGAATGCAAGTAGAAAGACCAAAGGGCCGGGCGATGGCAGATCCGGCTGCCCGATCAACCTCTCGATCGAGGTGATCGGCGACAGGTGGTCGCTGCTGGTGATCCGCGACATGATGTTCGGCAACCGCCGCCACTTCGGCGAGCTGCTGGCGGGCTCGCAGGAGGGGATCGCCTCCAACATCCTCGCCGACCGCCTCCGCCGCCTCACCGAGCAGGGCCTCGTCTCCCGCTCCCCCGACCCCTCCCACAAGCAGAAGGTCATTTACAGCCTGACCGAGCCGGCGATCGAGCTGGTCCCGGTGATCGCCCAGCTCGGGACCTGGGGCCGCCGCCACCTCCCCACCACCCCCGAGCTCTCGATCCGGGCCGAGCTGCTCGAGGAGGGCGGCCCGGAGCTCTGGGAGGAATTCATGGTGGAGCTGCGCGAGCAGCACCTCGGGATCCCCAGACCACCCGGCGCCGGGTCGGTCCTCGACCGTCTCCGAGCCGCCTACGAAGCGGAGCTGGCGAAGGTCAGCTGAGCGCGAGCGTGGAGTCGAGGACCGATTTCGGCACCAGGTTTTCGGCGCCTCGCATCTCGTAACCGTCGATGGCAACGCACTGGCCGGCTAGAGGCCCAGACCCTCTGCGACCTTCTGCGCATCTTCCTCATGAAACGAGATCGGCTCGTACGGCATTCTGTTCACGAACAGCGTCCCGTCTCGCCACCGCAACTCGGCGTCTTTCGACGATCCGTCAAACACGATCCCCTTGATGCTCGCCCTGAAGACACCCGGACGTCGCAGGGCCAGGACTACCAAGTTCCCCGCCCCGGTGGCCACGAGCACGTACTCGCGCTGGAATGGAGTGAAGGGATTGACGAGCCTAGCCCTGCCCCCGCCTCTGTTCACCGCAACGAAGAAGGCGTCCACTTCTTGGGGATTCAGGTATTCCGGAACGATCCGCCTCAGCTTGGCGTAGGGGACCCCTCCCTTCTGCCATTCCGATATTCCCCCAGCGTTCATCCCAGCAGCCTCACTCCAGTCGGCGTTATACGGACCCGTGTCGAGCGGCCGCAGGCGCTCGATCGGTGGCGGCCTGCCAGGTGGCCAACCAGGTCAGGATCAACTCGGCGCCCACACAGGTAATTCATCGGGCTCGGCAGCGTGGTTCTTTAGACCGTTGGAGGAAACGATCGCCTGCGACCGTCCGGACGAGGATGGCTCGATCGTCGCGCGCGTGCTCGAGGTTCCGGGGGCGGTGAGCCAGGGCCGCACTCCCGACGAGGAGCTGGCCGGCAAACGGCCGACTCGGATAGAGAGCACCTGCGGTTCACCGCGGCCGCGTCAAGCGCCGCGACCTCGAACCGCACGGCCTGACAGCTCCCTGGGCCGGCCGCCGCCCGGATGGACCAGCCTCCCCTGCGCGGCGGACCTATTTGCCGGGGAGGGACGCGGTCAGGTGCCCGACCAGAGCCTCGGCGGCAGGTGAGAGCGACGTGTCCCGCCAGATCAGCTCGAGCCGGGTCCGCGGCGCCGTTCCCCGGAACCGGATCGTCCGCAGGCTGTCCCCGAAGGCGGCGGCAACCGACTCTGGCAGGACGGCCACGCCGAGCCCGAGGGCCGCGAGGCGGGCGACGATCGCTGGGCTGCCCGCCTCGAGGGCGACCCGGACCTCCAGCCCCTGTTCGGCACAGGCGAGTTCGAGGCCCCGCCTGACCCCGGTGCCGGACGACATGCAGATCAGCGGCTCCTCCGACAGTCGCGACAGGGTCGTGCTCTTCACCGTGGCGAGTGAATGCCCCGGTGGCGCGGCGACGACCAAGGGCTCGTCGGCGAGCTCGAGCCGGTCGAATCGATCCGACCCCCGCCCGGCGGTCCCGACCACCGCGAGGTCAAGTCGACCGGCCTCGATCGCGCGCATGAGGTCCTCGCCGTTGCCCTCGGCGAGCGAGATCTCGACCTCGGGGAACCTACGATGGAAATCGGCCAGCAGCTCCGGGAGGTCGGCGACCGGGCACGAGGGGACGCTGCCGACCCTCACCCGGCCGCGTCGCAGCCCGACCACGTCGTCGACGGCGCCCTGTGCCGCCTCTGTCGCGGCGATCGCCGCGCGCGCCTCGGCGAGGACCGCCGTGCCCGCCTCGGTCAGGCGCACGGCTCGATCGGATCGGTCGAGGAGGGGGGCGCCGAGCTCCTCCTCGAGCTTGCGCACCTGCGCGCTGACGCCGGGTTGGGCCACGTGGAGCCGCCGGGCGGCGACCGTGAAGCTGCCCTCCTCGGCGACGGCTATGAAGTAGCGGAGCTGCCTCAACTCCATAAGCAGGAATTCTAGTGATCATAAGATCCAGAACTTTGACTTCTTATCCTCGAGAGGCGATCCTCGCTCTGTCAACCAGATCGGACGGAGGTGCAGGATGAACGGGTCACGAGACGTTGCGAAGGAGCCTGAGGACATCGCCCGACTCTTCGTCGAACGGGTCAACGCCGGGGATGCCGAAGGCCTCGCCGCGCTCTATGAGGAGGACGCCGTGATGGGCTTTCCCCCCGGACAGGTGACGGTCGGCCGCGAGGCGATCCGCGGCCTCTTCGACTCGATGGTC
The DNA here is from genome assembly GCA_018268655.1 of Actinomycetota bacterium. Lineage (GTDB taxonomy): Bacteria > Actinomycetota > Thermoleophilia > Solirubrobacterales > 70-9 > VAYN01. The sequence continues at coordinate 16,354 of JAFDWC010000016.1, forward strand.
TCCGAGGCGCCTCGCTTCGAGATCGAGGAACCGCTGCCCACCCTGCGGCACGGTGATCTCGCCCTCACGGCGACGCGGCCGGCCGACGGCACCGGTGGCAGGGCCCAGGTCGCCAGACGCCAACCCGACGGAAGCTGGCTGCGGATCCTCGACCGCCCCGAGGCCGGGACGGGCCCGTCCGCGGAGTAGCGCTAGCCGCCGAGAACCGCCACACGCGCCTCGACTTCGGCACCACCCTGGAGGATCATCTACGCACCGCGGGCGCCGACACCCTGGTCTTCGCCGGCTGCGACTTTCCCAACTGCCCGCGCAGCCCGATCTAAGAGGCGAGCGAGCGTGACTTCCGCTTCGTCGCCCGCGATGCGATCTCCGGCCTCTACGACCGGGGTGCGGCAGAGCTTGTCGCGATCGGCGTGGCCCTGGTCAGCGGCGACGAGCTCACGACGCGGTTACGTGGGCGAGCGGTAATGAGCCGCGCCGGGCAGTCGGGCCGCCGCGGAACGACCGCGTAAGGCGCGTGCAGCTATTCGTGGGATCAGCGCCCACGAGCGGACACAATCCGAACCTGATGGCGCGGATTGAGCCGGGTTCGGTTTCGTTGACGACATTACGGCCCAATCGGGGCGTACGGCCTCAGAGGGTTGAGGGCAGGCCGTTAGCGCAGAGCGCCAGCATGTCGGTCGCCTGCGTTAGCGCGGCGACGACGGCCGGATGAGGCCAGATGAACAGGTCGGGGTAGTCGACCTCGCCCATCTCGGGCCTCATGGGCCATGCTAGCCGCTCGACCTCGAGCGAGAATTGGGCATCGACACCGGGCTTGTTCCCACGAGGGTCCAGCCGGTGCCAGGAGCCCTCGAGGAAGACGGCCACCAGGCCGTGCACGTAGAAGCTCTCCCCATCATCAGTCAGGCGCTGGTAGCAGAGCCCGGCGGGCACGCCCTCGGCGCGGAGAAGCGCCGTCAGGAGGTGGGCCTTGCAGTAGCAGAGCCCGACATGCTCACGGAGCGTGTCGGACGCCGAAACCGTTACCCGACGATCCTGGGCATCCCACGAATGAGCGACCTTGTCGCGTGCATACTCGAAGGCAGCCGCCGAGAACGCCACATCGTTCAGATCCTCGTTGCGTAGCTCGCGCGCGAGCGACGAAACAGTCGGATGGGCGCCGTCGATGATCCGATCCGCAACCAAATACTCCGCTGGGTTGCCAGCGTTGAAGTGCACCGCCGCGATGCTATTCGGGCTTCCATTTCGATGGCGCCATGAGAACGTGCGTAAGACGGTTCGACCACCGTAAGCCTCGGCGGTCCTCCCGGCCGTCGAGTGCCCCCGGCCGACCACAATCCGAACCTGACGGCGCGGATCGAGGCTGAGCCGGTTTCTCTCGCGCGGTAGCGGTACTCGCGCATCGGCGCCACTCCCCGCGCATCCGCGCGTATCGACTCGCTTTGTGGCGGGCGTCGAGCTAACGTCGGCGACGCCAGACATAGAAGCGGCGACCCGCCGCGTTGGAGCGCGAACGGGCCGCCTAACCACAAGGAAGGCTGAGCTTCCCCATGGCTAGCGATAACCCTACGGGCGGCGGCGGGACCGTTGCCCTCGATCTCACCGATGAGCAGCGGCGATTCCTGCTCTGCACTCTCCGCTACTGCAGGGCCGGACGCGAGGATGACCTACGGACTCACCCCGACCATCCCAATGCAGGGAGGTGGCGGACGGTCGCCGATGCCTACCGGCGCGTGATCGCCGGCATCGAGGCTGACGAGATCGCCCCCGACGATCTGGTCCGGCGCCTGGTCCGCGAGCTGGCCGATGCCAGCGATCGTGAAGAGGAGTACGAGCGCGTCGTCTTCGAGCACGATGCGCTCGCCGCTCTGTGCGAGCAGATCGGGGCGGGATGATGAGAGGCGGCGGCGGTGGCTTCGCGAGCCGCTTCGGTGCCAACCTCGCCTACTGCCGCAACCGGGCCGGAGACATCTCTCAGGAAGAGCTGGGGATGCGGGCCGATTTGCACCGCACGGCGGTTGGGCAACTGGAGCGAGGCGAACGGGTTGCCCGCACCGACACGCTGGTCAAGCTGGCTGGCTCGCTGCAAATCCCCTACGACGAACTGCTCGACGGGCTCCTCTGGACGCCGAGCATCCGGACGGCGGGCGCGATGGATATCGAGCCCTTCGCCGATCCGGAGGTGCCCCGATGAAGCCGCGCTACGAGGTCGCGGTCGGCCTCGGCGAGAACGTGCGCCGATGCCGCCGCCGCGCCGGTATTTCCCAGGAGGAGTTGAGCTTCCGTTCTTCGGTGCACCGGACCGACGTGAGCAAGATCGAGCGCGGCGAGAGCATGCCGCGAACCGACACCCTCCTTAAGCTGGCGAGCGGGCTCGGTGTCGAGGCACAGGAGCTGCTCGACGGGCTCGCCTGGGAGCCGCCGCCGGCAGCCTCGCTGCCTTGGGGCTCGTTCCGGGTCGCTTCGAATGGCGGCACTCGTCAACGGGAGGCCACGCGATGACCCTCTCGGCGCTCGGCACCCTGGCCCTCGCCCTGATTTGCGCCTGGCTCTTCGGTGGCATCGCACTTCGACTCGGGGGCGGCCTCGTCGCCCCCGGCGGCCTGGTCGGCCTGAGCCTTGCCGGCAATGCGAACGGCCTCCTGGTCTTCGCCCTCGGCGCCTGCCTTTGGCTTGCCGGCTACCTGCATTTCCGCCTGCGCCACGGATTCTTCAAGAGCGTGCTCGCGGAACGAGCGTGGCTGGTCACTGAAACCGTCTGGCAACGTGCATCGCCCAGCCGAGAGAGCAGACCGCCGCGCTGATTAGAGAGGAGTCGAGGCGGCCTGAAGCAACTTCCCCAGAATTGGGCAGTAGAGATAAATCCAGGTCTTGCAGTCCGGACTAGGCGTTTGCATCCAGTAAGTCCGCGTATAAACTCGCCTTCCACGAGCGGGGGGGAACGAATGCCGAATCCAGCAGACAATGAGCCAGACAGCGTGATTGCGGAGCTGTTGAAAAAGGGAGCACCGGGCGTCGAAACGGCCGTCCGGGCGGCCGAGGAAGTCGAGAGCGTCTACTACCGCGCAATCGCGGCAACGACTCCCGAGGTCCGGGTGAAGAGCGAATTGAATTCCGCTCACCCCGGCGTAGCCGCCCACTAGTCGGATGCCAAATTGGGGCGAGCTCCAGGAAGAGCTCGCGGGGATTCAGGAGCAGGTCGCTGCTCAAGGCGTCGCGGACGTCGCCCCTGCCGACATCCTGCGACGGAAATACCTAACGATGCTGTCGCAGCAGACGGAACGAGCGACGATCCTCTACTACTCGGGCTTCCAGCAGAACCCTGGCGCAGCCCCCGTAGCGCTCTCCGTGACTACGGCTGACATGAACGGATTCATGCTCACCTGTTCCGGGCTCGATGGGCCACATCTCGATCTTTTCCTGCACAGCCCTGGCGGCGACCCCGATGCAGTCGAGCAAATCTGCTCCTACCTTCGAACCCGATTCGACCACATCCGAGCCATTGTTCCGTTGAACGCGATGTCGGCCGCAACGATGATGGCTCTCTCGGCTGACGAAATCCTGATGGGGGCGCACTCGCAGCTTGGGCCGATTGACCCGCAGATGACGATCGGTATGCCGGAGGGGCCACGCACCTACTCGGCCCAAGCGATCAAAGACCAATTCGCGCTCGCGGTCGAGGACTGCAAGGACCCCTCGAAGCTAAATGCCTGGATACCGATCTTGCGGTCATTCGCCCCTGGGCTTCTCGCGGCCTGTGACCATGCGAGCGAACGGGCACGAAACATCGTTGCCGATGCGTTGCGCGACTACATGTTCAAGGGGGACGACCAAGCCGAAGGAAAGGCTCATGCGGCGGCGGAGTGGTTCGGAGATGCTGCTCGCTTTCTCTCGCACGGTCATCCGGTTCGGCGTGAGGCGGCCCGAGAGCAAGGGATCGTTATCCAGGATCTTGAGGGCCAGCCTGACCTACAAGATGCCGTCCTCAGCGTCCACCACTCCACCATCATCACTTTGGCCAACTGGGGCCTCGCGAAGCTGGTCGAAAACAACAACGGGCAGGTCTGGTCGCTCGCGGGATAAAGGTCGACCTTCCAAGCTCAGCCGCGGACACAGGAATTCCCATTTGACGCCGCTCGCGTAGTTAGCCTTCGATGGTTGTGGAGGCCAGCGAGCCAGCAGCGGAGGTGTTCATCCTCGAGGAAGGGTTTGCGCCCGACTGGCCACAAGACATCCGCGAGCGGTGCGCCCAGCTCTTCAGCTACGACGCCGAGGAGATCCGGGGCAAGAATCGCCTCGGCTCGCTTTCCTTTGATGACGCCCCAGAGGCGGTCGAGGGGATCAAGCAGATCGTGCGAGACATCGCGCTCGAGCAGTGGACCAACTTCCCCCGAATCTGACCAGCCAAGGTCAGCGCCGAACCCCACGCTACCTTTGCTCGTCCTATGTCCTTTGATTGGAACACAGAGATTCGCCCGGTACTCGATGCGCTCAACGCAGCGATCGACGTCAACGGGACCGGATATGCCGATAGCGGTGAGATCAATTCCATGCTTGGGAGGGACACCGAGGATCGCGCCACTGATCGTGCCCTCACCAAGCTCCGGGACGCAGGATTCATCAAGGGCTATCGAGGGGCAGAGGGGTGGTCGAATTGCACGCTGGAGGAGAAGGGCTTGCAGATCGTCGCAGGCTGGCCAACACGCCCGGGCGACGACACGTACGACCAGCTACTGGCGATCCTGGAGCAGCGCATCGAGTCGGCTTCGACCAACGAGGAGAAGTCGAAATGGGTCAAGCTCCGCGATGGATTCGCTAGCGCCGGCAGGGACTTCGCCATCGACCTTCTGAGCAACCTTGCCGCTCAGAGCGCCTGACCTTCCGGCCCTACCTCGAAAACTTGAAGCCGTCCATGACGTAAGTGGCAGATCCGAGCCCTGACCAAGCCGACTGCCATCTTCGGGTCCTCGACCTCGACCTCGACTTCTTCATCGACGGGGTGGCACACTGGCGTACCGCGGATTCGGCGCGGCTCGATGCGGAGGAGTTCCCGCCGTGGCCACATGATGAGGCACTGCGCTTTCTTGAGGAGAGATGCCTTTTAGATGGTCGGCTACCTGGCATTGCCATAGAACACCATCGGGAACTCTTTCCCCGATGGAGAGCCGGCGTGGAAGCGGGGTCTCTCGCGGCCCCTTTTCACGTTACGCACGTCGATGCACATGCCGACCTCGGGCTCGGGGAAATCAGCTACCAATATCTGATGACTGAATTGCTCTTCGAGGCCCCAAAAGACCGTCTTTGGCCCAGGGAAGGGCCGGGTGGCCTCGATGACGGCAGCTTCCTGGCGTTCGCGATTGCCTGTCGCTGGATTTCCGATCTCGTCTACGTCTTCAACGACGGAGGCGGGAGCGATGTGTTCAGCTTCTTCAGAGAAGGCTTTGATCCGGCAGCCGACCGCATCCAGCTTCCGGCGATGAATCGAGCCGAGATGGAAAAGGTTGCCGGCCTGCGGGGAGGAGAGTTTGGCAAAGGCAATGCGGAACGGTTGGAGCCGAGCGTTCCGTTCGCAGAAGTTCCTTGGCACAGCTTTCAGGCCCCGGCGCCGTTTGACTTCATCTCTTTGACGCGCTCTCCCGCCTTCACGCCGCCGGAGGCGGACGTGCTCTTCGATGAGATTCGGCGCAGATGGATAGACGAGTCGGCCGGAGAGTCGTTCCTCGGCGGGATGGCGTAGCCGAACAAGCGAACACTCGCTGTCAACCGGCACGCGAGAGAGGGCGCCGATAGCCATCCGACTCGACTGACAGCGTCAGGGGCATGGGTGCGGTGGTGACGTGGACGGAAGTGGCCCAAGTTGTGATCGTCGGCGCGCAGCTGGCTGTGTTGATCGCCGCGGCTGTCGTTGCCTGGTACCAGGTTCGCGAGGCGCGGCACCTCCGCGAGCAGCAGATCCGGCCCTTCGTCGTAGTGGATTTCGACGTTGAAAGCGACACGAATGTCTACTTCCAGGTCAGCAATCTCGGCACGTCTCTCGCCCGCGACGTGAAGATCGTTATCGACCCGCCGCTCGAAAGCGCGATCGACACCGATGTCGGCAGACTCAAGATGCTCAACGAGGGAATCGCGACTCTGGCGCCTGGCAAGGTCTACCGGACGTTCTTCGATATGGGTTTCCGTCGGGCCGAGACGGATCTACCGATGAACCACCTCGCGACGGTCACCTATGCCGACGAGACTGGCGAGCGTCCTTTCAGGGAGACGGTGAACCTCGATCTCGACCAGTACATGAACATGAAGTTCATCCAGAAGCGCGGCATCCATGATGTCCATAGGCAGCTTGAGTCCATCGGCAAGATCTTCGAGAAATGGGGTTGGGGCAACGGACAGGGCCTAATCGCAATGACTCCTGAGGAAGCACGCAGGGAGAACAACCGGATCATGGAGGAAATGCGGGAGCGTCAGCGCCAGCGCGAATCGACAGAGGATTAGCGAGAACAAGGCCTTGCGCCGTTCAGGTCCGCTGTGAAACTCTCGCCCAGCGGCGGGATTTCTACCTAACAGGAGGCGCAACCGATGGACGCAAGCTACCCGAGGTACGAGGAGAGGGGCGAACCAGCAATCCGGTCGTCAGAGCGAGACGAACGGCGCCACCTCACCAACTACAGGTGCCCCTACTGCGGCGGCCAATCCCTGCTGATCAGCTACGGGGACATTCCGGAAGACAAGTATCGAATTGAGCTGTACTGCGAGAACTCAAGTTGCGTGGTGCGGGAGATGACGATTATCGCCCTATGCACCGACACGGCTGTTTCCCAAGATCGAGCGGACGTCAGAGCGCTACACGTGGTCGACCGGGGGACCGAGGAGGAACAGGTCGCCGAAGGCTACGAGCTCATCCGTGATGAGGCCGGGAATGTAATCGGCCGGGGCATCTCTGCAGGGACAATGCTGAGCAACACGGACTTCGGAGCATCGACCCTTCGTCGACGGCAACGTCCCACGACGATTCAGGTCGGGCCGGACTAGAAGCGTCCCACCCACATGGGCTAGCGCGGATCTACGGAAAGCAGTAATCCGAACGCATCCCCGCACATAACCCTTGACTTCCGCGCCGCACGGAGTTACGTCCTCGTGCGATGCACTCATTCAGCGAATCGCTAGCAGCACCAAGGCGGCGAGGATTCCGGCCTGTTTCCACCTGCGCTGATCTCCGCCTCGCCCCACCTTGCCAATCGCTCGAATCCGAACGGCAAGCACCCAGCCCGACCATTCCGCACCGCTGCGCGGAGTCGTGGCCCACGCGGCGCGCCCGACTCTCTATCCACTCGGTATCTACACAGAGTCACGGTGGACCGCTCCTCCTCCTTCAGTCGCCTCACGGCTCGCGTCGCACCGCCCTCGACGCCCGCTGTCGCCTCCGCGCTAGCTACGCACCGCTTCTCCGGCTCGCCGGCCACGATCGCACTAGGCGCGACCGCGATCCCCTCGGCGCCGGGGACTCGGCGGCCCTCGGCGAGCGCGCCGGCGTCGACCCCACACAAGCCGCCCTTCGCGCCTGCGGCGCCGCCGGCGGCCGACAGGCGGCGCGAGCTTGGCGCTCGCTCGGGGCGGCGATCATCGCCGCGCTGGGAGGTCCGAGCGCTTGACTCCTTCCGCCTCGGCGGCCCGCCGCCGCAATCGCTCGCGCTCGCGCAGACAGGCGCCGCCGCTCTCCGATCTCGATCAGCGCATTCTCTCGCTGCTCTCCCACCACCGGGTGCTGACGCAGAACCAGCTCGCGGCGATCGAGCCGCAGACGCCGGAGCGCACCCTGCGCTACCGCTGCGCCCGGCTCGCCCGGCGCGGGCTCCTCGGCCGCACCCGTCCTTACCGCGAACGGGGATCGGCGCCGCACCACCTGTGGCCGACCCGCAAGGGCGAGGCGATCGCCTGCGGCGGGCCGCCGCCGCGCGGCGGCGAGCGCCAAGAGCCGAACCCCCTATTCCTCGCCCATGCCGCCGGGCTCAGCGAGATCTACGTCGCGCTGGAGACGACGCTGCCGGCGGGCGTCGAGCTGGCCCGCTTCGAGCGCGAGGCCGAGGCGCGCGAGCCGTTCTCGACCTGGATGAAGCATGAGCAGCGGGCGATCGCCCCCGACGTCTTCATCGAGATCGCCGATGGTGACGGCGGGCCGCTCCTCGCCTTCATCGAGCTGGACATGGGGACGATGTCGCACCGGAGGCTCAAGCAGAAGGCGGCGGGCTACGCCGAGTACGCGAAGGCCGACGCCTGGCGCGAGCGCCACGACTTCTGCCCGGCCCTGCTATTCGTTACCACGACCGAGAAGCGCGCCCGCGCATTCCTCGCCGCGATGGAGAAGGAGCTGGGCCGCGATGCGTTGCTCCTGACCTGCGCATCCGATCTGGCGCGGCGGCTCGGTGGCATCGCGACCGAGGAGCGCTGGCTGCTCGGCACCGAGGGCGAGGACGCCGTCGACCTGCTGGGGGCTCTGCGCGAGGCACGTAGGCCCTGGGACGAAGAGCGCGAGCGAATCGCGACCGAGCGGCAGGAGGATGACGCCGAGCGCGAGCGCCTGCGCTCGGACCCCGCGGCGCTGCGCTCCCACCTGCGCTCTTGGCGCCGCCGTGAGTGGAGCGTTGACGGCCTCGGCGAGGGGGTGGCGAGGCCGCTTGAGATCACCCTGGAGGGAGACGGCCCGCTCGCGGAGGCAGAGCACCGGGCGCTGCTCGCGCTCGGCGCGATCTTCGCCGACCCGCTTCACTTCCGGCTCGCCGAGCGGGAACCGACCGTGCGAGAGTGCCGCGCCTTTGCCGACCTCGCCGACCACTGCCGCGCCGCGCAGCTTCGGAAAGTTGCCGATCTCGCCTTGCGCTTCGGCGAGGGACCGGAGCTGCGGGAGGCACGAAGGCAGATCGAGGCCAGCGAGCTGCTGAGCGCCTCAGACGCGCATTGGCTCGAACAGAAGGCCGCCGACGAGGAGCGCTCGCGCGCCGAGCAGGCGCGCCTTGCTGATGCCTACTTCGCCTGGCGCGAGGAGGAGGCGCGGCGGCTGTTCAAGGCAAAGGGCTTCGCCGCCCGGCTGCGCAGCGACCCCGGAGACTTCCTCGATGAGATCGACCGCCGCTCGCTGCGCCTCTGCCGTAGCTGCGAGGAGATCGCCTACCCCGACCCGAAGCGGGCGCGATACGAGCGCGCCCGCCAAGACATTGCCTTCCGCTGCCACTTCTGCGGCGGTGGGGCGCTCGCCGAGCTGGACGACGAGGGAGGCGCCCACTGATCGCGATAGCGACCGGCTCGGCACAACGGCGCCGCGGCGATGAGCACCCGGATCGGCTCGGCGTGCGGCCGGCGCGGCTGGTCCGCCGCAGCGGCGAGCGCTCGGCCGAGCTGCACGGCGCCCTGCGCACCCTCTACCGCGACTACCTGGCGGCCGGGGGACTTGACTCCGTGCGCGCGTCGAGGTGTCGTGGACGTTCGCGAACGGCGAGTAAGCGACGGAGGCCACGATGAGGATCGCCACCTACACCCGGATCTCGACCGACGAGGTCACCCAGCCCTACTCGCTGGAGGCCCAGGCGGTCCGGCTCGATTCCTATGCAGAGAGTCAGGAGGACTGGCGGATCGTCCGCCGCTTCACCGACCAGGCGTCGGGCGCGATCCTCGAGCGCGACGGCCTGGAACGGGCGCTGCGTGAGGCCGAGGCGGAGCGGTTCGATCTCCTGCTCGTCTACCGCGTCGATCGCCTCTCGCGATCGGTGCGGGGGTTGGCGCAGATCCTTGAGCGCCTTGACGCCGCCAAGGTTCTGTTCCGCTCGGCGACCGAGCCGTTCGACACCGCCAGCTCGGCCGGGCGGATGATGGTGCAGCTCCTCGGCGTCTTCGCCGAGTTCGAGCGGGCGACGATCGTGGAGCGCACGATCGCCGGGATGGAGCGAAAGGCGGCGCGCGGCGAGTGGACCGGCGGCTCGGTGCCCTACGGCTATCGCCTTGACCCTGAGCGGCGCTTCCTCGTCCCCGAGCCGAGCGAGGCGTCGGTCGTGCCGCAGATCTTCCGCCGCTACGCCGAGCGGCTTGAGGGCTCCTCGGCGCTGGCAAGCTGGCTGAGCGAGCGCGGCCTGCGGACGCGAGGTGACAAGCCGTTCAACAATCACGCCGTCCTCAGCATCCTGCGCAACCGCGCCTACGTCGGCGAGATCTTCTTCCGCGGCAACCACTACCCCGCCCCGCACGAGCCGCTGGTCGATCCGGCGCTCTTCGAGCGCGCCCAGGAGGTCTTGCGCGAGCGCAGCGAGGACGTATCGCTGCGGCGCTCGAACAAGTCCGAATACCTGCTCACCGGTCTCGTCAAGTGCGCGCGCTGCGGCAAGCGCTACGTCGGCGCCGCGGCGAAGGGCAACGGCGGCCGCTATCGCTACTACGTCTGCTTCTCGCGCCAGCGCTACGGCAAACGCTCCTGCGACGGCGACCGGCTGGCGGCCGACGAGCTGGAGGAGGCGATCCTCGCGCAGCTCCTCTCGGTGCTCGAACGCGAGCCGGTTGTTCGGGAGGCGATCGCCTCGGCCTTCGAGGAGCTTGAGGCCGAGGCACCGCAGCGCGAGGAGGAGATCGCCCGGATCGACGCCGAGGCGAAGCGTGTCGGCGAATCGCTCGACCGCTACTTCCGCGCCTTCGAGGAGGGCTCGATGCCGGAGTCGGCCTGCGCGCCGCGGATCGATGAGCTGAGCGGGAAGCTGCGCGGCCTCAAGGCGCGGCGTGAGGAGCTGGGCGCCGAGGAGCCCGATGAGCATGAGCCGCTGAGCGACGAGGACCTGGAGCTGCTGGTCGCGCACGTGCGGGAGGTGATCGAGGGCGGCGACCCCCCGACCCGCAAGGCGCTCCTGCAATCGCTGGTCGAGGAGATCCGCGTCGTCAGCCGCGCGGAGATCTACCCGTCCTTTTCTTTGCCTGCGGTTCGACCACCGTGCGGGTCAGTGCCCCCGGCTGGATTCGAACCAGCGACCGTCGGATTAGAAGTCCGATGCTCTATCCAGCTGAGCTACGGGGGCTCAGCGGGAAGGGTAGATGCGGAGCGCGGCGGCGGGCTGCTCGGCCGGAGGGTCTATTCCGGTTTGCATTCGCCGGGGTTGAGCTTGCCGTTGATCTTGAAGACGTAGTCCGGCTCGGGGACGATCGTCGGCTCTTCGACGACTTTTTCGACGGCCGGGTCTTTTTTGATCCAGGCGTAGATCGGATAACGGTAGGGGGCCAGGGGCGAGTCCTGGGTGTACTGGCTCATGATCACGTAGTCGTATTCGCCTTCGTTGATCAGCCGGCGCAGCTGGCGGCAGCTGGTGGCGAGGCGGAGGGAGCCGTGGGGACCCTTCTGGCCGATGTATTCGACGCGGTTGGAGAGGTCGGCGCCGAAGAAGCCGAACTGGCCGAAGATGATCTCGCTGGAGCCGACGATGCCGATTTTCTGGTCCTTCAATTTGCGCGCGTAGTCGTAGGCTTCCTGTGGGCCGCCTTCGCCGAGGAAGAGTTTCGAGTTGGTGTAGGCCTGCTGGTTCCACTGGACCTCCTGGGCGCGCCCGAGGACGACCATGAGGAGGACGATCGCCGCCCCCACCAGGGCGACCTTGGCCCGGGAGATGACGCCGCGCACGCGAAGGATCCCGAGGCCGCCCGGCGCCCAGACGAGAGCCAGGGTGATCAGGATCGTCCCCAGGATGTAGGTCGGGTACCAGCGTGGCGTGGCCAGGACCGTGATCGCGTAGACGAGGGTCAGGAAGTAGAGGGTCCAGCGGGCGCGCCCGTCGGGCGCCCGCAGCGGTCGGGCGATCGGGAGCAGGACCATCGCCAGCACCAGGCCCGGCATCAGGTAGCGGGTGTTGGTGAAGAAGCCGGTCGGCGACCCCGGCTGGCCGGCCGCGGTCAGCGGCGTGAACAGGTAGACGACCGCGGTCAGCAGCGCCGCCGCGGCGACCACCCGCAGGATGATGTTGCGCGAGCGCCAGATGATGAAGACCGCCGCCGCGACGGCGAGGATCAGGATCAGCGGCCACAACGGTCCCAGCGCGTTTTCGAGTTGGGGGAAGAACCAGCGGCGGTAGATCGTCGGTTCGCCGAGGTAGTGGGCGACCGAGAAGCGCGGCCGCGGGTCGAGCGGCATCTGGTTCGGCACCGGCAGGTTGAGCGGCCCGAACTTGGTGATCGGGATCGGGTTGCCGCCGCTCTTGATCGCCGCCCGCAGGTACCAGTAGCCGCCGACGATCAGCAGCGGCAGCCCCATCACCCAGGCGGTCGTCCAGCGACGGCCGCGGCCGCTGAAGATGAAGACCCCGATCGCGATCGCCGCCACCGGCACCAGGAAGGTCGTCTTGACCGAGATCGCGAGGCCGGCGGCGATCCCGGCCAGCACCAGCGGGCCCTTGTCGAGGAGGGCGGCTCCACGCTCCGGGGTGTCCTGGACGGCCGACCCCTCGGCCGGCGCTCTTCGTTGGTGGCCGTTGATGAGGAAGGCCACGAAGGCGATCAGGAAGGCGAGGCCGAGGATGTCGTTGCGTGCCTCGCCCGGCTGGGTTTCGACCATCACCCCGGAGTCGAGGACGAGGGCGGCGGCAACCAGCGTCGCCGGCCCGACCTTGTAGGGCCGCCCGACGCACCAGGCGGCGAGCAGGGCGATCGCCAGGTAGAAGAGGTTGATCAGCGGCGCCAGCCAGGCGCTCTTGAAGAGGACGATCGTCGCCCCGTCGATCAGCTCCGAGCTCTGCGGGTAGAACCACGCCGCGAGCCGCAGCGGGTCGGTGAAGTGGAGGTTGATCGTCGAGTGTTCCTGGGCGAAGGTCGCCGCGAACGGCATGTGGTACCAGGTCGTGTCGCCGCCGAACATGCCCTGGTCAAGCGCCAGCTGCGAGGGGAAGGTCCACTCGGCGACCGTGAACGAGGCGACCCCGATCGCGATCAGCAGGGCCAGGTTCTGAACCCGCGGCGCCGCCACCTCGCGCCGGTCCTGTGGCGCTTTCCAGTAGCCGAGCAGCGCCGCCAGCAACCCGACCAGGATGCAGAAGAAGATGATCCAGCCGAGCCGCAGGGCGCTCAGCGTGCCGAGGATCTCGAGCGAGACGACGAGCAGGGCGACCCCGATCGTGACGTCGCCGAGCCGCGCCAGAGCGCCGGAGAATTCCGGCGCGATCCAGCGCCGCAGCCAATAGCCGCCGAGACCGTCGGCGGCGACGATCCCGATTACGGCGAGGCAGCCGACTATGTAGGAGCCAAAGTCCGGTGCCACGGGCGCGGGATGCTAGTCACCACCGCACCCGGGACGCTGGCTCACCGCGCGACGGCGGGGATGCTGCAGGCGACGCCGGTCCCTTTCAGGCCGCAATAGCCGTTCGGGACCTTGTGCAGATACTGCTGGTGGTAGTCCTCGGCGTAGTAGAACGGGCCGGCCGGCTCGATCTCGGTGGTGACCGAACCACGGCCCGCCGCCTTCAGCGCCTCGTCGTAGGCATCCCGGACCATTTCCGCGGTCGCCTTCTGGGCGTCGTTGGCGATGTAGATCCCCGAGCGGTACTGGGTGCCGACGTCGTTCCCCTGCCGCATCCCCTGGGTCGGGTCGTGCTCCTCGAAGAAGACCTTGAGCAGGTCGGCGAAGGAGATCTTCGCCGGGTCGAAGGCGACCAGCACCGCCTCGGCGTGGCCGGTGCGGCCGCTGCAGACCTCCTCGTAGGTCGGGTTCGGCGTGGTCCCGTTCTGGTAGCCGACGGCCGTCGAGTAGACCCCGTCAAGTTCCCAGAACAGCCGCTCCGCGCCCCAGAAGCAGCCGAGCGCGAAGAAGGCGACCTCGATCCCGTCCGGGAACGGCGGCTGCAGCGGCGTGCCCAGCACCGCGTGCTCCTTCGGCACCGGGAAGGGCCGCTCGCTGCGCCCGGGAAGCGCCTCCTCGGGCGCCGGCATCCTCGTCTTCTCGGGGCTCAGCATCGTCATCAACCTTCCAAAGTCCATGTTCGTCCTTTCTTCCTCTCCCCAAGGTTACGCACCACCGCTAACGAATCGGTGAACCGCCGGCGCCCGCACGGCGCCCGCCGCCCGAGCCAGTACGGTCCGCCGATGGGTTGTCTCGTCGTCCTCCTCGCCTTCCTCTCGCCGCGGCTGGCGCTGTTCGTCTTGTTCCTCTTCACCGACCTGCTCTCGCACGCCTACGAGAGCTGGATCCTCCCCTTCCTCGGCTTCTTCCTGCTGCCCTGGACGACCCTCGCCTACGCGGTGATGTGGGACATCGGCAGCGACGGCGTCCACGGCTTCGAGTGGTTCATCGTCGTCCTCGCCTTCGTGGTCGACCTCGGCTCCTACGTCCGCGGCGAGCGCGGCTGGGCCTCGCGCCGCTGAGCCCAGCCGATCGGGGTCGCCGTGAGGTCGCGGAGGAAGGTCGGGGTGCCCGGATTCGAACCGGGGGCCTCCGCCACCCAAAGGCGGCGCGCTACCAGGCTGCGCCACACCCCGACCGCGCAAGTGTAGGTTGCGGGAATGGCGGAAGTGCTCCCGTTCAAGGCGCTGCACTACGACCTCGGCCGGGTCGGGTCGCTGGCGGCGGTCGCTTCGCCGCCCTACGACGTCATTGACGCGCCGCAACGGGCCGCGCTGCTGGCCCGCTCGCCCCACAACGCGGTCGCGATCGACCTGCCGGTCCCGTTCGACCCGGCCGACCCCGACCACGAGCCGAAGGGCGACCCCTACGCGGCGACGGCGGAGCGAATCGAGCAGTGGCTCGCTGACGGCGCCCTGGTCCAGGACGAGCGGCCCTCGCTGTGGGCACTGACCCAGGACTACACCGCCCCCGACGGCAGCAGCCACAGCCGCCACGGCGTCCTCGCCCGGGTCCGGGTCGAGGACTACGAGGCCGGCGGCATCCGCCCCCACGAGCGCACCCACCCCGGGCCCCTGGTCGACCGGCTCGAACTGACCCGGGCCACGGGCTACAACCTCTCGCCGATCTTCTCGCTGGCCAGCTCCGACCCCTGGCCGCTGGTCGAGCCGGCGCTCGGCCCCGAGCCGTGGGGCGAGGTGACCGACGAGGACGGGACGGTAAACCGGCTCTGGAAGATCGATGACCAGGACACCCAACAAGCGGTCACCGAGCTGCTCAGGGGCGCCCAGCTGCTGATCGCCGACGGCCACCACCGCTACGAGACCGCCCGCGCCTTCCGCGACGAGGTCGGCGGCGAGGGCCCGCACCAGTACACGCTGATGGCGCTGACCGGGCTCGACGATCCCGGGCTCACCGTCTTCCCCACTCACCGCCTGCTCGCGGTCGGCGACGAGGAGGCGCAGCGCCGGCTCGGCGGCGGTGTCCGCGAGCTGTTCGAGGCGACCGAGGTCCCCGCCGGCGAGATCGACCCGGCGGGCGCCGAGGGGGTCGGCGTCTTCGGCCTCTACGACCGCCACCATCGCACCGCCTACCGCCTCCGCCTCCGCGACGAGGCGCTGGCCGAGCTCAACCGCCAGCTCGCCGGCAAGCCCGAGGCCTACCGCCGGCTCGACTCGGCGATCCTCGAGACCCTCGTCCTCAAGGGCCTGCTGGGGATGAGCGACGAGGACATCGACGCCCGCCGCGGGCTCGAGTACGCGAAGAGCGTCCCCGACGCTCTGGCCCAGCTCGAGCACGGCTACGACGTCGCCTTCGTCCTGCGGCCGGTGCCGATCGAGCAGGTCCGCGCCGTCGCCGCGACCGACGAGAACATGCCGCCGAAGTCGACCTACTTCTTCCCCAAGGTGATGACCGGCTTCGCCTTCAACCCCGTGCGCTAGTGGTCCATTCGGCAAATTCCGACCCCCATCTGGCGGCTGCAAACCGTCGCCCGCCTTCCTGCGTCCGCGGCGTGCTCGGCTTTCGCTCGCCGTACGGGCCCCGGACTCACCGAATGGACCACTAGATGGGCAGCTCCGCGGCCATGCCCACCTGGATGACGCATCCGCCAAGAACCTGGGGCGCCTTATCCATCGCTGGGACGGATAAAGCGCCCCAGGCTCACTCCGCACTGCCGCGTCCTCGACCTCGCCTTGGCAAACCGGCAAAGGCGGCGGCCCGCGCCCTTGGCCGGCTCGGCCGGGCGCGCCCCCAGGCACACCTCGCCGCGGAGCAACCCAGCTAACACCGAGACGACCGAGGAGGCCGACGTGGTCAAGATCTACACCAGGAAGGGCGACGACGGGAGCACCTCGCTCTGGTACGGCGGTCGCGTCCCCAAGCACCACGGCCGCACCGAGGCCTACGGCACCCTCGACGAGGCCTGCGCCCAGCTCGGCGCCGCGCGGGCGCTGTGCGGCGAGGACCAGGCCGAGCTGGCGGCGGCG
>JAFDWC010000170.1 GCA_018268655.1 Actinomycetota bacterium
GAGATGGTCGCGGTGACCTCGATCATGCGCGTCCACCAGATCCTGATCGCCCGCCTAAACGAGCTGCTCGAGCCCTACCGGCTCACCTTCCCCCGCTATGAGGCATTGATGCTCCTGCACCTCTCGAGCCGCGGCTCCCTCCCCCTCGGCAAGATCGGCGAGCGCCTGCAGGTCCACCGCACCTCGATCACCAACACGATCGACGGCCTCGAGAAGCTCGGCCTGGTCCACCGGATCCCCCACGAATCAGACCGCAGAGCGGTCCTCGCCGCGATCCTCCCCAAGGGACGAGAGGTAGCAGAGCAGGCGACCGAGACCCTGAACGCCGCCGGCTTTGCCACCGCCCCCCTCTCCCCGCCAGAGCTCGAGCGGGTCGCCGAGCTCTTGCGGGCGCTGCGGGTGGGGGCGGGGGACTTTCCGGGGTGAGGGGGGTTTGAAAGCCGGCCCTGCGGTGGTACAACGGAGGTATGCACAATCCGCTTCGGTCTGAGGCGGACGCGTTCCGCCTTGTGGTTGCGATCGGCATCGGGGCGGCAGCGGTGGTGGCTCTCACCCTGTTGACCAGGCCGGTGGTGGGGGTGATCCTGGCTGCGGCCCTGCTCGGCTTCGGCGTCGGGCTCGCCTGGCGCGGCGCCCGCGGCTCGCTCCCGGCCGAGTTCGCCCCGGCCAGCAGCGACGACGACAAGCACCGCCTCCTCGTCGTCGCCAACGAGACCGTCGCCGGGCGCGGCCTGCTCGAGGAGGTCGGCCGCCACTGCGCGGGGCGCGACTGCGAGGTCTTCGTCGTCGCCCCGGCCCTGGCCGGCTCGCGCGCCGCCCACTGGGCCTCCGACATCGACGACGGCATCGCCCTTGCCCGGGAGCGCCTCCAGGTCTCCCTCGACGGGGTCGCGCGGCTCGGCCTCAGCGCCGACGGGGAAATCGGCGACTCCGACCCCAACCTGGCGATCGAGGACGCGCTCCGACACTTCCCCGCCGACGAGGTGCTGATCTCGACCCACCCGCCGGACCGCTCGCGCTGGCTCGAGCACGGCGTCGTCAGCAGCGCCCGCGAGAGGCTCGACCTGCCCGTCACCCACATCATCGTCGACCTCGAGGCCGAGGGCGCCGCCGGCGCCGCCCCGCTGACCTCGGCCCAGAGCCCTCGCCGCTGACGACATTGGGGCCCCTCCGGGGGCCATAAAGTCGCACGCGATGATCGACCGGCACCACCGCAACCTGGCGCTGCTCGTCGCCGGCTGCTTCTTCATGGAGATCCTCGACGGCACCATCGTCGTCACCGCGGCGCCGAAGATCGGCGCCTCGCTGGGCGTCCCCGCGACCTCGATCAGCCTCGTCATCACCGCCTATCTGGTCACCCTGGCGGTGCTGATCCCGCTCAGCGGCTGGGTCGGGGCGCGGTTCGGGGCGCGGCCGGTGTTCCTGACCGCGATCGTCGTCTTCACCGCCGCCTCGGCCCTCTGCGCCGCCAGCACCAGCCTCCCCGAGCTGGTCGCCTTCCGGGTCCTGCAGGGGGTGGGCGGGGCGATGATGGTTCCGGTCGGCCGCCTCGTCGTCCTCGCCAAGACGCCGAAGCAGGAGCTGATGAGGATGATCGCCTTCCTCGTCTGGCCGGCGCTGATCGCACCGGTCTTCGCCCCGCTCGCCGGTGGCGTCATCACCACCTACGCCAGCTGGCACTGGCTGTTCCTCGTCAACGTCCCGCTCGGGGCGCTTGCCTTCCTCGCGGCGCTGCGGTTGATCGAGTCGCCGCCGATGCCGCCGCCGCCTCCGCTCGATCGGTTCGGCGTCCTCCTCGTCTGCGGCGGCCTCGGTGCCCTCACCTACGACGCCGACCTGCTCTCGCGCAGCTCACCGCCGTGGCTGGCGGTGGCGATCGTCGGCGCCGCCGCGGTGGTGCTGCTGATCGCCGCCAGCCGCCACCTCTGGGTCGCCGAGCACCCCCTGGTCAACCTGCGGACGCTGCGGATCGTCACCTTCGGCGCCTCGATCGGCGGCAGCACCGTCTTCTGGCTGGCGGTCGGGGCGGTCCCGTTCCTGCTGCCGCTGCTGTTTCAGGAAGTCTTCGGCTGGAGCCCGGTCAAGTCCGGCGCCGTCGTCCTCTTCGTCTTCCTCGGCAACATCGTGATCAAGCCGGCGACGACCTACCTCTACGGCCGCTGCGGCTTCCGCTCGGTGATCTTCGCCTCGACCGCGGGGCTCGCCGTGACCCTGGTCGCCTGCGCCTTCCTCACCGCGACGACGCCTCTGGCGCTGATCGCGCTCGTTGCCCTGCTCAGCGGCATCGCCCGCTCGGTCGGCTCGACCGGGTACACGACCCTCGCCTTCAGCGACGTCCCCGACGAGCACCTGCGCGACGCCAACACCCTGCAGGCGACCAGCCAGCAGCTCAGCTTCGGGCTCGGGGTCGCCCTCGGCGCGGTCCTGCTGCGGGCGGGCGGGCCGCTCGCCGACCTGCTGCCGGGCACCCCCGGAGATGAGACGGCCTACTCGATCGCCTTCGTCCTGCTCGCGATCGTCGCCTCGCTGGCGGCGGCCGGGGCGCTGCGGCTGCCGCCGGGGGCCGGCGACGGGATCAGGGTGCGGGGAAGGGGCGCCGGGCGCGGCGGCGATCAGCCCGGGCGCAGCTCCCAGCGGATCGGCTCGACCGGCGCCGCCCGGTAGGCCGCGCGCGCCTCCTCCTCGCCGAGGCCGTCTTCGCTCAGCCAGCGCGAGGGCAGCACCAGCGCGAAGCCGTCGCCGGCGAACGGCCAGGGGTCGAACGCGGCGACCCCCGGCTCCGGGATCGTCAAGCGCAGGTCGAGGTGCTCACCCAGGGGCGCGGTCGGGACCGAGGGCAGGATCCGTGCCCCCGGCTGCTGCTCGACCTGGAACAGGGTCGCGGTCAGCGCCGCCGGCTCGACGGCGGGGTCGGTCGGCCGCACCGGGTCGAGCAGCGAGAGCGCCAGCGAGGTGACGTCGAGCGCCTGCAGCACCTCGTAGGCGTGCCAGGCGTGCGCTTCGAACTCGCTGCGCAGCCCCTTGAACCCCCAGGCTTCCCGCAGCACCGCCTGGCGCCGCGGCTCGCCCTTGGCGACGACCTCCTCGGCCAGCGGGCGGCGGACCGGGCCGGCGCTGCTCTGCAGGCCCCAGCGACCGGAGTAGAGGCCGGTCCAGTGGGCGTGGACGAGCGCTCCGGCGAGTTGGTCCCGGGCGTAGACGCTGTCGACGCCGCGGCCGTAGGGCGGCGCCGTCCGCTCCAGCGGCAGCTCGAGGAAGTGGGCGGGGCGGCCGGCCTCGGGGTTGTAGGCGGGGAGGTCGTCGAGCTCGCGCCAGCCGTCGTCGTGGTGGGCGGCGGCGATCGTCAGCGCCGAGGCGAGCGGCTCGGGCGGGGCCGCGAAGCGGTCGTTGCCCCAGCGTTCGGCCAGTTCACCGGCCAGCGCCCCGTGCTCGTACTGGGTGACGAGGCGGAAGCCGTCGCCGCGCTTGGTCACCAGCAAGACGTCGCTCCGATCGCCACGCGGTCAGACTACCCGCCCGTGTCGCCTCGACCCCTCGCCCGCGAGCCCAGCCCGGGCCTGGTCTGGAGCTGGGAGGAGGCGCTGTTCGGCGCCGCCTGCGCGTTGCCGGCGGCGCTCGTCGCCCTCGGCGATCCCGGCCGCGGGATCGCCCTCTCGGTCGGGGTGCTGCCGGCGGTGATCGTCGGCGTGCTGCCGCGGCGGCGGGCCCGGCCGCTGGTCGCGGTTGTGGGGGCGACCACTGGGGTCTCGATGCTGATCGGTGGCCTCCTGGCCGGGGTGCCGGTGCTGGCGGTGGCGGCGATCTGGGGGCTCGGGGTGGGGGCGGCGCTGCTCGCCGCCCGCTCGCCGCTGGGCCGGGTCGCGATGGTCCTGGCGCTGCCGATGGTCGGGGTCGGCCTCAGCTACTCCGATCTCGGCGAGGCGGCGGGCCTGGCGGCGCTGATGGCGCTGGGCTCGATCTACGCCTGCCTCGTCTCGCTGCTGTGGCCGCAGGGGGAGCCGCGGCCCGCCGGGCGGGAGACGGTGGCGCCGAGCCTCGACTACGGCGTCCGCCTCGGGGCCGCCGGCGCCCTCGCCGCCGCGCTCGGGTTCGTCCTCGGCCTCCAGCACGTCGGCTGGGCGCCGGCCGCGGCGCTGCTGGTGATGCGGCCGGCGGCCGAAATGCAGCGTGCTCGCAGCATCGGCCGCCTCCTCGCCGTCGCCCTCGGCGCCACCCTCGCGGTGCTTATGGTCCACCTCGAACCGGCCAACGCCTGGTTCGCCCTTGCCGCCCTGCTGGCGATCGCCGCCGCCGCCGCGACCCACCGCAGCCGTTGGTACGTGACCCCGGCCTTCACCACCTTCCTCGTCTTCCTGATGCTGCTTCACTCCGACCCCGGCGACTCCCGCTTCCGCTTCAACGAGCGCCTGCTGGAGACCGCGCTCGGGGTGGCGATCGCCTACTTCTTCGGCCTGCTGCTGCCGGCGCTGCGCGCTCGCCGCGGCTCGGGCGGCGGCGCCGCCCGGCGGTAGCGGGAACTTTCGAGCCCCCACCTTCGCCGCAGACAAAACATTCCCTAACCTGTCATCATGGCAACCGCGATGAGAGAAGCCTGGACCGACGAGCGGCTCGACGACCTCAAGCAGGGCATGCACAGCGAGTTCGCCCGGGTCGACCGCAGGTTCGAAGAGGTCGACCGCAGGTTCGACCGGGTCGATGCCAAGTTCGATCGGGTGGACCGCGATATCCGCCAGCTCCGCTCCGAAATGAACGCCCGCTTCGAACGGGTGGACGAGCGCTTCGACTCCCTCAACCGGACCCTGATCCTCGGCCTCGTCTCGCTTATCGCCGCGATCCTCGCCAGGGGCTTGCTTTAGTCGCCCGACCGGCGCCCCCCGCGAGGTATCTTGCGCACGACGCGCAAATTTCACGAGAGGAGCGATTGATGGCGTTGAAGCTGGGTGACACCGCGCCCGATTTCGAGGCGGACAGCACCGAGGGGCGGATCTCCTTCCACGACTGGGTCGGCGACAGCTGGGCGGTGCTGTTCTCGCACCCGAAGGCATTCACGCCGGTCTGCACGACCGAGCTCGGCTACATGGCCTCGATCGAGCCGGAGTTCGCCAAGCGCGGGGTGAAGATCGTCGGCCTCTCGGTCGACCCGGTCGAGAAGCAGGAAGGCTGGGCGGTTGACATCGAGGAGACCCAGGGGACGGCGCCCAACTACCCGATCATCAGCGACGCCGACTTCAACGTCTCCAAGCTCTACGGGATGCTGCCGGCCGACACCGCCGGCGACGCCGCCGATCGCACCCCGGCCGACAACCAGACTGTCCGCAACGTCTTCGTCATCGGCCCCGACAAGAAGGTCAAGCTGATCCTCGTCTACCCGATGACGACGGGCCGCAACTTCGACGAGGTGCTGCGGGTGATCGACTCGCTGCAGCTGACCGCCGACTACAAAGTCTCGACGCCGGCGCAGTGGCAGGCGGGAGACGACGTGATCATCTCCGGCTCGGTCGACAACGAGAAAGCCAAGGAGCTGTTCGGCGACTGGGAGGAGCCGCGCCCCTACATCCGCATCGTCCCCCAGCCCTCGCGCTAGCCAGCGCTCCCGGCTCGCGCCGCCCGGCGCGAGCCGCCGTCGGGCCGGGAC
>JAFDWC010000171.1 GCA_018268655.1 Actinomycetota bacterium
AGGGTTGCTCGCTCCGATGGAGCCTCTGAAGGGACTGATCCTCTCCGGTGGCGCCGGCACGCGCCTGCGCCCGATCACCCATACCTCCGCCAAGCAGCTGGTCCCGGTCGCCAACAAACCGGTGCTCTTCTACGGGATCGAGGCGCTGGTCGACGCCGGCGTCCGCGAGATCGGGATCATCATCGCGCCGGAGACGGGGGACGAGATCCGGGAGGCGGCGGGGGACGGGTCGCGGTTTGGGGCCGAGATCACCTACATCGTCCAGGACAAGCCGGCCGGCCTCGCCCACGCGGTGCTGACCGCCGAGGAGTTCCTCGGCGGCTCGCCGTTCGTCATGTACCTCGGCGACAACCTGCTGCGGGATGGCCTGCGCGGCCTCGTCTCGACCTTCCGCGAGGCCGAGCCGGAGGCACTGATCCTGCTCACCCCGGTCGAGGACCCGCAGTCCTACGGGGTCGCCGAGCTCGACGGTGAGCGCATCGTCCGCCTGATCGAGAAGCCGAAAGACCCGCCCTCGAACCTGGCGCTGGTCGGCGTCTACCTGTTCAGCCCCTCGATCTTCGAGGCCGCACGCAGGCTCGAGCCCTCCTGGCGCGGCGAGTACGAGATCACCGAGGCGATTCAGTCGCTGATCGACGACGGCAGGACGGTCCGCTCCGAGGTCGTGCGCGGCTGGTGGAAGGACACCGGCCAGCTCGCCGACATGCTCGAGGCCAACCGGCTGGTGCTCGAGGAGATCGACCCCGCGGTCGAGGGCGAGGTCGACGAGGACTCCCGGGTCGAGGGCCGCGTCGTCGTCGCGCCCGGCGCCACGCTGACCCGCTCGGTCGTCCGCGGGCCGGCCGTGATCGGCCCCGGGGCCAAGATCGAGGACGCCTACATCGGCCCCTACACCTCGATCGGCGAGGACGTCGAGATCAGCCGCTGCGAGGTCGAGCACTCGATCATCCTCTCCGGCTCCGTGGTCCAGGACCTCGGCACCCGGATGGAGGCCAGCCTGCTCGGCCGCGACGTCAAGCTGACCCGCAGCGAGGGCCCGCCGCGGACCCTGCGGATGCTGGTCGGCGACAGGTGCGAGATCGAAATCGTCTGATGGGCGGCGGTTCCCGATGAAGCTGATGATCACCGGCGCCGCCGGGATGCTCGGCCGCGATCTGATGCTCGCCGCCGGCAACGCCGGCCATGACGTGGTCGGGTTCGGCCGCGCCGAGCTCGACGTCACCGACGCCGACGCGCTCCGCCGCAAGGTCGACATCGAGCGGCCCGACGTGGTCATCAACAGCGCCGCCTGGACCGACGTCGACGGGGCCGAGGAGGCAGAGGAGGCCGCCCTCGCGGTCAACGGGACCGGCGCCGGCAACGTCGCCGCCGCTGCGGCCGAGGTCGGTGCCGCGGTCGTCCACGTCTCGACCGACTACGTCTTCGACGGCAGCAAGCGCACGCCCTACGTCGAATCCGACCAGCCCGCCCCGCTCTCCGCCTACGGCCGCACCAAGCTGGCCGGCGAGGGGGCGGTGGTCGCCGCCAACAAGCGCCACTTCGTCGTCCGCTCGGCCGGGCTGTTCGGGGTCGGCGGCAACAACTTCGTCGAGACGATGCTGCGGCTGGCCGCCGCCAGCGGCGAGGTCGCGGTGGTCCGCGACCAGGTCGGCTCGCCGACCTACACCTGGCACCTCGCCTACGGGATCGTGCGGCTGATCGAGGGGGTCGAGTTCGGGATCCACCACATGGCCGCCGCCGGCGAGTGCTCGTGGTACGACTTCGCCCGCGAGATCTACGAGCAGGCGAAGGTGGACTGCACGGTGCTGTCGGTGACGACCGAGGAATTCGGGCGCCCGGCGCCACGGCCGCCGTACTCGGCGCTGACCAGCCAGCGCCAGCACCCGATCCGGCTGCCGTCGTGGCGCGACGGGCTGGCCGGGTACCTGGCACAACGAAAAGTGGAGGAAGCCGCATGAGACTGTTGGTGACCGGGGCGGCGGGCTTCATCGGCTCGACCTACGTCCGCATCGCCGGCGAGGAGCACGAGATCGTCGTCCTCGACAAGCTCACCTACGCCGGCCGGCCCGAGAACCTGCCCGAGGGCACGCAGCTTGTCGAGGGCGCGATCGAGGACCCGAAGATCGTCCGCGAGGCGATGGCCGGCTGCGACGCCGTCGTCAACTTCGCCGCCGAGTCGCACGTCGACCG
Source organism: Actinomycetota bacterium (assembly GCA_018268655.1). Lineage (GTDB taxonomy): Bacteria > Actinomycetota > Thermoleophilia > Solirubrobacterales > 70-9 > VAYN01. Next base: position 2,191 of record JAFDWC010000171.1, read on the forward strand.
CTCGATCGACGACCAGGACGCCTTCGCCCGCACCCATGTGATCGGCACCGGGACCCTGCTCGACGCCGCCCGCGAGCTCCGGGTCGAGCGCTACGTCCAGGTCTCGACGGACGAGGTCTACGGCTCGATCGAGTCCGGCTCCTTCACCGAGACCTCGCCGCTCGACCCCTCCTCGCCCTACTCGGCGACCAAGGCCGCCGGCGACCTGCTCGTCGCCGCCCACGTCCACACCTACGGCCTCGACGCCTCGATCGTCCGCGGCTCCAACAACTACGGCCCGCGCCAGTACCCGGAGAAGCTGATCCCGCTGATCACCCTGAACGCCATGCACGGTGACCCGCTGCCGGTCTACGGCGACGGCCGCCAGGTCCGCAACTGGCTCTACGTCGAGGATTTCTGCCGCGGCATCCATGCCGTCCTCGGCAAGGGCAGGGCCGGCGAGGCCTACAACGTCGGCGGCCCCGACGAGTGCGAGAACATCGAGGTGGTGAAGCGGGTGATCGAGCTGACCGGCGCCGACGAGTCGCTGATCGAGTACGTCACCGACCGCCCCGGCCACGATCGGCGCTACTCGCTCTCCTCCGCCAAGCTCGAGGCCGAGCTCGGCTGGGAGGCCGAGGTCCACTTCGCCGAGGGGCTGGAGAAGACCGTCGCCTGGTACCGCGAGAACGAGGAGTGGTGGGGCCCGATCCGCTCCGGCGAGTACCGCGAGTACTACGAACGCCAGTACGGCAAGGCGCTGGGCTAGCCGGCTGATGGCGGAGCGTCTGCCGACCAAGCTCGACGGGCTCGCCCTGATCGAGCCGGTGGTCCACGGCGACGAGCGCGGCTTCTTCGTCGAGACCTTCAGGAGCGACGCCTGGGCCGAGCTCGGGGTCGACGCCGAGTTCGTCCAGCACAACCACTCGCGCTCCTCGCGGGGGACCCTGCGCGGCCTCCACTTCCAGACCGAGCCCGGCCAGGCGAAGCTGCTGCGCTGCGCCCGCGGCGAGATCCTCGACGTCGCCGTCGACCTCCGCCGCGACTCGGCCACCTACGGCGAGTGGGAGGCCTACGTGCTCGACGACGTCAAGCACCGGCAGCTGTTCGTCCCGATCGGCTTCGCCCACGGCTTCGTCGTCCTCAGTGAGGTCGCCGACGTCGCGTACCAGGTCTCCAGCCTCTACGACCCGGCGACCGAGCGCGGGATCGCCTGGGACGACCCCGATGTCGGCGTCGACTGGCGGGTCGCCGAGCCGCTGCTCTCCGAGCGCGACAAGACCGCGCCGCGGCTGGCCGAGATCGCCGCCGAGCTGCCCTGGTAGCGGCTTCCCGCCCGATTGGTCGATCCAGCCGGATCGCTTCCTGGACCGCTTCTGGTTCGTCAGTGAGGCACGTGGCTTCAGGGCCATCGCGATCGCTCAGGCTCCGGCGGCCTTCCGCCGGCGCGGCATCTTCATCCCCGAGCGCTCCCTCCATCGGGTCTGAGATGGATCGCGGCCAGATCCTCGAGGCGCTGACCGCGCTGACCGCGCTTGCCGCCGAGCTCGACCGGCGGGGGGGTCAGCGGCGAGATGTACGTCGTCGGTGGCGCGGCGATCGCTCTTGCCTTCGACGAGCGGCGCGCGACCCGCGACATCCACGCGGTCTTCGAGCCGAAGGCCGTCGTCTACGAGGCAGCGGACTCAATCGGCCCCGAGCTCGGGCTCCCAGCCGGTTGCATCAGCGATGCGGTGAAGGATTTCTTGCCGGCGAGGACCCCGCCGCCGTCGCCGCGCTCGACCTCCCGGGCCTGCGCTGCCTGGCCGCCTCGCCAGAGTCACTGCTGGCTTTGAAGGTGGTCGCTCACCGGGTGGGCGAGGACGAGGACGACGTCCGGCTGCTCGCGGGCGAGCTCCGGTTGACCAACGCGGCGGCTGTCCTCGCCGTCGCCGAGCGGGTCTTCGGAGACCGGCTCGAGCCGGCGGCGCGCTTCTTCGTCGAAGAGCTTTTCGCCGATGAGCGTTCTTCCTCTTCGGCCTGAAGGGTCGAGAGGCGAGCCCGCGGCACGATCGCCGCGTCGCCGCCGGTCCATTCGTTGAACCGGTACCAGGAGGGCTTCGCTTCGCGCTTCGTGGTCAGCAGCCCGGCCGAGCCGCAGAACAGGCAGGTGCCGCCTTCGTCGCTCCAGCTGAACCACCAGGCGCCGCGCACGTTCCAGCGCACCCGGTTGGCGGAGAGCAGCGCGAAGGATCTGTTCAGCTCGTTGGCCTGGCCCTGGACGCCGACCTCCCAGCGGGTCGGGCCAGCTGCCGAGCCCCAGCCCAGCTCGGTCACGTAGAGCGGCGTCGCGCGGTCGCCGTGGGCGTTCATGATCCGCCGCAGGACCGTCAGCTGGTGCCCCATCCCGTCGGCGTTGGCGACGTAGGGGTGCAGCGCCACCCCGTCGAAGTAGGGCTTGACGTTGCCGGCCCGGTAGATCCCCCGCAGGAAGGTGTCGGAGCCGACGTTGGGTGGGATCTGCAGCGGCTGGCCAAAGAAGCCGCCGATGAGGACCTGGGAGCCGCTGTCGACCCGGTGCAGGGTGCGGCCGGCGATCCGCAGCAGGGTCGCGTATTCGGTCGGGTTCGGTTCCCGCGCCCAGGTGACGAGGTTCTCCTCGTTCCAGATCTCCCAGGTCCGGATCGGCAGGAAGGGCAGCTTCGTGTGCTCGCTCCAGAAGCTGCCGAGCGGCCCGTAGCGCTGCGCCGCTTCTCTCAGGAAGCGGGCCCAGGCCTGCCGCTGAAAGCCGGTCCGGACCGGCAGGTCGATCGTTTCCGGCGCCACCCAGGGCGGTGAGGCGGTGACGACCACCATCACCCGGATCCCCGCTTCGGCGGCGAGCGAGACCTCGTCGTCGAGGTTCGACCAGTTGGGCTTGGCGTAGCTCGGGCTCTTCGGCTCCACCGCGTTCCAGAACAGCGGCAGCCGCACGCTGCTGATCCCCGCTTCGGCCATCAGGCTGAATTCCCTGGCGCTGACCGGGCTCTGCGGCGAGATCCCGATGAAGCCGGGCGGCAGGGGGGGACGAGCCGACGCCGAGGCTGGCGCCAGCACCAGCGTCGCGACCACCGCAAGCAAGAAGATCCTGCGCAACATTCCTCCAGTCGGAGACCCGGCGAGGGCCGAAAGTAGCGGCTGGGGCGGGCGGCGGGCTCGGGCTAGGGACCAGGGTCTTGCGGGAGGACCCTCTCACGAAACGCACGAATCGCCACCCCCCTTTGTCTAAAGCTGACAAGGGACGAAAGTCTGTCTAGAAGCCATCAGGGACGAAGGGTCTGCAGTGAGCTGTTCCTTATGTCGGAATCGCATACATAAGGAACAGCTCACCGCGAAGCCATCGGGT
>JAFDWC010000172.1 GCA_018268655.1 Actinomycetota bacterium
ACGCGGTCGCCGCCCACGCCGCCGCCGCCGGGCTCGACTCCTACGTCTTCGTTCCCGCCAACCTCGAGGAGCAGAAGCTGTTGGCGACCGGCGTCTACGGCACCAATCTGGTCGGCGTCCGCGGCAACTACGACGACGTCAACCGGCTCTGCACCCAGCTCGCCGAGACCCACCCCTGGGCCTTCGTCAACGTCAATCTGCGGCCCTACTACGCCGAGGGCTCGAAGACGCTCGCCTACGAGACCGTCGAGCAGCTCGGTTGGGCCCTGCCGGACCGGGTCGTCAGCCCGATCGCCTCCGGCTCGCTCTTCACCAAACTGGGGCGGGGCTTCAGTGAGTGGCTCGACCTCGGGCTGGTCGCGGGCGAGCTGCCGACCTTCAACGGCGCCCAGGCGGCGGGCTGCAACCCGGTCGCAACTGCCTTCGCCGAAGGCTGGGACATCTGCAAGCCGCAGCGGCCCGAGACGATCGCCAAGAGCCTGGCGATCGGCGACCCGGCCGACGGGCCCTACGCGGTCGAGCTGGCGCGACGGACCGGGGGCGGGATCGACGCCGTCTCCGACGAGGAGATCCGAACCGGGATCAAGCTGCTGGCCGAAACCACCGGGATCTTCACCGAGACCGCCGGCGGCGTCACCGTCGGCGTCCTCCGCAAGCTGGCTGAACGGGGCGAGCTCGCCGCCGGCGAGAAGGTCGTCGTCTACATCACCGGCGAGGGCCTGAAGACGCTCGACGCCACCCGCGATACCTTCCAGATGCACGAGATCGACCCGAACCTCGACAGCTTCGATGCCGAGTTCGCCCAGGAGGTAGTTGCCTAGATGTCAGTCACCGTGAAGATCCCGACCCAGCTCCGTGCGGCAACCGGCGGCCAGGCCGAGGTCGAGGTGACCGGTGGCACCGTTGGCGAGGCGCTCGACGCGGTCTTCGCCGCCCACGCCGAACTGCGCGAGCGGATCACCGAGGGCGGGACGCTGCGGCGTTTCGTCAACGTCTACGTCTCCGGCGAGGACATCCGCTTCCAGCAGGGCCTCGAGACGGCGATCAACGAAGGCGACGAGGTGACCATCCTCCCGGCGGTGGCCGGAGGCTGACGGCTGCCCCGCAAGGGCCTGAGTGGCGAGACCACCCGTAGTCATCCTCTGCGGCGGGCGCGGGACCCGGCTGCGGGAGCGAGCCGAGAGCGTCCCCAAGGCGCTGGTTGAGATCGGCGGCAAGCCGATCCTCTGGCACGTGGTGCGGATCTACGCGGCGCAGGGGTTCGAGCGCTTCCTGCTCGCGACCGGGTACCTGAGCGAGGCGGTGGCGGCCTTCGCCGCGGCCGAGCGCTGGCCGGCCGGGGTCGAGGTCGAGTGCGTCGAGACCGGGCTCGACACGCCGACGGGGGGGCGGGTGGCGCGGCTCGGGGAACGGCTCGAGGGCGGCACCTTCTGCCTCACCTACGCCGATGGGGTCGCCGACGTCGACCTCGGAGCCGAGCTCCGCTTCCACCGCGCCCATGGGGCGGTGGCGACGATGACCGTGGTCCAGCCGGACCTGCCGTGGGGCATCGCGGAGCTCGACGGCGAGCGGGTCAGCGGCTTCGCTGAGAAGCCCCGGGCCGAGCGCTGGATCAACGGCGGCTTCTTCTGCTTCGAGCCGGCGGTACTGGAGCGGCTGGGGGAGGGGAGCGTGCTCGAGCGCGAGCCGCTGGCCGGGCTCGCCGCCGACGGCGAGCTGCGCGCCTTCCGCCACGAGGGCTTCTGGGATTGCATGGACACCTACAAGGACGCGGTCGTCCTCGACGATCTCTGGCGCTCCGGCGCGGCGCCGTGGCGCCATTGGGACCCGGCGGCGACTGCGGTGGAGGCGCGGTGAGCGCGGAACGGGCGCTGGTAACGGGCGGCCACGGCTTCGTCGGCTCCCACCTGGCGGCGGCGCTGCTGCACGAGGGATGGACGGTGCGGGTCCTCGACCGGCCCAGCCCCCGCCGCACCGATCTCGGCGGGCCGCGCCCGTCCGGGCTCGACCTGCTGGGCCTCGCTGGGGAGGTCGAGCTGCACGAGGCTGATCTCCTCGACGCCGGCGAGGTCGCGAGCGCGGTCGCCGGCTGCGACGCGGTCTTCCACCTCGCCGCGCAGACGATCGTCGGCATCGCCACCCGCTCACCGGTCGAGACCTACGAAGTCAACGTGCGGGGCGCCTGGAACGTGTTCGAGGCCTGCCGTGAGGCGACCGTCGCGACCGTGCTATTCGCCTCCTCCGACAAGGCCTACGGGACCGCTCCGGAGCTGCCCTACCGCGAGGACTTCCCGCTCCGCGGCGCCCATCCCTACGACGCCAGCAAGGCTGCCGCCGAGACGATCGCCCGCGGCTACGCGGTCGCGGCTGGGCTGCCGCTGGCGGTGACGAGGTTCGCCAACGTCTACGGCGGGGGTGATCTCAACTTCACCCGGCTGATCCCGGAGACCGCGCGGGCGCTCTGCGAGGGCCGGGGGCCGCGGATTCGCTCCGACGGCTCGCCGCGGCGCGACTTCATCCACGTCGAGGACGCGGTCGCCGCCTACCTGGCGATCGCGGCGGCGGTTCGGGACGGCGGCGCCGCACCGGGCGAGGCCTTCAACGCCGGCGGCGACCGGCCCCACTCGGTCCGCGAGGTGGTCGAGGAGCTGGCGCGGGCGGCGGGCGGGACCGAGCTGGCCCCGCGCTGGGGACCGGGCGTCCCCGCCGGCGAGATCGTCGACCAGTACCTCGACTCGACAAAGCTGCGCGAGCTGACCGGCTGGGCGCCGCGGGTCGGCCTCGCGGCGGGGCTGGCCCGTACCCTGGAGTGGTACCGCGAACACCCGGAGGTGCTTCCCTGATGTGCGGCCGCTTCACGGTCACGAACAAGGACACGAAGACGATCGCCGACCGCTTCCAGGTCGAGCTCGAGAAAGCGCTGGCGAAATCCGCGACCACCGAGAAGGCGGACGAGAAGCCGAAGAAGGAGAAAGCGCCGCCGGGGCTCGGGCGCTTCAACGTCGCCCCGACCCAGGAGATCCTCGTCGTCCGCTCGGCGCCGGATCCCGAGGAGGCGGCAGCCGGTGAGCGCGAGGCGCGGCTGATGCGCTGGGGCCTGGTCCCGGTCTGGGCCAAGGACCTCAAGGTCGGCTACCGGATGATCAACGCCAAAACCGAGAACCTGACCACGAGCAAGGCCTACGGGCCGCTGGTCGGCAAGTTCCGCCACCGCTGTCTGATCGTCGCCGACGGCTTCTACGAGTGGATGCGGGCCGAGGATCCGAAGCAGCCGCGGCAGCCGTGGCGGTTCACCGTCGACGGCGGCGCCCCCTTCGCCTTCGCCGGGCTCTGCACCCGCAAGCCCTGGGAGGACCCGGACGAGCGCGGGGTCGACGGCGACGGCTTCCTCTACAGCGCGACGATCATCACCACCACCCCGAACGAGGTGGTGAAGCCCGTCCACAACCGGATGCCGGCGATCCTCCCCGACCCCGACGCCGAGACGGCCTGGCTGCGCCCCGACCTCAGCGCCGAGGAGGTGATCGCGATGCTGGGCCCGCTCGACGCCCGGCGGATGGAAGGCGCCCCCGCCAACCCGGCCCTGAACAAGGTCGGCAAAGGGATCAGCGAGGGGCCGGAGCTGCTGGTCGCTCCGCAGTCGGAGCTGGCGGCCGAGATCTAGGTCGGGGCCCGGTATCGGCCGGGGCCAGGGCCGGGCGCGCTATTCGCCGCTGCCGCCGGCTGCTTCCGCTTCGCCTTCCTTCGCCGTTTCTTCTTCGGCGCGGCGTTCCTGTTCTTCGGCTTCGGCTTCTTCGTTGATCGGCGGCGGGATCTTCTTCAGTTCGGCGTTGGTTTCCACGGTCGACTTGCCGGCGCTCGTTTCGAGCGTGCACGAGGTCTTCGCTTTCGGCACGACGGTCGAGCGCCAGACGGCGTAGAACGGCAGCTTCAGGTCCTGCTTCGGTTTTCCGGCGATGAAGTAGTCGAGGTGCTCGGTGCCTTCTTCGAATTCGGGCCATTCGACCTTCACGCCCTTTTCGGTCGACCAGGCGGGGGCGACGTCGCCGACTTCGAGGACGGCCAGTTCGGAGCTCTGGGAGCTGAATTTGACCAGCAGCGTTTCCGGTACTTCCTGGCCCAGGATGCCTTCGGAGGAGCGCGGGTAGAGGGTCCGCAGCCCCTGTGAGCTGTGGCCGATTTCGACCCCGTGGGGAGCGGCGATGGCGCAGTGAACGCGGGCTTTCTTCACCGGCGCTTCGGCGCCGATCTCGAGGGTCTGCACCACCTGGTAGAGCGAGTAGCCGCTGACGTTGGTGCTGGTGGCGCGGATTTTCCCGCTCGTCAGCTGCATTTTCTGGTCGCCGCCGGGAACCTTGACCGCCTGCGAGTCGGGGATCTTGGCTTCCTTCACCCATTCCAGGTGGGCGGCTTCGCCTTCGCCCCTTTCGGTCGCCGCCAGAACGGCGACGACACAGGCGATGAGACCGACGATGACGACGACGACCGCCCCGCGCGGCGGGCGGTCGCGCTTCAGCTCGTCGATGCCGATCAGCTCGCGCCAGTTCATCGCCGCGACAGTATTGGAATCCGGTTGCGTCTCGCGCTCGGCGCGACCGTCTGGGCGCGGGCGGTTACTCTCGGGGCGTGGCCCGGAAGAAGCAGCAACAGCGAGACGCGGGTGGTGAGGTCAGCCGCGGCACCGTCCTGATCCACGGCCGCTCCGTCGCCTACACCGCGGCCGGCTCAGGCCCGGTGCTGCTGCTCGTCCACGGGATGGCCGGCAGCACCGAGAACTGGCGCGAGGTGATCGAGCCGCTGGCCCGCGCCCACACCGTGATCGCGCCCGACCTGCCCGGCCACGGCTCCTCGGCGCCCGGCGGTGGCGACTACAGCCTCGGCGCCCACGCCGCCGGCCTCCGCGACCTCCTCGTCGCGCTCGGCCACGAGCGGGCGACGGTGATCGGCCACAGCCTCGGCGGCGGCGTCGCGATGCAGTTCACCTACCAGTTCCCGGAGCAGGTCGAGCGGCTGGTGCTCGTCTCCAGCGGCGGCCTCGGGCCAGAGGTGAGCCCGGTCCTGCGCGCGGCGGCGCTGCCGGGAGCGGACCTCTTCATCGCCGCCACCGCTGGTCCCGGCGCCCGCCTCGGCTCGGCCCTGGGCCGCGGCCTCGGGGCGCTCGGGCTGCGGCCGAACACCGACCTCGCCGAGGTCGCCCGCGGCTACGCGTCCCTGGCCGACGGCGAGCGCCGCGCCGCCTTTCTCGCGACCCTGCGGGCTGTGGTCGGGACCGGCGGCCAGAAGGTCGCGGCGGGCGACCGCCTCTACCTGGCCGAGGCGCTGCCGATCCTGATCGTCTGGGGGAGGGAGGACCCGATCATCCCGGTCGGCCACGCCGAAGCCGCCCTGGAGACGATCCCCGGCGCCAGGCTCGAGGTCTTCGACGGGGTCGGCCACCTGCCGCAGGTCGAGGCCCCGGGCCGCTTCGTCGCCGTGCTCGAGCGCTTCCT
>JAFDWC010000173.1 GCA_018268655.1 Actinomycetota bacterium
GCTCGGACGGCCGCTGCACTCCCCAGCGAAAAACCCAGCAAGCGGGGGGAGGCACCCCGTCCCCTTTGGCGGTTTCTAGGGTCGGGGGTTGCGGTGGATGGGCGGTTTGGGGTTGCGGGGGATGGGGCGGTGGGGCTGCGACAGACGGGCCTGCTCTCCGCCATATCGGCCGCTGGCGCTGCGCCGTGTCGGCCGCTGGCGCTGCGCCATATCGGCCGCCCTTCAGCTAACCAATCTTTTCCGCCGCACTGGAACTGGAGACCTTGCCCTTCGGGCACGGTTTCATGTGGTGGCCTGGCTTCTGCAGGATCTGGAAGTTGGTGACGTCGTGGGGCGACATCGGCGCGCCGTTGTTCTGGGCGAGGGTGACGACCAGGCGGTAGAAGCCCGGTGGCAGCCCGTGGTAGTAGATCTCCGGCCGGGTCGCGGGCGAGTAGCTGCCGGTGGTGCCGACCTGTTCGGCGAGGACTCCGTTCGGCCCCGAGTAGCGCGGGAAGTCGAAGGAGTTGCCCTTGAGGCGGCCGGTGCCAATAGGGCTGTTTTCCGCTTTTTCGAGTTTTTTCGGGTAGACGCAGTTGGGGACCCGGTTGAGGCTGAAGCGGAGGTGACCCTCGTCGAGCTGGGGGTCGTGGCCGAACTGGGCCGGCGCCAGGTGGAAGTTCTGGACGTTGACCCTGACGACCACGGCGTGGGCGTTCTGGCGGGCGCCGTTGCGGGGGGAGATGATTTCGACCGCCGGTTCGCCGGGAGCCACCGCCGCGGCTTCCGGTTTCGATTCTTCCTTGCCGCCGAACGCCAGCATCAGCGCCACCGCCGCGGCGGCGAGGCAGACGGCGATCACGGTGGCGGTGCGGCGCTGCACGGGCGAAAGGTTAGTGGCGGCGAGAGCGCCCGGGGGCGCTCCGGGGGCCGTCTTAAGGGTTGGTCCGTAACGTAGCGCGGCCAATGCGCCGTGTCCCGGCCATCCTGATCGCGACTCTGGTCGCGCTATTCGCCCTCGGCCCAGCCCGGGCCGCTGCCGACCTGGCCGAAAACGTCGACGCTTTCGCCGGCACCGAGCCCGGCCCGGCGACCTTTGGCGGCGGCCACAATTTCCCCGGCGCCTCGATGCCGTTCGGGATGCTGCAGTGGAGCCCCGACACCACCCCCGAGGCACCGCACTCGGGTGGCTACGACTACCGCGACCACCACATCTCCGGCTTCGGCCTGACCCACCTCGACGGCGCCGGCTGCTCGCTCTACGGCGACTTCCCGTTCATGCCGACCACCGAGCCCCTGACCAGGTCGCCAGTCAACGCCAGCGGCGACGGCCTGCTCGGAATGTTCGAGCCCGGTTTCTCGCACAGCAGCGAGACCGCCCACCCGGGCTACTACTCGGTCCGGCTCAACCCGCGCCACGGCGGTGCGATCGGGGTCGAACTGGCGGCGACGACGCGGACGGGGATCGGACGCTTCACCTTCCCCAAGAACCCGCACGCCAGCGTCCTCGTCAACGCCGGCGGCAGCGCCCAGCCGAACGACTTCGCCAAGGTCGAAGTCAACCCGGCGGCCCGGGAAATCTCCGGCACCGCCTCGAGCGGGCTCTTCTGCGGCCAGCGGCCGCGCTACCGGGTCTACTTCGCGGCCGTCTTCGGCCGCGGCTTCAAGTCCTCCGGCACCTGGAGCCGGAACGGCCTCGAACCGGGCAGCACCGGCGCCGAAGCAAGCAGCCAGCCGACCCAGGACCCGGCGGTCAGCGCCCAGGCCGGCACCTACGTCACCTTCGACACCAGGCAGAACCGAGAAGTCACGGTCCGGGTCGGGATCTCCTTTGTCAGCGTCGACGGCGCCCGCGCCAACCTCGCCGCCGAAAGCAAGGGCAGCCTGCACGTGATCGCCAGCCGCGCCCGCAGCAGCTGGGACTCGGCGTTGGGCCGGATCCGCGTCTCTGGCGGCTCCAGCTCGCGGATCGGGATGTTCTACACGGCGCTCTACCACGCGCTGCTGGCGCCGCGGACCTTCACCGACGTCGGCGGCCGCTACCTCGGCATGGACGGCGCCACCCACCGCGCCGTCGGTTACACCCAGTACGCCGACTTCTCCGGCTGGGACATCTACCGGACCCAGATTCCGCTGCTGGCGATGCTGGAGCCAAAGCGGGTCAGCGACATGATGCGCTCGCTGCTCGCCGACGCCGAGGAGAGTGGCTGCCTGCCGCGCTGGCCGTACGCCGCCGGGCAGAGCATGACGATGGTCGGCGACTCCGCCGACCCGGTTCTGGCCGCCGCCGCCGCATTCGGCGCCAAGTTCTCCTACCAGAAGGCGCTGGAAGCGATGCTGCGCGGCGCCCAGGAAGAATGTCGCAGCCCCAACAACGGCGAATACCTCGAGCGCCAGGGGCTGGCCCAGTACCTCCAGCTCGGCTACCTGCCGCTCGACCAGGAAACCGGGCAGCGCAACTCGAACTCGCTGTACGGCAGCCCGGCAGCGATCTGGGGCTCGGCGGCGATGACGCTCGAGTACGCGCTCGACGACTTCTCGATCGCCCAGCTCGCCGGCCGGTACGCCGACGGCCCGACGGCCTATGCCGCCTACATGTCGCGCTCCTCGAACTGGCGGCGACTGTTCAATCCGGAAACCCGGGAAATCCAGCCGCGCTACGCCTCCGGCGCCTTCCCGAACCCGTACTCGAACACCGAAGGCGGCGGCTTCGTCGAGGGTGACTCAGCCCAGTACACCTGGTTCGTGCCGCAGGACCCGGCCGGCCTGTTCCGGGCGATGGGTGGGCGCCAGGCGGCGCTCCAGAGGCTGATCCAGTTCACCCGCAGGCTCAACGCCGGCCCCGACGGCACCCACACCGACCACGCCCTGCTTGGCAACGAGCCAACCTTGCAGACCCCCTGGCTGTTCGACTGGCTCGGGCGTCCCGACCTAACCTCGAGCACGATCCGCCGCGCCCTCCGGCTCTACTCGACCACGCCCGCCGGCTACCCCGGCAACGACGATCTCGGCACGCTCTCGGCCTGGTACGTCCTCGCCTCGCTCGGGCTCTACCCGGAGGTGCCGGGGACGGGGGTGCTGGCGCTCTCGACGCCGGCCTTCAGGCGTGCCGAAGTGCACCTGGCGAATCACAGGGTGGCGACGATCACGACCAAGGGCCCGGGGATCTACGTGAAGGGGCTGAAGCTCGGCGGCCGCGGCTGGGGCAAGCCGTGGACGAGCTATTGCCGACTGTCCGAAGGGGTCGAACTCGCCTACACGCTGCAGTCGAAGCCCAACCGCAAGTGGGGCTCCAGCGTGGCCGACGCGCCGCCCTCGTTTGGGCCGCACCGGCCACTGCCCAGCAGTTCCTGCGCTTTTTAGCCTGCGCTTAGCCTCTATTCATGCTCACCTCAGCGGGCGGCGAAACGCTCGCGGTCGTGAATAGCGAGGTTGCCCTTCCCGGTGCCGACGCAACCGCCGAGCGGCCGTCACTTCGGCTCGTGACCGACGCCGCCACCCGCCGCGTCGCCTACGCCCTCGGGGCGATCATCACCCTCGGCGTCGTCGTCCGCTTCGGCAGCCTCGGCATCCAGAGCTACCACCACGACGAGGTGATCACCGCGATGCGGGTGATCCCCGGCAGCTTCGGCGAGATGCTCCACAAGCTCAAGGTGAGCGAGTCGAATCCTCCCCTCTATTACGTGCTCGCCTGGGGCTGGGCGAAGGTGTTCGGGCTCGAAGAAGTCGGGCTGCGCTCGCTCTCCGCGCTGTTCGGGGCGGCGACGGTGCCGGTCGGCTACCTGATCGGCCGCCAGCTCAACGGCCGCCGCTGCGGCCTGATCCTGGCCGGCTTCGTCGCCCTCAACCCGATGCTGATCTGGTACTCGCAGGAGGCCCGCTCCTACGCGCTGCTGGTCTTCTTCGCGGCGCTCTCGCTGCTGTTCTTCCTGCGGGCGCTCGAGAGCCGCGGCAGCGGCCGCGACCTCGCCCTCTGGGCAATCTTCTCGGCGCTGGCGCTGTGCAGCCACTACTTCGCCGTCTTCCCGATCGCGATCGAGGGGGCCTGGCTGCTGCTGGCGCTGAAGGGGCGGCGGCAGGCGGTACTGGCCGCTGGCGCGGCGGTCGCCGGGACGATGCTGGCGCTGCTGCCGCTGCTGCTCGCCCAGATCAACCCGAGGCACATCGGCTGGATCGCCGAAGGCTCGGTCTGGACCCGGCTCGGGGAAGCTGGCATCGGCTTCCTCGCGGGCGAAACCGGCCACGTGATCGCCGAGCCGCCGCGGCCCGGCTACGCGGTGGTCCCGGCGATCGCGGTCGGCGCCGCGATCGCAATGCTCGTCTGGCGCGGCGATCAGCGCCAGCGCCGCGGCGCGGTGATCGCTCTGGTCGTCGGCTTTGGCGTGATCGCGCTGGCGCTGCTGGCAGCGGCGGCCGGCAAGGACTACGTAATCGCCCGCAACCTGCTGCCGGCACTGGTGCCGCTGGCGGCGGTGGTCGCGCTCGGTTTCAGCGCGGCGCCGCGGCGGCTATCGCTGCTGCTCGCCGGCGGCCTCTGCGCCTACTGGCTCGCCTTCGCCGTCTACGTCACCCAGACCCCGAGCCTGCAGCGCCCTGACTTCCGCGTCGTCGGCCAGGACCTCGGTCGGGCCCAGGCGCGGCGGGCGATCGTCAGCTGGCGGCTCGCCGCCGATCCGATCCGCTGGTACCTGCCGGGCAAAGCGGTGCAGACGTTCAGCGGGCTGACGGCGCTGCGGGAAGTCGACATAGTGTCGAAGCCGCGGGCGGCCGGGGCGGCGGCTAACCTGCTGCCCTCGTTCCGCGCGGTCGAACGGGTCAGGATCGGCCGCCTCACCCTCACCAGGTACCGGGCGCCTCATTTGGTGAATCTCTCTGTCAAAGAACTGAAACGCCTGCCCACGGGGTTCGCCGCCAACGGCGTCGTCCTCGACCGGCCGCCGCCGAGCAGAGGGCTTCGCATGGCGGTGGCCTCGAACCAGGTGGCGCCGCGGATCGGTATCTCCCAGAATCAGGTGGCGCGATGAGCGCCGAGGAGGCGTGAATGAGGTCGAATGATTTTGCATACCGGTTGGGCGCCGCCGCGCGCGAGCCGGAGAACTGGATGCAGGTGTTCAAGTTCGGGCTGGTCGGCGGCTCCGGTTACCTGGTCAACCTCGGCGTCTTCGCCCTGCTCTCCGGCAACCTCGGGGTCCAGCACACGATCGCCGCGATTGGCGCCTTCTGCGTCGCCGTCACCAGCAACTACTTCTGGAATCGCCACTGGACGTTCGGGCCGGGGGAGGGGCCGGCCCACTTCCAGGCTGCCCGCTTCCTGGTGGTCAGTGTCGGCGCGTTGTTGCTGAACCTGGCGATGCTCGAGCTGCTGGTCGGCTCCGGGCTTGGCGAATTGCCGGCCCAGGCGATCGCCGTCGCGTTTGCGATGCCGTTCAATTTTCTCGGCAACCGGCTCTGGACGTTTCGCTAACCCGCCTAAGGGCCAAGGTGAAGGTCCTGGG
>JAFDWC010000174.1 GCA_018268655.1 Actinomycetota bacterium
CGTGCGTTTCGTGAGAGGGTCCTCGGGGTCCCCTCCCAAAACACTCCAGCGGAGCCGCAGGCGGAGCGTTTTGGGAGGGGACCCCGAGGACCCTCACGCCAACTCCGTCCTGTACCGGCCCGCCTCGAACCTGCCGGACCACGTAGAACTCACGTCCTCGCATGCAGGAGAGAACTCGCACTTACCGCGTCGCGCTGGCGATCGCCGGGCCGGTGGCCTGGTGGGGGCGGCTGCGGGTCGAGGGGCTCGAGAGCGTTCCCGAGAGCGGGCCGCTGCTGATTCTCGGCAACCACGACAGCCACTGGGACCCGGTGATGGTCGGCCGTGCGGCGCTGCGGCGCCGGCAGATCCGCGCGCTCGCCAAATCGGACCTATGGAAGGTCCGCGGCCTGGCGCCGCTGCTGAACGGGATGGGGCAGATCCCGATCGAGCGCGGCAAGGGCGACCAGCGGGCGCTGGCGCGGGCGATCGAGACGCTGCGGGCCGGCGCCTGCATCGGCGTCTTCCCGGAAGGGACCCGCTCCCGCGGCAAGGTGCTGCGGGCGCGGAGCGGTGCGGGGCGGCTGGCGCTCGAGGTGCCCGAGGCCCACGTCAGCCTGGTCGCGATCGAAGGGACCGCCGACCTCACCGGCTTCCCGCGACGGCCGCGGATCCGTCTCCGCTTCTTCGACCCGGCCGGCGGTCAGCCGCGGCCGGACGAGGACCCGGCGGAGCTCTCGGCCCGGCTCCTGGCCGAGGTCCGAGAGCTGGTGCCGCCGGTCATCTCCTACCGCAAGCGCGGCGCCGCCACCGCGATCTAGTAGCCGTAGGGTTTGGCACCGCCGCTGGTGCTTTCGCCACCCGTCGCCGTGCCGCTGCCGCTGCTGGCTTCGCCGCTGCCCTTCAGCGCGTACCACTTGGCGCCAAAGGCGGCGATGCCGTTGCCGTTGGCTTCACCGGGTCCCTTGTCGCCGATGAAGGTGTAGAGCGGCCGGCCGTTGTACGTGACCTGCATGCTGCCGTCTTTGCGTTCGGTCGTCCCCAGCTTCGAGGCGGAGGCGCCGTTGCTCGGCTGTGGTTCGCCCTTGGTCAGCAGCGGCGGCCAGCCCTTGGCGCATTCGCCGTTGCATGACGATTCACTGCCTTTGTCCTTCTGGAATTCGTAGAGGGTCATGCCCTGCGAGTCGACCAGGACCATGCCGAGGCCGCTGACGTTGCCGAGCGAGACGAAGGTCGTCCCTTCTTCGGCGTTCGGCGCCGCCTTCACCGTTTCTTCGGCGCCCATGTTGCCGTAGGCGCCACCGGAGCCGCCGGTTTCAGCCTTCGTTTCGGTGCTGCTCGAGCTGGAGCCGCCGCAGCCGGAGATCGCCAGCGCCAGCACCCCCGCCACCAGCAGCGCGATCCGGGACGTCTTGCTGTTCACGTCGGTTCCTCCTCGTTCAGTTGCGGGACAGATGCGGTCGCGCCTCCCGGGCCGACCGGCGCGACGAAGGTGCGGTTGCCGGCGTGGACGCCGATCGCCCGCGTCCGCGAGAGGTCGAGGGCGGAGCTGAGGATCGCTTCCGCGTCGTTGCCCCAGCGGTAGCGGAAGCTGCCGGCGGGGTAGAGGCGACCGTCGTCCCCACGCAGGAAGACGCGGCAGAGCGTGCCGGAGCGGATCCCGCCCACGTACATCCGGATCTCGGTCCCGAAGGCGTGTGGTTGCAGCGTCGCGTCGATCTCGACCCCCTTGGGCAGGTTGGTGAAGGCGACCTGCTGTTCGGGTGGCGTCGCGCCGCCACCGCCGAAGACGACCAGCGCCAGCACCGCCGCGGCGGCAGCGGTGGCGAAGCCGCCGAGCGCGAAGCCGAAGCGGCGGCGGCGGCGCGAGCGGCGCTCACTGGCCCGCTCGGCGCCGATCGTCGTTTCGACCCGCTCGCGCAGATGCGCCGGCGGGCGTGGGGCCGGCTCGACGATCCGGGCCGGGTCGGCGCGCGCCATCAGCTTCCCCAGCGAGCGCAGCGACTCGGCCTCGGCCCGGCACTCGGCGCACCCCTCGAGGTGCGCCTCGAGGCCGGCCCGCTCCTCGGCGGGGAGCTGTCCCAGCGCGTAGGCGCCGAGTGAAGTTCGCCACTCGCGGCAGCTCTCAGTCCTCATAGCCCATCTCCTCCAGCACCACCCGCAGCGCCCGCAGCCCGTAGTAGACGCGGCTCTTCACGGTTCCCTCCGGCACCCCGAGCTCCGCCGCCACCTCGGCGTAGGGCCGGCCCCGGTAGTAGGTCTCGAAGATCACCCGCCGGTGGTCCTCGCCGATCCGCCGCATCGCCTCCTCGATCTGCCAGGCGGCGAGCGCCTCCTCGAACGGCTCGACGGTCGGCTCGATCCCGCCCTCGGCGACCCCCGGCCGGGCTGCCCGGGCGCGGCCGAGGTCGATCACCACGTTGCGCAGGATCGCGAACAGCCAGGTCCGCAGCGACCCGATCTCGGGGTCGAACCGCTCGCCGGCCCGCCAGGCGCGGACGAAGGTTTCCTGCACCGCCTCTTCGGCCAGGCCGGCGTCGCCCAGCGAGCGGACCGCGAAGCCATAGAGCTCGCCGGAGTGCGCGGCATACGCCTCGCGCACGTCTCGCTCGCGGGTGAAAGTGCTCATACGCCCGGGGTACGGAGCTTCCCACTCCAGCGTTCACCGGTTGTTGCGTCAGGAGCGCTTGCGCTTCTTCTTGCGCCAGGGAAGCCAGTCCTTGAGGATCTCGGACATCGTGTCCATCTCGTGGACCGGAACCCACATCGGATCTGGTTTCGGCGCCGACCCGATGTCCTTTCGCGGTGTTTTGTCTGCGGCCACGAGATGATCTTATGCGCGGGTCGCGACAGCGACAAACCGGAGCACTACCTCGGCCGCGAGCAGGAAGCTCGCCGCTTGGAGCAGGACCGCAAGATGATTGAGGACGCGTCGATTCCTGAGCTAGGCGCTGGTGAGGCGCAGGTGCAATTCCCCGTACAGCAGGGCGAGCCAGACGAAGGCGTTGGACTTGTCGCCCTGCAGTGCCTGGGCGGCGAGGAACGATGTGGTGACGGCCGCCGAGGAAAGCAGCAGCCCGGCACGGGTGCGGAGGCTGTCGATGGCGCCGTGCTGCTCTGAGAGCTCGCGCACGGCCTCGGAGTAGGCGATCTCCTGGACGGTAGCGTCGGCCCGTGCGGTCACTGATCATCAATGGCGGGGAGAGCATGCTCGCTCCCCTGAGCGGCCGGTTCCTCGCCCAGCCTCCGGCGCCGCGGGCCGGTCCGGCGCCGGAGGCGGCAGCTCGAGATGCGCTTCCTAGTCGAGTTTCCCGATCTTGAAGATCTTCGTCCCGCAATCGGGGCAGACGCCTTGGATCGCCGGGCGACCGTTCTTCATCGTCACCTGCTTGGCGTCTTTGATCTCGACCTTCTTACGCTCTTTGACGCAATAGCCTTCGGGCATTGAAGGCCTCCTTTCGCTGCCGCTCCGGCGGCATCTCGCTGACAACGCGAGGTGGATTGGGGCCGAATGTAACGGAGGCGGGGGACAGGGGAGCGCCTGAAAGTGCGTTTCGTCACATATGTTGGGAGAGCGTGGACTACGCTCCCGCCGTCAGCCGGTACCGAAACAGGACTGAAGGAGAACACTTCCATGCCCGAAGCAGTCATCGTCGACACCCTGCGCACCCCGATCGGTCGCGCCTTCAAGGGCTCCCTGGCCTCCCTGCGCCCGGACGAGATGGGCGCCTTCGTCGTCGACGAGCTGCTGGCGCGCAACCCGGAGGTCGAGCCGGCCTCGATCGAAGACCTCTTCTGCGGGGTGGGGATGCCGCAGGGGCTGCAGGCCTTCAACCTCGGCCGGATCATCTCGCTGCTCTCCGAGAAGCTGCCGGAGACGGTCAACGGGGTTACGGTCTCCCGCTACTGCTCCTCCAGCCTCGACGCGATCCGCCACGCAGGCAACGCGATCAAGGCCGGCGAGGGCGACGCCTACCTCGCCGCCGGGATCGAGTGGGTGAGCCGCTACAACGAGCGCAGCGAGGCCGCCGGCGTCGACGACCGCAACCCCAACCTGCTTGGCGAGAACGGCCAGCCCAACGCCTACATCGAGATGGGCCTGACCGCGGTCAACGTCGCCAATCGCTACGAGGTCAGCCGCGCCGACATGGACAAGTACGCGCAGCGCTCGCAGGAACTGGCGGTGAGATCGCAGGAAGACGGCTTCTTCGACCGCGAGATCGTCCCGGTCAAGGTCGGCGATGCCGAGGTCGCCAAGGACGACGGGCCGCGCGCCAGCTCGACCCTCGAGAAGCTGGCCGAACTGCCGGAGGCCTTCGGCGGCGGCGGCGTCACGGCCGGCAACTCCTGCCCGCTCAACGACGGCGCCGCCGCGGTGCTGCTGATGAGCGACACCAGGGCCAAGGAGCTGGGGCTGACCCCACGGGCGCGGATCATCACCGCCGCCACCTTCGGCAACGAGCCCGAGTACATGGGCGTGGCGCCGATCGGGGCGATCAGGAAGGTGCTCGAGCGGGCCGGGATGACGATCGACGACGTCGACGTGGTCGAGCTCAACGAGGCCTTCGCCGCCCAGGTGATCCCGATCATGGACGAATGCGACATCCCGCTCGAGAAGCTCAACACCCACGGCGGCGCGATCGCCCTCGGCCACCCGTTCGGGATGACCGGCGCCCGGATCATGGGGACGCTGCTGAACGTGATGGAGACCGACGACCACCAGATCGGGCTGGAGACGATGTGCGTCGCCGGCGGCCAGGGCAAGGCGATGCTGGTCGAACGGCTCTAGGCGCTCGGGGCGCCGCCCGAAGCCGCTCCCTGATTTGATTCTGATGTGACCGATTACTCCGAGGCCACTCCGGACAGCTTCAGCCAGTTCGCCCAGGGCACGTTCCCGGGGGAGCTGGGGATTCAGCCGCTCGAGATCGAGGAGGAGTTCGCCCGCGGCCGGATCCTGGTCGAGCAGCGCCACCTGCACCCCGGCGGCTTCGTCCACGGCGGCGTCTGGACCGCGCTCGGCGACACCGTCGCCGCCTGGATGACCTTCCGCACGGTCCAGCCCGGCGACGACTTCACCACGATCGAGCTGAAGCTGAACGTGTTCGCCGCCGGGCGGCTCGGGGACGAGATCGTCGCCGAGGCGCGCCCCCTGCACAGCGGCCGCAGCACGGTCGTGATCGAGGTGCGGCTCGACCGCATCCGCGACGGGGCGCGGAAACTGGCCGCGAACCTGATCGTGACCCAGTTCGTGCTGCCGCCCAGTGCGGCTAGTTTCGATTACTAGGGCTGCTCTTTTAGGGACTGGGGCTTGGTGGTAGGGGGCGCTCGCGCACCCCTCCGGAAAACGCTCCGCCTGCGGCTCCGCTTGAGTGTTTTCGGGAGGGGCACGCGACCGCCCCACCAACACGCACCGGCTAAAGGCCAGAACCCCCCGGCTTTCGTGAGCTGACAAGGGACCAAGGTCTGCC
>JAFDWC010000175.1 GCA_018268655.1 Actinomycetota bacterium
GCGACCTCGACCTGCTCGTCGATATGTCGGAGGGCTGCAGCCTCTTCGATCTCGTTGCCCTTGGCGATGAGTTGGAGGAAGCGCTTGGCGTTGAGGTCGATGTGGTGACCGAAGGAAGCCTCTCGCCCTACCTTCGGGATCGGATCTTGGCCGAGGCGGTAGCGCTCTGAGGGACGAGCGGGTCTACCTGCTCCACATTCGCGACGCCATCAACCGGGCGCTCGCCTATACCGAGTCGGGCCGGGAGGCCTTCTGCCAGTGAAGAGCTGGCAAGGGGATGCGCCAGCCGACCGCGCACCTGATCCGCCACGCGACGTAGCATGACCGCATGACCTCCAAGCCCAAGGTGGAGGTGGCGCGGGAGCACCTGACCAAGGCTCAGGAAGAGGCGGCTGCTGGCGACTTGCGGGATGCAGTGCAGTGGAGCTTCGCGAGCCTCGAGGCCGCGATTGACGCGCTGGCGGAGAAGCACGGGATCACGATCGGCGAACAGCATTGGCGCCGTCGGGATGCGGCGACGGAGCTGCGCGGGAAGGGAGTGCTGCCGAAAGACCTGTCTGACCTGCACCAGCTGCTCAACGAGGAGCGCAAGGCGATGTTCTACGAGGGCGAGGATCCCGATCTTGGGGAGCTGTCCATCCAAGATGTGATCAGCGAGGTTGAAACCGCGGTCCGAATGGCCGAGGCTGAATCGGAATGACGACGATGACCGAGACTTGGCGGCAACTGGCTCCCCGGAGAGGAGCCCTTGCGCAGCTTGCGCCTGCGGACGCTGATGCTTGGGCGGAGAGGCTCCGGTTTGACCGACAGCGCGCGGCCTCGAACCAGTCGGCGGAGCTCGCGGCGATTACCGAGGCGACGATGGTGCGAGCGCGGGACGCTGGAGCCGCGGCGATGGTCCTCTCCGGTTCGACGGCGCGTGGGCGGCGAACCCAGGTGAGCGACGTCGACTACCACGTCATCGGTGCGACTTCGTTGCGTGTGACCGACCTGCCCGCGGACATCGACCTCTATGCCGATGACGTCGATCGCTTCTGGGCGAAGCTCCGGAAGGGAGACGACTTTGCGCATTGGTCGGTCTGGTACGGCTGCGTGCTGTTCGACTCTGGAGTCATCCGCGATGCCGCGACGTATGTGGCCGAGCAGGACGCCTGGCCCGATCCCGATCGCAAGCTCCGGCAGGCTCGCACTGCATTGGACTTCGCAGAGCAGATTGCTGGGAGCAGCGACTACGGCGCGGCCTTGGAGCAAACGAGGGGAGTGCTTTCTCTCATTGCGCGATGGGTCCTGTTGTCGAGCGATGTCTTCCCCCTGGCGCGCGACGAGCTAGCTGGGCAGCTGGAACAGTTGGGCCAGGCGCAGCTCGCGGTCGACCTTCGGCGCTCGATTCGGGAGCGACCCTCCCCCGATGATCTGCGAGGCGCGCTGGTCCACGCTCGAGCGATCACTGGCGCGAGCGCTGGCGCAGCTGCTTGAGGCGCACTGGGAGTCTCATCCCTGTCACATCGCAGCCGCGATCCCGCAGCCCAAGCCAACGACCCTCGTCCTTTCAAGCTGAAGGTCGCGCGTTCCACTCCGTCGGCAGGCTCGACTGCGCGGTCATCCCTGATCGGGCTCCCGCCTGATCCGGCATGACGCGATTCGGTAGGGGAGGGCGCCGTAGGCGGGGTCGCAGGCGTCGAGGTTGCAGCTGGTCACCGCGTTGACATTCGCCTCGGGGTAGCCGAAGAGGGAGGGGGTCGGGCCGTCGCGCTCGGGGTACCACCAGCGCTCGGCGCTGACGCGGTCGGTGCCGAGGTCCGGGGTGAAGGTGGCGCGCTGGCGGATCGAGCCGTGCTCGGTCTCGATCTCCACCCAGTCGCCGGCGGCGATGTCGTGGGCGGCGGCGAGGTCGGGGTCGATCTCGAGCTGGGGATCGGGGTGGCGGGCGCGGAGGGAGGGGACCTGGCGGTGGTCCTGGTGGGTGGCGTCGATGCGGGTGCCGCCGGTCATCAGATAGAGGGGGAAGTCCGGTTCGGGCTGGCTGGTGCGGGGCTCGTAGGAGGGGAGGGGGTCGTAGCCGAGCTGGGCGAGCACGGTCGAGCTCAGCTCGACCTGGCCGCTCGGGGTGCCGAAGCCGAGGGGCTCGCCGCTGGGGTCGAGCTGCTCGTGGCGCCGGCGCTGGTCGGTGCCGGGCAGCCACGGCTGCTCGCTGTCGAGGAGCTCGGCGAAGCTGCGACCGGACGGCCGCAGCCACTCGTCATAGACGTCCTCGACCCGGTCGGGCCACTCCTGGCCGAGGCGGCGGCCGAGGTCGCGGCAGAACTCGTAGTCGCTGCGCCGCTCGCCGGCGGGGGCGACGACGCGGTGGCCGGTCGCCACCAGGTTGCCCCAGCCCGACGACCACATGAACGGCTTCTCCATCCAGGAGGCGGCCGGGAGGACGATGTCGGCAAGCATCGAGGTCGGGTTCAGCCGCAGGTCGTGGACGACGAGCAGCTCCAGCTTGGGATCGGTGAGGGCGCGCACCGCCGCGGCGCTGCCGCTGTAGGCGCCGACCGCGTTGTGGTGGGAGAGGAGCAGGGCGCGCACCTGGTAGGGGTCGCCGCTGGAGATCGCCTCGAAGATCGAGGGCGGGTGGGCGATCCCCAGCGAGCGCCTGGTGATCGGGTACTCGATCCCGAACCAGACGCGGGTGGCCGCCTCCGAGAGCAGCTCGACGCCCTCGCCGTGGAGGCGGAAGCGGTCGGCGCCGAGGCGCTTGCGCCGCTGCTCGGGCGGCACCTCGCCGAAGGCGTCGTGGGTGACCTCGCTGCCGACCTCGGGCAGCGGCCCGAACAGGTGGTTGCCGCCCGGCCGCTCGAAGTTGCCGGTCAGCGCGATCAGGATCTGCAGCGAGCGCTCGAGGTTGAGGGCGTTCCTCCCCTGGCCGTTCGGGGTGCCGCTGGAGAGCGCCGCCGGCCGGCGGCCGGCGTAGAGAGCGGCGGCCTCGCGGATCCGGGCGGCGGGGACCCCGGTCAGCTCGGCGGCGCGCTCGGGCGGGTACTCGGAGGCGCGGGCGGCCAGCTCGTCGAGCCCGCGCGCCCAGCGTCCGACGAAGTCCTCGTCGACCAGGCCCTCGTCGATCACGAGGTTGACCAGCGCCAGGGCCAGCGCCGCGTCGGTCCCCGGCCGCGGCTGCAGCCAGAGGTCGGCGTGGCGGCTCTCGATCGTCGGCCGCGAGTCGACCACCACCAGCTTCGCGCCGGCGCGCTGCGCCTGGCGGATCAGCGCCCAGTACATCGGCGCCGAGGCCGCCGGGTGCTGGCCCCAGACGACGACGGTCTCGGTCAGGCCCGGCACCACTTCTGGGAAGGCGGAGGCGAAGCCGAAGGTGAGGGCGCCGGCGGCGAACTGGGGACCCCCGCACATCAGCCCGGCGCCGCCGCAGTTTGGGGAGCCGAGCTTGTGCAGGAGGCGGTTGCCGAACCAGCCGTCGCCGGCGAACAGGGTGCCGTTCAGGTAGGCGACCGCCTCCGGCCCCGACTCCTCGCTGATCGCCAGGAGCTTGGCCGCGACCTCGTCGAGCGCCGCCTCCCAGGAGATCTCCTCCCACCGCCCCTCGCCGCGGGCGCCGCGGCGCCTCAGCGGCACCCGCAGCCGCCGCGGGTCCTCGTAGTAGTCGACCGCCGCCCGGCCCCGCGGGCAGAGGAAGCCGCGGCTGATCGGGTGCGACGGGTCGCCAGTCACCGCCGCCGGCCGCCCCTCGTCGTCGAGCTCGACCAGCACCCCGCAGCGGGACTCGCAGTGGCAGCAGATGCTCCGAACCGCTGCCACTGCGCTCAGCCTCCCGCGCCCGCCGCCGGTAGGACGGGAGAGCGCAGCGCCAGCTCGAGTCCGCGCGGCCGCGCCAGCCACTGCAGGACCAGCACCGTGTCGGCGGCGGGGACCGCCGCCAGGTAGCGGTCGCGGGTCTCGAACGAGGTGAGGACCTCGCGCACCGCCGCCCCGTAGCGCTCCGGGTCGCCCGCGGCGAGCGCCGCCAGCGTCGCCGCCACCGCCGGCGGGAAGTCCGCCGCGGCGACGAGGCGCTCCGCCTCGGCGGCAGCCGCGGTGTCGTCGCCGAGCACCAGGTGGGCGAGGGTGGCGGCGTAGATCGGGATCGAGCCCTCCTGCTCGGCGGCGCCGAGCTCGAGCGTCATCCGCGCCTCGCGTTCGGACCCGCGCTCGTCGCCGGCGAGGATGCGGGACTTGATCGCCCCCAGCGAGCGGCCCCAGCTGCCGGGGTCGGCTTCGGCGAGGCTGGCGCGGTAGCTGCGGGCGCAGCGGTCGAGCCAGCGCCGCGACTCGGCGGCCGAGCCGTCCATCAGCAGCGACAGCCCGACCGCCCAGGCGGCGGTGCCCATCCGGGTCAGCTGGCGCTCGCGGGTCCAGTGCGAGTCGCCGGCGAGGGTCTCGACCAGCCGCCGCTGAGCGTCGGCGAAGCGGCCGGCGTTGCGCTCGATGTGGGGGCCCCAGGCGGCCGAGCGGGCCGCGCCGGGGGCCGCCGGCGGTTCCAGGTAGTCGGGGGGGACCGTTTCGACCTGGCACTCGCCGGCGGCCTTGGGGGCGGGGAGGCGCCCGGCGCGGATCAGCGCTCGCACGTGGTCGGCGTCGACCAGGTGCACTGAGCAGAGGTCAGCAAGGGGGACCGAGGCGCGCTCCATCGTCACTGCCGCCAGCGCGCCGGCGGCGTCACCCCCTTCTCGAAGTCCGAGACGATGAACTCGACCCCCGGGTTGGTGCCGAAGGTGAGCACGGTGGTCCCCGCGGTGTCGGCGGTGACGCTGCGCTCGACGCCCGGATCGCCGACGAAGATCAGGGTTCCCTGCGGCGCCTGGCGCGTCTCCTCGCCGAGCTTCACCGTGGCCGAGCCGGAGGCGATGTAGTACAGCTCCTCGTCGCCGGGCTGGCTTTCGTCGTCGTTGGCGAACTCGGTGTGAGAGTGGACGATTTCCTGGCCGTCCTCGGTGGCGACGAAGGCGTTGACCCCGAACTCGCGGATGCCGAAGTAGTGGCGGATCTGCTTCCACTCGCCGACCAGCTGGAACCCGTGGGAGTCGCCGCTGGCGGTGTGTGGGATGTCGGAGATGTGTGCGGTCTCGTAGGGCGGCCGCTCGGGCAGGTTCTCGTTACTCATACATATCCTCCTCAATGATCGCTAAGGAACACGGTGCGGGGCACTCCCGACTGCAACTCGCGCAGGTACTCGAGCGCATCGGCGGTTGAGACGACGTCGCCGTAGAGCTCGTCGATCGAGCCGAGGCTGGTCTCGTGGGCCTCGGCGCTGCGGTCGCCGCTGGCGTCGGCGACGACCAGCGAGCGGAAGCCGTGCTGGGCGCCGTCGACCGCCGAGGCGCGGACGCAGCCGCTGGTG
>JAFDWC010000176.1 GCA_018268655.1 Actinomycetota bacterium
GAGGCGGTTCTAGTGGGGGAGGCAGGATTCGAACCTGCGTAGGCATAGCCAACGGGTTTACAGCCCGTCTCCTTTAACCACTCGGACACTCCCCCGGGTGGCTCGGCGATTCTAGTGATGTAAGGATTGGCCGCGGACCCACGCTAAGAGAGCGTGGCGCTAGCGACGATGCCGATGCCAAGCGAAACCGCCGCCCAGCTCCTCGACGAGGAGTCGGCTCTGTGGCTGCAGCAGCTGCGGGCGGATGGAGCCGAGCGCGAACGGGCGCTCGCCGAGCTGCACGAGCTGCTGCTGAAGGCCTCCCGCTTCGAGATCGGCCGCCGCCGCGCCTCCCTCTCCCACCTGCGCCCCGGCGACCACGACGACCTCGCCCAGCAGAGCGCCGACGACGCCCTCTTGGCCGTCCTCGCCAAGCTCGACCAGTTCCGGGGGGAGAGCCGGTTCACCACCTGGGCCTACAAGTTCGCCCTGCTCGAGGCGGGCGTGAAGGTGCGCCGCCGGGCCTGGCAGGGACGGGAGATCCCGCTCGAGGAGGAGGCTTGGGCAGAGCTGTCCGGCCCCACCCGGACCGAGCGCGGGGCCGAGGACGCCGAGCTCTTCGCCGCGATCCGCGAGGAGGTCGAGCGCTCGCTGGGCCCGCGCCAGCGCGAGGTGCTGGTCGCGGTGGCGCTCAACGACGTCCCGATCGACGTCCTCGCCGAGCGACTCGACAGCACCCGCGGCGCCCTCTACAAGAACCTTCACGACGCCCGCCGCAAGCTGCGCGCGGCGCTTGCCGCCCGCGGCTTCGAGCTCGACCTCGACCGAAAGGAGGAGCGATGACTGAGCCGAACGGGAGCAGGCGCAGCGACGAGGAGATGCTGGAAGGGCTGCTCGGCCCGAGCGACCCCGAGCTGAGCTGCGAGGAGTGCTTCGCCGCCCTCGACCGCTATGTCGAGCTGACGATCGCGGCGGAGGCGGCCGACGAGCGGGTGCCGGGAATGCGCGCCCACCTGGCCGGCTGCCCCGCCTGCGCCGAGGACTACCGCAGCCTCCGCGATCTGCTCGCCGCCGACGAAGTCGAGACCCCGAGGTAAGACTTCGCGCCCCGGGGTCGCCAAGGACCCCGATGGCGCATTCTCCCCTCGAGCTCGCGGCGACCTCGCGGCCCGCCCAGAACGGCAGCCGGCCCCAGCGGGAGGTCGACCGGGACGCGGCGGAGCGCGCCGCCGCCGATCTCCTCGCCGCCCTCGGAGCGGACCTCGGGCGCGAGGGCCTGGCCGAGACGCCGCGGCGGATGGTCGACGCCTACGTCGAGCTGCTCACCCCGCAGCCCTTCCGCGCCACCACCTTCGCCAACGAGGGCTACGACGAGCTGGTCGTGGTCAAGGACATTCCCTTCCACTCGCTCTGCATGCACCACGTCCTGCCCTTCCACGGGGTCGCCCACGTCGGCTACCTGCCCGGCGAGCGGATCGTCGGCCTCTCCAAGCTCGCCCGCGTGGTCGAGATGTTCGCCCGCGACCTACAGGTGCAGGAGCGGCTGACGACCCAGGTCGCGGACTGGGTGGCGGCGACGCTGCGGCCGAAGGGGGTCGGCGTCGTGGTCGAAGCCGAGCACACCTGCATGTCGCTGCGCGGGGTGCAGAAGTTCGGCGCCCTCACCGTGACCTCGGCGCTGCAGGGCCAGATTCGCGACGACCCCCGCACCCGCCAGGAGTTCCTGGCACTGACCGAAGGGAGAAGAGGATGAGCGACCGCGAGCAGACGTTCGTGATCGTCGGCGCCGGCCTGGCCGGAGCCAAGGCCGCCGAGGCGCTGCGCGAGGCGGGGTTCGAGGGCCGGGTGGCGCTGATCGGGGAGGAGGCCGAGCACCCCTACGAACGGCCGCCGCTCTCCAAGGACTACCTCCGCGGCGAGGTCGAGCGGGAGAAGATCCTCGTCCACGACGAGTCCTTCTACCGGCGCCACGAGATCGAGCTGATCCTCGACCAGGCGGCGGTCGGGCTCGACGCCGAGCGCCGTGAGCTCGAGCTCGCCGGCGGCGAGCGGCTCGCCTTCGACCGGCTCCTGCTCGCGACCGGGGCGTCGCCGCGGCGCCTGAACGTCGCCGGCGCCGAGCTCGACGGCATCCACTACCTGCGCGACGTCGGCAGCTCCGACGCGATCCACGCCCGGCTCGAGCGAGGGGGCAAGGCGGTCGTGATCGGCGCCGGCTGGATCGGCTCGGAGATCGCCGCCTCGGCCCGCCAGCTCGGGGTCGAGGTGACGGTGATCGAGTCGGCCTCGGTACCGCTCGAGCGCGTGCTCGGGGCGGAGGTCGGCGCCGTCTACCGTGACCTGCACCTCGCCCATGGCGTCGAGATGCTGCTCGGCACCGGGGTCGAGGCGTTCGAAGGCTCCGGCGCGGTGGAACGGGTGCGCACCAGCGACGGGCGCACCGTCGAGTGCGACTTCGCGGTCGTCGGGATCGGAGTCTCGCCGCGCACCGAGCTGGCCCGGGCCGCCGGGCTCGCGGTCGACGACGGCATCGTCGTCGACGGCAGCCTGCAGAGCAGCCACCCGGCGATCTTCGCCGCCGGCGACGTCGCCCGCCAACGGCACCCGACCCTCGGCCCGCTCCGGGTCGAGCACTGGGCGAACGCCCTGCACCAGGGTCCGGTGGCGGCGCGCAACATGCTCGGCTGCGGCGAGCCGTACGACCGGGTGCCCTACTTCTTCTCCGACCAGTACGAGGTCGGGATGGAGTACGCGGGGCTGGCGCGGCAGTGGGATCGCGTCGTATTCCGCGGCAAGCCGGACAGCCACGAGTTCATCGCCTTCTGGCTGCGGGAGGGGCGGCTGCTGGCGGGGATGAACTTCAACGTCTGGGACGTCAACGAGCAGATCCAGGAGCTGGTGGCGAAGCGCCCGCCAGTCGAGCCCGCGGCACTAGAAGACCCCGGAGTCGCGCTGGGGGACCTGGCGCGGAACCGGGCCTAACAAGGAGAGACCCCCCCCAATGAGAACCATCGCGTTCAACCACCGACGTTTCCTCGCCGGCACGATTGCCGCCGGGGCGCTGGTCGCGCTCGCCTTCGGGTCGATCGCCTCAGCGCCGGCCGCAAGCGCCATGCCCGATATGGGCGCGGCCAAGACGGCGACGACCCCGAAGGCGCTCGCCCTCCGCACCGCGATGCGCTCGCTCTGGCAGGCGCACGGAACCTGGACCGAGCGGGCGATCGTCGACTACGTCGGCGAACTTCCCGACACCAAGCTGGTGGTCCAGCGCCTGTTGCAGAACCAGACCGAAATCGGCAACGCCGTCAAGCCCTACTACGGCTCCAAGGCCGGTACCGAGCTGACGAAGCTGCTGCAGGAGCACATCGTCGACGCGGTCGCGGTGCTCGCGGCGGCGAAGTCGGGCGATGCCGCCGCGATCGCCAAGGCGAAATCCGCCTTCTACGCAAACGGCGACCAGGTCGCCGGCTTCCTCCACAGCGCCAACCCGGACCACTGGTCGCTGCCGGAGATGCGAACGATGATGCGGGTCCACCTCAACCAGGTGGTGGGGCTCGCGGTCGCCCAGCTGACCGGTCGCTACGGCGCCGCGATCAGGCTCTACGGCGCCTACATCGACCACCTCCTGCAGATGGCCGACATGCTCAGCGAAGGGATCGTGCAGCAGTTCCCGGCCAGGTTCCGCTGAGCCGCGGAGCGCCTGGCTACTCGGCCGCGGGAGGCGCCGCGGCCAGGCGCTCCTTCATCCGCTCGTTGAAGGCGGTGAGCGCCGAGTAGGGGCGCACGAAGACGGTCAGCTCGGCGACCCGGCCGTCGGCGCCGAGCTCGAGGTAGTCGATGCCCTCCAGCTCGCGGTCGCCTACCCGGGCGCGGAAGCGGAGGACGACGCGGTTGGCCTCCGCCAGCTCGTCGACGTAGGTGAAGTCTTCGAAGACCTCGACGACGTGGGAGAGGACGGCGACGACGACCTCGCGCCCCTCGAAGCCACGGAACAGGATCGGGCTGTGGAGGACGACGTCCTCGGCCAGCGCCTCGCGCAGCAGCTCCAGGTCCTTGGCTTCGGCGGCGCGGCGAAAGGGGTGCGACTCGGCCATTGACCTGAACGTACCGGATGGGATACTCGCGCGATGCCGAGCGATCATTTCTGGGCGCGGTTCTCGAACTCGCTGGGAGCGCGGGGTCTGCGCTGGGCCGGGAAGCTGAACGTGCCCCTCTACCGGCTCTCCGGCGGCCGGATCATGGGGAGCGTCGGCAAGGCGCCGCTGCTCCTGTTGACCACGGTCGGCCGCAAATCGGGGCAGCGGCGAACCAGCCCGGTCGTCTATCTCGCCCACGGCCCCGACCTGGTCCTGATCGACACCAACGCCGGCAACGAGCGCCTGCCCGCCTGGTCGCTCAACCTCAGGGCCAACCCCGAGGTCGAGGTCGAGGTGGGCCGGCGCAGGCAACGGGTGCGGGCGCGCGTCGCCACCGGCCCCGAGCGCGAGGCGCTCTGGCGGGCCCACAACTTCCAGTACGCCGGCTTCGACGAGTACGCCGCCAAGCTCAGGCGCGAACCGTCGGTCTGGGTCCTCGAGCCGGCCGCCGGCCGCGGCGACTGAGCTCCGGCGGAAAGGCGAGCTGGCGGCTTCTGCACCTCATGGATGCAAAAGCCGCCAAGCAGATCAGCCGTTCGCCGTCGTGACTGGAGTGCAGATGGCGGTGACGGTCATCGAGACCCCGGGTTCGGAGGAGACCCCGTCCGCGAACCATCCGGTCCGGCTCAACGCCGGAGCGCTTTCGTTGACATAAGCGCGAATGGGGTCGCTTACGGTCGCCCCACCCCCGATCACCTTCGTCCCGCTCGGGCAATTCGCCGTACCGGACGTCCCAGATTCCGAGGCGGCGTTGATTGCCACCGTCGCCGTCACGTACTGAACGGTCCCGATCGCCGCCGCGCTGACGCCAGTCAGCGTGGCGCCGTTGACCTGCGCCCCGGTCAGCGACCCGGCCTGGATCTGCGCCCCGGTCAGCGACCCCGACTTGACCTGGCTCGCGGAGATCGACCCGGCCTGGATCTGCGCCCCCGAGATCGTGCCGGGCTTGATCTGACTGGCCGAGATCGACTTCGACTTGATCCTGTTCGCCGGGATCGAGTTCGGCTTGATCTGCGAACCGCTGATCTTCCCCGCCGCGTAGACCGTCCCGCCCAGCGCGAAGAACAGCGCGACCACAGCGACGACGTTCGAGAACGACAGCGACCGCCTGACTCCTTGCCTCATGCAAAGCTCCCTTCATCGGGTTAACCGTCGGAAGCCTATTAGAGCGCTAGGGATTTCTTCATCCAAATGCCGGACACGGACCTGAGCCGCGGAGGGAGGTTCAGGCAAGGACGCAGGGAGCGAGGTG
>JAFDWC010000177.1 GCA_018268655.1 Actinomycetota bacterium
GCGGCGGTCCGGGGGTCGACCCGGAGCGCGGCGCGGACCGCGACGGTGCCGAGGTCGTAGGGCCCGGCCAGGGCCGGGGTGACGATCACCAGCGACAGCGGCGCGCCCTTATAGGGACCGGCGAGGTAGGCGCGGCCGCTGTCCAGGTAGAAGGGGCTGGGTCCGGCGCCGGCGGCGACCGTGACCCGACCGACCTCGCTTGCCGCCGGACAGGACGGGGCCGCCAGCTCGGCGCCGGCGCTGTTCCCGGCCGCCGCGGCAATCGCCGCTTCCGGGCAGTAGGGGACGCCGGCGAGCTTGGCCAGCAGCCCCGGCGGCAGGGTGGCGTTCAGCTGCCGCAGGCGCTGCGAGCCATCGCCGCGGCGCAGGTGGAGGACGAACGGCGCGTAGGCACCGGCGCTGGTCGCCGTCGTGCCCGCTTCGAATTCGGGGCGGTTCGGCGCCGCGCCTTCGTCGCCCGGGCAGGGGCCGGCGGCGGCGGCCGTGTCGATCGAGAAGCTGTCGCCGACCGCCTGCGGCGCGGTGCCGCTCCAGGGCGCCAGCGTGCCGCTGGTGGAGTGGGCCCCGCAGGCGAGCGGCGTCGTCAGCACTGCCCGCGAGCCGCCGAAGAAGCTGAGCTTGAAATCTTCGAACGGCAGCTGCGGGTTGTCGCTGAACCGCGTCGTCAGCCGGCCGCTGCCGGGGTCGGCTTCGACCTTGCCGGCGAGCTTGACGACGATTCCGCTCGTCGGGTCGTGGGCGGCGACGTAGATCGCCAGCAGGCTGCCGAACGGGTTGTCGCCCGGCTTGGCGACGTAGATGCCGCCGGGGATCGGGTGGTCGAGCAGCGGCGAGTCGATCTCGACGCTGCCGACCTTGGCGGAGTCGGGGCACTGCGCCGGCTTCGGGCCGTGGAGTTCGACCTGGGCCGGGGTGCAGGCGCCGAGGCCGCTGGCCGCCGACGGGTTGATCGCGACGCCCTCCGGCAGGGTCACCGCCGCGTCGCGGAGGTCGGAGGAGGCGAGCGCTTCCGGATCGGCGCTCTGCGGGATGTGGACGTCGACGTCCAGGCCGCTGGGCGAGTCGGCGACCGAGGTCGTCGGCCGCGCGGTCAGGCTCGGGGCGAACGGGACCTGGTCGCAGCCGGTCCAGCCCTGCGGCGCCGAGGTCGCCTGGCTCAGCGGGCTCGACGGGGTCTGGTAGAAGCTGGCGGAGAGCAGGCTGGGCTGCGGCGGCCCGCAGGAGGTCGGGTTGTAGACGAACGGCTGCGGAGTGTCGCCCCCGTTGTACTGCGACGGGTTGCCGAAGAACGTCGTCGAGGAGGCGATGATCGAGCCGCCCTGCGAGTTCGGCCCGGCGGTGATCGTCAGCCCGTAATCGCCGCCGCTGCGAACTTCCGCCTTCAGCACGATGACGACGGAGAGGATCGCGGTCGCGAACTCGGCCGGCACCCCGGCCGGCGTTTCCATGTTGTAGAGGGGCAGGGTGAGGCCATTTAGGAGGGGTGGGCTGCCAGGGGTGAACCCGCCGCCGGCGGTGTTGATGATGATCGTCTCGACCCCGATCTTGGTGTCGGCTGGGCAGGAGCCGGTCGAGAAGAGGAGGAAGATGCACTTCGGCGCCGCGTTCGCCGCGCCGATCAGCCCCGGCGGCGTCTCCACCCTGACGGTCTTCAGAGAGGACGGTTCGATCACTTCGTTTCCGCCCGCTTCGCGATGGCGGGTGGTGCTGAGGGTGAAGCCGGCGGTGGCGTTGGGGTGGGCGCCCGCCTGTTCGGTGGAGACGCTCGAGAAGAAGCTCCCGGGCGCGATCCCCGGCGCCGCCTGCCCGACCCCGACGGGGGTCTCGACCCGCGCCTGCTGCGGAGCGGCGCCGCCACCTTCGACGCCGGCGGTGCCGACGAGCGTCCCGCTCGCGTCTTCGGCGACGTCGACGACGATCCGCGCCTGCAGCTGTTCGCCGGGCTTCACCTGCCTGCCCGCTTCGAGTTCGCAGGTGACGGTCTGCCCGGCCGCGCCGCAGGTTCCGGCCGGGGCGACGGAGAGGGTGAAGCTGCTTCTTGCTTCGACGAAGGTCGTCTTCGCCGGCAGCTCGACCTCGAGCTGGACGGGTTCGCCCGGGTTCGTCGCTTCGCCGCCGACATTGGTGGCTGCGATCACGTAGGCGTCATTCGCCTCGGCGGCGGTGAAGTTGGTCGGCCAGGCGACCTCGGTCAGCGCCCAGCGGGGACCGCCCGGCGCCCCCAGCCCCTGAGCGGCGGCGCCGGTCGGGAGGGCGGCGGCGAGCGCCAGCAGGGCCAGGCCGAGTGCGGCCGCGGTGCGGTGGGAGAAGCCGAGCCGCCTCATTTCGCCGCCCCCCGGTCGCCGTTGGCACACTGCTTGGCCTGCCGCGCCAGCCGCCCGGCGTGCGCGGCGAGCTGCCGGCTCCTGCGCTCCATCTGCTTCGCCTTTCCTTCCTGGTGGTGGCGGCGAGCGCGTATCGCCTGCCCCTGCGCCCGCTTCGCCTGCGCCCGAATCGCCTTCAGCCGGCGCTGCAGCGAGGCGCAGTTGCCGGCGGCGTGGCGCCGGGGGTTGCCGGGCCCGCTGTATTGCGCGCTCGCGGTCGTCGCCGCTGCCGGCGCCACGCCAGCTTGGCCGCGACAGGTCAGTTCGTCGCCGCAGGACGAGGGCGGCTGCGCCTGCTGGGCGGCGAGGCCGCCTTCGACCCGGGCGTCATAGAGCTCGAGTTCGCTCCCGGTCGCCGTCGGGACGAGGCTGGAGAAGGTCGCGAAGAAGACGTTCCGCCCGTCTTCGGAGGCGCCCTCGAAAACAGCGCCTTCGGTGCCTTCACCGGCAGAGATGAGCGAGAGACAACCGCGGCTGGCGCCGACGTAGGCGGCGCTGCTCCGGGTGCAGCTGCCGCTGCCGGCGCGCTCCCACTCGTAGACGTCCTGGCTTTCGTTGTGGTCGGCGGGAACCAGCTCTTCTTCGGAAACGAAGAAGGCGCGATTGCCGTCGACGCTGAGGTTGCGTGGCGTGACCCCGGCGTTGAGCGGCGAGTAGATCTTCGCCCAACTCTGCTGGCGTCGCTGCACGGTTTCGTTGAGGTAGGAGTTGGCTCGCGCCGGTGCGTCGTCGGGACGACAGGAGAGGCAATTCAAGGTCGCCGTCGCGGCTTCGTAGTAGTAGACCTCGGCGTGGCCTTCGTTCCGGTATTCGTTGCCCATTTCGGCGGGCCCGCCGGCGGTCACGAAAAGGTAGCCCGCGTCGGGGGTGACGACCGGTTCGCCCAGGGTCGGCGATTTGACCCCTTCCACCGAGGTTCCCGGACGGGCAGCGACCGGTTCGGTTCTCCCTTCCGGGTAGTTCGCGGCGGTGCAGGGGATCGACGCGACCGGCTGCACCGTGCCGCCGTGATAGACCGCGAGTTCGCTGCCGCCCCGGCAGAGGTAGATGTAGGAGCCGTCTTCGCTCGCCGCCAGCACGCCGCTGTTGAGGTCGAGCGGGGCGAGGAAGCTGAGCGTGTCGGCGGCGACGTCGTAGCGGTAGATGCCGCCTTCCGGGTCGGCGCCTTCGGTGAGCGGGCTGTGGCTGTAGAAGGTGACCGCCGAGCCGTCGGGCCGGGCGAACAGGAACATCGCCCCTTCGGGCGCGCCTTCGCCGCTGCAGGTGCCGACTCGACAGCGCGAGACCAGCACCGTGCGGCTGCCGTCGAGGCGGGCGTAGAGCTGGCGCGGCGCCGTTTTGGGTTCCAGCGGTGCGGTGAAGAAGATGACGCGGCCGTCGGCCGAGACCGCGCTCTGGTCGTAGGCGTGCCCCTGGGCGTTCGACCCCTGCTGATATTCGCCTCCGGCGTAGAACGAGGCGCCGACGGCCAATCCACGGCCGGTGGCGGCGCCACCCGGGATCAGTTCGCCGTTTTCGTCGAGGTTGACGATCCGCAGCTGGTCGCCATGGCGTTCCCACAGGTTCTGCGCGGTCGGCCCGGTGGCTTCGCCGGTCAGCTGCTGCTTGCTCTGGAAGAAGACCCGGGAGAGATCGGCGGAGGCGCCGCTGAAGCCGCTGTCGATGTATTCGGGGTCGGGCAGGACCGGGCCGTGGCTCAGCCATTCCGAGCGGCCGCCGGGCCAGACCTGGTAGATGTCGCTGTCACCGGACTGGACGAAGTTCCGGAAGGGGGCTTGGTCCAGCGGGTCGAACGGGTAGCGGCTGCCGGACAGCGCGCTCGAGAGGTCGGTGGAGAAGTCCAGGGACACCGGCTCGTCGTAGGCGCTCGGGACGCGCCCCAGGGTCGCCGCGTTGATCGACTTCGAGGACCAGTCTTCGCCGCCTCGGCGGGCGATCCATTTGCCGGTGACGCTGGACGGCGCTTCTTCGCCGAAGACGTTGATCGTGCCGTAGCCGACCGCTTCGCCGTCGGGGCTGATCGCGTAGACCTGTTCGAGCCCGTTGCCGTTCATGTCGACCGGCGAGACCAGCTCGTAGGCACGGCAGTCGGCCAGATGCTGCGAGCCGATCCGGAACGCTTCGTTCGCGCAGCCGGCGGCGGCAACGGTCGCCGGCGCGGCGAGGGCGCCGGCCAGCGCGGCGGTGCCCGCCAGCGCCGCCAGGCATCCGCGCCAGCCGGCGAAGGCCGCGCGGCGCCGGACCGCCGCCTTCGCGATTTCCCGTTCTTGCTGCATCCCTTACCCCCTCGCGATCCTGATCCCCTGATCCCTGACTGCGCGGGCGCGACACCGGGCAACCGGCGGCCCGAATCGGCTGCGGCGCCCTTCCCAGCGAGGCATCTGGCCGAGACCTCACCTATGCACGCCAACCGTGGGAAACCCCACGATCCGACACACGTCTCACTGGGTGCGAGCGGCCCCAGCGTGGTGTCGCGGCGGTTCGCAACATATGCGAACCCGCGTGTATATGTCAA
This sequence comes from Actinomycetota bacterium, assembly GCA_018268655.1. Lineage (GTDB taxonomy): Bacteria > Actinomycetota > Thermoleophilia > Solirubrobacterales > 70-9 > VAYN01. Next base: position 4,879 of record JAFDWC010000177.1, read on the forward strand.
GGATCGGTGTCAAGGTCCGGGCGCCGGCAGAGGCGCCCGGGTGCTCAGAACAGGTGGACTTTCTGCTTGGAGAGCAGGAATCCGTGGCCGTCGCGCTGGTTTACGCAGCGCACCCCGAGTTCGGAGCTGGCGCAGCGGAAGCGGCCCTTGCGGATCGACTCGCCATATCGGAGAACCGGGCCCGCTTCGAGCACGGTGTCGCCGGCGCAGACGAACTGGGCCCTGCCGCTGCGGCCGACCACGACACCGCTGCCGTAATCGAGTTCACAGCTCTTCGGCCTGCGTGGCGTCGGCCAGGAGTGGTGGCGGATGTCGCAGCGGACCGATCGCTCTTCCAGCACGCAGCCGATGTTCCTGGTCGGCGTGACGAAGGCCTTGTAGGCCGAGGCCGAGGCGGCTGTCGCGGCGAGGACG
>JAFDWC010000178.1 GCA_018268655.1 Actinomycetota bacterium
CTCGCCTACCGCCGCCCGCTGCCGCCGCCGCGCCGGGCTCTCGCAAGAGGAGCTCGGCGTCCGCGCCTCACTGCACCGGACCGCGGTCGGACAACTCGAGCGAGGGGAGCGCGTCGCCCGCACGGATACCCTGGTCAAACTCGCCGGCTCACTCTCGGTCCCGCCCGAAGAGCTGCTCAACGGGCTGCAGTGGGTGCCGGGACGGATGACGCTCGGGGAGCTCAGCGTCCGGGACGACTGAGCGGCTCGGCCGGGACAGCCGTCCGGAACGATCCCCCGAGACAACTGTCTGTCCGACAGTAGCCCTCATGGTGAATGCTGCCGCTGTGGCGAAGGACAAAAAAGAGGCCGAAGAGATCGCGCGGCGGTTCGGGCAGAACCTGCGCCGGGCCCGCAAACGGGCGGCGATGTCGCAGGAGGAACTGGCGATCGGCGCCTCCCTGCACCGGACGGAGATCGGCCTGATCGAGCGCGGCCACCGGGTCGCCCGGATCGACACCCTGATCAAGATCGCCAGCTCGCTCGAGGTCTCCCCGCTCGACCTGCTGGCGGGGATCGAGTGGACAGCAGGCGGCCCCAGCCGCGGCCGCTTCAGCATCAAGGGCCCGCTGCCGCAGCCGCCGCGTCGCGGCCGCTCGAGCTAGCTCTGACGCTGCTCGCGGTCGAGCGACCGTGCCGCCGGGGCGCCGGTGAGCTCGAGGTAGACGGCCTCGGTCCGCTCGGCGACGTCGGCCCAGTCGAAGCGGCGCAGGTGCTCGTAGGCTTCGGCGACGAGGCGGCGGCCGAGCTCGTCGTCGGAAAGAACCCGGATCGCCACCTCGGCCAGCGCTTCCGGGTCGCGGGAGCGGAAGCGGAGGCCGGCCTCCTCGTGCGGGACGACCTCGCGCAGGCCGCCGGTGTCGGCGACGATGCAGGGACAGCCGGAGGCCATCGCCTCCAGCGCGACCAGCCCGAACGGCTCGTAGATCGAGGGGACCACGGTGAGGTCGGCGATCCGGTAGAGCGAGTGGAGGACGTCGTCGCCGATCCAGCCGAGGAAGGTGCCGTGATCCATCAGCCCCAGCTCCTCGGCCTGGCGCCGCAGCTCGGCCTCGTGGGTGCCGGAGCCGGCGACCAGGAAGCGGGTCCCCGGCACCTCTTCGATCAGCCGCGGCATCGCCTCCAGCGCCAGCTGGAAGCCCTTCTCGTAGACGAGGCGGCCGATCAGCAGGACCAGGCGCTCGTCCGGGGCGGCGAAGTTGGCGCGGAGGCGGGCCAGGGTCTCCGGGTCCTGGTTCGGCAGGTCGTCGGGGTCGATCCCGTTCGGGATCACCGTGATCCGCCCCTCCTCGACCCCGAAGATGTCGGCGATCTGCTCGCGCATGTAGTGGGAGCAGGCGATCACCCGCTGCGAGCGGTTGCTGATCCAGCGCTCGACCCCGTGGATGTAGGACTGCGGGTGGGCTTCGACCCAGCCCTGGTGGCGGCCGTGCTCGGTGGCGTGGATCGTCGTCACCAGCGGCGCCCCGAAGCGGCGGGCGAGGTGGTCGCAGGCGTTGGCGACGAGCCAGTCGTGGCCGTGGACGAGGTCGAACTCGTAGGAGTCGCCGAGCTCGACTCCGGCGGCCAGCATGTCGGAGTTCATCCGCTCGACCCAGGCGACGAACTCGCCGAGGTCGGTGGGGCGCTTCGGCTCGAGGATGCGGTGGACGTCGACCCCGTTCGAGAGCTCGTGGGCGGGCGACTCCTCGCCGCCGCGGGTCAGCACGTGGACCTCCACCCCGCGCGCGACCAGCGCCTCGGAGAGCTTGCGGACGTGGCGGGCGAGGCCACCCTCGATCAGCGGCGGGTACTCCCAGGAGAGAATGAGGACGCGGGTCAAGGGTGGCTGGCGGTGGCGGCGATTCTAGGGCTCCAGGAGTGGCGCGAGGCTGAGGTCCGGCGCGAGCGAACGCATACGCGGATCGGTGTCGTATCGGAACTCTATTGACTGCAGGAGCGCCTCGCCGTGGCCGGTGGCGCGGGCGAACGGGTAGTCGCCGGCCTGGCCGCGGGCGTCGAGGAAGGCCCAGTCGCTGGCCTGGGCGGCGAGCAGCTCGCGGGCGGCGCGGGCGGCGGCGTCGCCGCGGAGGTCGGCGCCGAGGGCTCGCAGCAGCCGCAGCTCGAGCCGGCGCGCGGCCCAGGCGAGGTCGGCGACCGGGGGCGAGTCCCAGGTGCGGAAGTCCTTGCCCTCGCCCCAGGTCGAGGCGCGGAGCGGGCGCGGGACCGGCTCGTGCTCGGCCAGCGCGGTCGGCAGGTCGACGGTGCGGACCCCCGCCGCGGCGGCGCCGTCGAGCACCGCCGCCAGCCACAGCGGCCCCTCCGACCACCAGTGGCCGAGCAGCTCGGTGTCGATCGCGAAGACGAGGAGGCCGCGGCGGCCGCGGCTCTCGGCGTAGCGGCGCAGGCGGGAGGCGACGGCGGCGAGGAACTCCCCGGCCTGGCGGCGGGCCGCGGCCGCGGCGGCGGCGGGGTCGTAGGCGCCGCCGCCGATCCGCCAGACCCGCATCCCCCGCAGCGACTTGCCGTCGAACTGGGCGTAGGCGGGGTCGGAGGGGTAGCCATCGAGCGCCCAGAGCCAGGAGATCGCCTCCCAGTCGATCGCCAGCGCGACCGGGCCGGCGGCGGTGGCGATCGGGGCGAGGGCGTCGAGCGGGTCGGCGAGGTGGGCGCTCTGGTCGACGCAGAACCAGCCGACGCCGGCTTCGGCCAGCCGCCACTCGAGCCCCGGCGAGTAGGCGCACTCGGGCAGCCAGAAGCCGCCGCTCCAGCCGAAGCGGCGGCGGTGAGAGCGCAGGCCGGCGTCGAGCTGGAGCCGGAGCCCAGCGCGGCTGGCGAGCAGCGGCAGCACCGCGTGGGTCGCCGAGGAGGCGGCGAGGGCGATCCGGCCCGCGGCGGCGGCTTCCCGGAACGGGCGCAGGGGATCGCCCCCGGCGGCGTCGAGCAGCTCCAGCGCGTGCTCGTAGCGGGCGTGCTCGGCGTGCAGCGCCGGGTGCAGCTCGGCCTCGACGTCGCCGAGATCGGCGGCCGCGGCGCCGATCCGCCACTGCCGCAGGAAGGTGCGCAGCCGCGCAGCCGCGCCAGCGTCCTCGAGCTGGTCGGCCAGCACCGGGGTCACCGTCATCGTCAGGTCCCGAGCGACCTCGAGCACCGGCAAATAGGAGCGGATCACGGCGTCGAACAGCCACTCCTCGCCGAACGGGTAGGTGCCGAAGCCCTCGACGTAGGGCATGTGGCTGTGGAGGACGATCGCCAGATCGCCGGCGGTGTCCGTCGGCGCGCCGGACGGCCCCGCGGCCCCGCTCACGGCCGGCAGACGGCGATGAAGTCCAGCGCCGCGTCGAGATTGCCAGGCCGCAGCGCGAAGTCGGAGGCGGCGATCGCCGGCGTGAAGCGGTCGTAAAAGGGCTTGCTCAGCCCGAGCCGCTTGTGGACCCCGTCCCAGCCCAGCCGCAGCGCCAGCTCGTGGGCCCGCAGCTTGCGGGCATGGAACAGTCCCAGCAGCTCGACCCGGCCGAAGTGCTCGCGGCAGAGCTGGCCGAACTCGGCGGCGCGGTACTCGCGCAGGTGCCACGGGTTCTCCGACTTCTCCGCCCCGGGCGGGGCGAGCGTCAGCAGGTTCGGGGTGGAGACGTAGGCGACTCCGCCCTCCTCCAGCATCGAGCGGAAGTGGTCGAGGATCGCGCCGGCGTCCTCGACGTGCTCGATCGTCTGCAGGAAGACGACCGCGTCGCAGGGCTCGGCGAAGGTTTCGACCAGGCCGCGCTCGAAGCGGAGGTTGGGCCGGACGTAGCGGAGGCGGGCGTGCTCATGGGCCTCGGGGTTGGCGTCGACCCCGACCACGCTGGCGGCCGCGCCGGCGAGCAGGTCGGAGCCGTAGCCCTCGCCGCAGGCCATGTCGAGGACCCGCTTGCCGCCGACCCGCGCCGCGATCCACTCGTAGACCGCGAGGTGGCGCCGGAACCAGTAGTTCTCGGCGGGAACGTCCGGCAGCGTCCTCTCGCCGGTCAGCGGCAGCGGCGGCACCCCCGCCGGCTGGTCGCGCTGGAAGTACCGATCCTCCACCGACGGGACCGTATAGAAGGCCGACCGCCCGATCACCGGTTGATCTAGAGTCCCCGCCCGATGCCAGCCTCCCCGACGGCGACGCCGGAGCACATCAAGGACGTCAACACCCGCTACCACGACGCGGCGGCCGAGGACTACGACGCGAAGTGGGGGATCGACTTCGGCGGCGTCGGGCAGCGCCAGGTGCGCCTGAAGCTGGTCAAGGCGCTGGGCGGGATCGAAGGCGACCAGCGCTTCGGCGACGCCCTCGAGATCGGCTCGGGGACCGGGTACTTCTCGCTCAACCTGGTCCAGCTCGGGCTGATCGAGCGACTGACCGCGACCGACATCTCGCCGGGGATGCTGAAGCGGCTGGCGGCGACCGCCGAGGCGCTCGACCTCGAGGACGTCACCACCGTCACCACCGAGGCCGAGCGGCTGCCGTTCGCGGACGAGAGCTTCGACCTCGTCTTCGGCCACGCCGTCCTCCACCACATCCCCGACCTCGATCGCGCCTTCGCCGAGTTCCGCCGGGTATTGCGCCCGGGCGGGATGATCGCCTTCGCCGGCGAGCCCTCCCGCTACGGCGAACGCCTGGCGACGCTGCCGAAGCGCACCGGCCTCCTCGTCGCGCCGGCCTGGCGGCGCCTGGTGGGAGCCAGGACACGGGCCGTGGCGGAAGCCGACCAGTCCCACGACCACTCGCTCGAGGGTGAGGTCGACGTCCACGCCTTCGCTCCCGCCGACCTCCGCCGCCTGCTCGGCGAGGCGGGCTTCGAGCAGCCCCGGGTCGGCGGCGAGGAGCTGCTCGCCAACGCCTGGGGCTGGGGCCTGCGCACGGTCGAGTCGAGCGCCGAGCCCGAGTCGATCCCCTTCCGCTGGCGCCGCTTCGCCTTCAGCAGCTACATCGCCTTGCAGAAGGTCGACACCAGCGTGCTCGAGCCGCACCTGCCGGCGGAGCTCTTCTACAACCTCCTGGTTTCGGCGCGCAAGCCGGCTTAGGTAGGCCTGCTCAGGTACGGGTTGGCTTGGCGCGCGACCCTGCGCCTGCGGCTCCGGCAGGGTGAAGCCGCAGCCGCAGGGTCGCGCTCAGGACTTCGGTCACGTGCCGAGGGTCGTAGCGCACCTGCCAGTGGGTGAAGCGCAGCGGGGACAGGCCGGAGGCGGTGTGGGTCTGGTCGCGGAGGAGATCC
>JAFDWC010000179.1 GCA_018268655.1 Actinomycetota bacterium
CGCCGACGTCGATCCCGACCTCGATCACCGTCGTCGCCACCAGCACGTCGGTCTCGCCGGTGGCGAAGGCCCGCATCGCCTCGGCCTTCTGCTCGGAGCGCATCTGCCCGTGCAGGAGGCCGACCTCGAAGTCGCGCAGCTCCCCCGCCCGCAGCCGCTCCGCCTCCACCTCAGCCGCCCGCCCGGCCACTTTCTCGGACTCCGAGACGAGCGGGCAGACGACGAACGCCTGCCGGCCCTCGCGCAGGCGCCGGCGGATGAACTCGAAGGCTTCCCCGCGCTGCTCCTCGGCGACGAGCCGGGTCTCGATCGGCTGACGGCCGGCCGGCAGCTCGCGCAGAGTGGTCGTGTCGAGGTCGCCGTAGGCGGTCAGCGAGAGCGTCCGCGGGATCGGCGTCGCGGTCATGTGGAGGACGTGAGGGGCCAGCCCCTCGACCCCCTTGGAGTCGAGCGCCCGCCGCTGCTCGACCCCGAAGCGGTGCTGCTCGTCGACCACGACCAGGCCGAGGCGGGCGAACTCGACGGTGGGCTCGATCAGCGCGTGGGTCCCGACGATCAGTCCCAGCTCGCCGCTGGCGAGCTGGTCCAGGGCCTGCCGGCGCCTGGCGGCGGGCGTCGCCCCGGTCAACAGCGCGAAGGGGACCGCTTCCGCCGCGAGCAGCCGGCCCAGGGTCAGCGCGTGCTGCTCGGCCAGGGTCTCGGTCGGCGCCATCAGCGCCGCCTGGTAGCCCGCTTCGAGCGCCCTCAGCATCGCGTAGACGGCAACCACGGTCTTGCCGGAGCCGACCTCGCCCATAAGCAGCCGCGCCATCGGCTCGCCGGACTCGAGGTCGGCGTCGATCTCAGCGAAGGCGGCGGCCTGGTCGGCGGTCGGGGCGAACGGCAGCGACTCGAGCCAGGCGGCGACGCGCTCGCCGGGCCGGCCGAAGCGCGGACCAGGCCGGGCCGCCCGCCGGCTCCGTTTGCGCGAAGCCAGGAGTGCCTGGTGTAGGAACAGCTCCTCGAACGCGAGCCGCTGCCGCGCCACCGCCAGATCGTCCTCGGACTCGGGGAAGTGGGCGGCCTTGATCGCGTCGCCGACCGCGGCCAGCCGCCGCCGCGCCCGCAGCTCGGCCGGCAGCCCCTCGACCGCGTTCGGCGCCAACCCGACCGCCTGCTCCGCCCACTCGCGGATCCGCTGCGGCCGCAGCGCCTCGGTCGCGGCGTGGACCGGGACGAAGGCGGAACCCTCGACCTCCTCCTCCTCGCCGGCCTCCCCCGCGGCGGCGATCAGCTCCCACTCGTTGACCGTGAAGCCTTTGCCGGTCAATTTGCCGGTCAGCAGCAGCCGCGCCCCCGGCTCCAGCTTCTCCGCCACCCAGGGCTGGTTGAACCAGGTCGCCCGGACCTGGCCGCTGTCGTCGCCGACCCTGACCCCGACGATCGTCAGCCGCCGTTTGCGGAAAGGCCGCGGTCGCGCCCCCAGCACCTCGACCAGAACCGTCCCGGTCTCCCCCGTGCCGAGCGACCCCAGTGGCCGCAACTGGCGGCTGCGGTGGCGGTGCGGGAAGCGCAGCAGCAGGTCCCAGACGGTCTCGATCCCGGCCTCGCTCGCCGCCTCCGCCAGCCTCGGCCCGACCCCGGGCAGGGCGCGGATCGAGACGTCGAGGGCGCTCGGCCGCGGCCAGCGGAGCGGCGCCTCGCGCAGCTCCTTTCCGCTCCAGGCGCGGGCCGAGGCGAGCGGGCGCTCGCCGGAGAGCGGACGTTCGGATCGGTCCGCCGCTACTGCGCCGCGAGCAGCCACCACCAGCTCGGCTGCCCCCCCTCGTGCTTCTCGATCTCGACCCCGTCGGGAGCGTGGGTGTCGACGTCTGCGAGCTCGATCGGCGCTCCCTCGCCGGCGATCACGGTGACGATCTCGGCCCCCGCGGAGAGGTGCTGGATCGTCTCGGTAAGGGTCGATCCGGCACCGCCCCAGGCGACGATCTCGCCGCCGACGAAACCGACCGCGTCCCCCTGCTTGAAGCGGCCCCGGGCGTCGTCGCGGGCAGCCGGAGCGACGCCGCCGGTGGCGAGGTGGGCAAGTGCCGCCTCGAGCCGCTCGGCGTTGGCGTCGACGGCGGCCTCCGGGTCGAGCTCGACCAGCGCCAGCAGGCTCGCCTGCTGCGAGGTCGCCGGCACCACCCGGGCCGGCTTGTCGGAGAGCTCGCAGGCGCGCTCGGCGGCCATCACCACGTTCGAGGAGCTCGGCAGCACCAGCACCTCGGCGGCGTCGACGCCGTGGATCCCGGCCAGCAGCTCCATCGTCGAGGGATTGAGGGTCTCGCCACCGGGGACGACGGTGGCACCGAGCTCGGCGAAGAGGCGCTCGAAGCCGGCGCCGGCGGCAACCGCGATCGCCCCGGTGCGGGCGCGGACGGCGCCGAGCCGGGCGTCGCGCTCGGCCATCTGCTCGCGCATATCGGCGACGTCGAGGTTGGTCACCTCGCCGACCCCGTCGAACAGCGCCACCGCCCGCTCCGGCTCGTCGGTGTGGACGTGGACCTTCAGGGTGACGTCGTCGCCGACGACCAGGACGGAGTCGCCTAGCCCCTCCAGCCGCGGCATGAACCGCCGGTTGGAGAGGCCGCTGCCGGAGACGATGAAGTTGGTGCAGTAGCGGTAGCGGCTGTCTTCGTGGTGGGGGCGGGAGAGCCGGGGCGCCTCGTGGTGGGAGATCTCCGGGGGCGGCGCGCCGTCACCGCGGAGGCCGGCGACCACCCCGGCGAGGATCAGGACGAGGCCGTGGCCACCGGCGTCGACCACCCCGGACTCGCGCAGCACTTCGAGCTGCTCGGGGGTGCGGGCGACGGCCCGCTCGCCGTCCTCGATCGCCCGCTCCAGCACCGCCGCCAGGACCTCGTCCTGTTCGGCTTCGGAGACGTCGCGGCCGAGCCGCGACTTGTCGGCCTCGAGGTGGGCCAGCTGTCGGGCCAGCGAGTGAGCCATCTCGCGGAAGACGGTCAGCATCGTCCCCTCGGCCGGCTCGCGGACCGAGTCGTAGGCGGCGTCGGCGGCGCTGGCGAAGGCGGCGGCGACCAGCACCGGGTCGACCAGCTCGCCGGGCCGGCTGGCCAGCTCCTCGGCGGCGCCGCGGACGATCTGGGAGAGGATCACCCCGGAGTTGCCGCGGGCGCCCATCAGCGCCGCCCGGGCCAGCGCCTGGACCAGCTCGGTGCGGCCGACCTCGTCGATCTCGGCGCCGTCGAGGCGGTCGAGCTCCTCCATCACGGCGCGCAGCGTCATCGCCATGTTGTCGCCGGTATCGCCGTCGGCGACCGGGAAGACGTTGAGGTCGTTGACCTCCTGGCGGCGCGCCTCCAGCGAGGCGTAGGCAGAACTGATGACCCGGCGAAAACGGGCGATCGATGGATCGGGCATTCGCGGGGAATCTATCCGCCGGCCGCGACGGCCTGCCGGCGAATCGGTGGCGGCGGGCCGCCGCCGGTATCGCTACCTTCACCTCTTCCACCTACGGGTGGAGAAGGATTTCCTCCCGGAGGCCGATGAACCGGCCCGCCGATCCCCGTAGTTTGGTCCACTCCCCGTCCCGGGCTGACCGCAGCCCCACGACAGCACAGCCCGAGCCCGACAGAAGGAGCCACATGCGACGTTTCGCCACCTGGATCACCGGCCACCGCAAGACCGTCGTCTTCGGCTGGATCGGGGCTCTGGTCGTGATCGGCTTCATCTCCGGATCGGTCGGCGCTCACTACGCCGAAGACTTCAAGCTGCCGAAGTCGGATTCGCAGGAAGCCTTCGACCTGCTCGAACACAAGTTCCCGGCGCAGTCGGGCGATACCTCGCAGATCGTCTTCAAAGCCGAACAGGGCGTCGAATCGCCGGCCGTGAAGACGAAGATGGAAGGGGTCTTCAAGGAAATCGAAGGCTTCCCGCACGTCAGCGAAGTCTCCAGCCCATACGTCGAAGGCGGTGCCGGAGCGATCAGCGAAGACGGCAAGATCGCCTACGCGACGATCCAGTTCGACACCCCGAACAACAAGCTGAACAAGGCAAAGACGCGGGAAATCATCGCCATCGCCCAGGGGGCCGCCGGCGAAGGGCTGCAGGTTGAGCTCGGCGGCTCGGCGATCACCGAAGCCCAGCAGGAAGAAGGCGACTCCTCGTTCGGGATCGGCCTGCTGGCGGCGATGGTGGTGCTGCTGATCACCTTCGGCTCGGTGGTGGCGATGGGGCTGCCGATCATCACCGCGCTGTTCGCGCTCGGGGTCGGGCTCAGCCTCGTCGTCCTCGGCACCCACGTCTTCAACACCGCCAACTTCGCGACGATCCTGGCGGCGATGATCGGCCTCGGCGTCGGGATCGACTACGCCCTGTTCATCCTCACCCGCTTCCGCAACGGGCTCGACGAAGGGCTGGCGCCGCAGGACGCCGCGGTGAAAGCGATCGACACCGCCGGCCGCGCCGTCCTCTTCGCCGGGATCACGGTGATCATCGCCCTGCTGGGGATGTTCCTGCTCGGCCTCAACTTCCTCTACGGGGTGGCGATGGCGGCGGCGCTGGCGGTGCTGTTCACGATGATCGCGGCGCTGACCCTGCTGCCGGCGCTGCTGACGATGATCGGCCACCGCGTCAACAGACTGCGGATCCCCGGGCTCGGCGGCGGCGCCTCCAGCACCGACGAAGGCAGCCGCTGGTTCCGCTGGAGCCGCGCGATCCAGCGCCGGCCGGTGCTCTCCGCGGTGCTCTCTGGCGGGCTGCTGCTGCTGCTCTGCGTCCCGACCCTGTCACTGCGGCTGGGCACCAACGACGCCGGCACCGAACCGCCGGCCAAAACGACGCGGAAGGCGTACGACCTGCTGGCCGAAGGCTTCGGCCCCGGCTTCAACGGGCCGTTCGTGATGGTCGGCGCGCTGCCCCAGAAGGGCGACGCGGAAGGCCTCGAAGTACTGAAAAAGCAGCTGGAAGGCGAAAAGGGCGTCGCCGCGACGACCTCGATCCAGCTCAATCCGGCCGAAAACACCGGCGTCTTCAACGTCTACCCGACGACCTCGCCGCAGAGCGTCGAAACCACCGACCTGCTGGATCACATCCGCAGCGAAGTGATCCCGCCGATCGAATCCAAGACCGGGGCCCAGCTCCACGTCGGCGGCATCAACGCGATCTTCGAGGACTTCGGCAACGCGATCACCGAAAAGCTGCCGCTGTTCATCGGCGTCGTCGTCCTGCTCTCGGCGCTGCTGCTGATGA
>JAFDWC010000017.1 GCA_018268655.1 Actinomycetota bacterium
GCCTTTGGTCGCCAGCCAGAGCGAGATCGCCCAGACCGTTTTCCACGGCAGCCGCCGCCAGGTCGAGGGGAGCGCCGGAGCCACTGCCCCCGGCTCCCTCAGTAGTTCGGCCCGCGCTTGATCCGCGCCCGCTCGGCAGCGTGGACGCCGCCCTTCTTGTCGAGGTGCGCGCAGGCTTCTTCGATGTCCTCGGCGAGGCGGTTGATCTGGGCCCGGCTCAGCGTCTGCTTAACCAGCGCCCGCAGCACTTTCACGTCTTCGGCGTTCGGCGGCATCGTGTAGGCCGGCAGCATCCAGCCGCGCTCGGCCGAGAGCTGCCAGGAGAGGTCGAACTCGTCGTAATCCTTGCCGGGCCGCAGCTTGAAGGCGACCAGCGGCAGCTGCTCCTCGTCGGCCCCGATCAGCTCGAAGTGGCCGGAGCCGTCGAGCTTCTCGGCCAGCGTCTTCGCGTTCGCCTCCATCGACTTCATGATGTAGGCGTAGCCCTCGTGCCCGAGGCGGACGAAGTTGTAGTACTGGGCGAGCAGCATCGAGGCCCCGGTGGAGAAGTTGAGGGTGAACGTGGCGTCGGTCTTGCCGAGGTAGTTCTCGTAGAAGACGAGGTCCTCGGCGAGGTCCTCCTTGGAGCGGAAGACGAGCCAGCCGATGCCCGGGTAGACGAGCCCGAACTTGTGTCCGGAGGCGTTGATCGAGCGCACCTGCTCGAGGCGGAAGTCCCACTCCGAGTGCGGGTAGAGGAAGGGCCAGACGAAGCCGCCCGAGGCACCGTCGACGTGGATCGGGACGTCGAGTTCGCGATCCTGCTTGATCCCGACGAGGAGGTCGTTGATGCCGGTGATGTCGTCCGCGTGCCCGGTGAAGGTGGTGCCGAGCACGGCGGCGACCCCGATCGTGTTCTCGTCGACGTGGGGTTCGACGTCCTCGGGCCCGATCGTGTACTTGCCTTCCTGCAGCGGCACGATCCGCGGCTCGACGTCGAAGTAGCGGCAGAACTTCTCCCAGACGACGTGGACGTCGCCGCCGAAGACGAGGTTCGGCTTCTCGATCGAGAGGCCGGCGGCTTCGCGGCGTTCCTTCCATTTCCACTTCAGCGAGAGGGCGCCGAGCATGATCGCCTCCGAGGAGCCCTGGGTGCGGGCGCCGGTGGTCTCGCCGGGGGCGTTGAAGAGGTCGGCGAGCATGCGGATGCAGCGCTGCTCGATCTCGGCCGAGATCGGGTACTCGGCGTGGTCGATGAAGTTGCGGTAGTTGTTCTCGGCGATCAGGCGCTGGGCCTCGGGCTCCATCCAGGTGGTGACGAAGGTCGCGAGGTTGCGGTTGGGGTCGCCCTCGATCGCCAGTTCCTCGCCGACCAAGCGCATCGCGTCGAGCGCCGACATCCCGGTCGCGGGAAAGGGGCCGTCCGGCGCGTCCTCAGTGAGGAAGCGGTTGCCGTAGAGCATCACTTCATCCTGGGGGGTGGGCCGGTTCACCGGCGGGGAGCCTACACCGCGGCGGGCGATCAGGAGTGGATCGCGTAGGTCAGGTGGAGCGCTTCAGGGCCACGGACGACCTCGCGCAGCTCGAAACCCGCGGTGCCGGCGGGGAGCCCGGCGAAGAGGCTCTCGCCGCCGCCGAGGAAGATCGGGACCTGGCTGACAAGGAGCTCGTCGAGCTCGCCGGCGGCGATCGCCTGCCGCAGGGTCGAGGCGCCGCCGCCGATCGAGACGTCCTTCCCGCCCGCCGCCTCGCGGGCCCGCGCCATCGCCGCCTCGATCCCCCCGCTGACGAAGTGGAAGCTGTTGCCGCCCTCGAGCTCGAACGACTCGCGCGGGTGGTGGGTGAGGACGAAGACCGGGGTGCGGAACGGCGGGTCCTCGCCCCACCAGCCCCGCCAGTCCTCCTCGCCCCACTCGCCGCGAACCGGGCCGAACATGTTTCGGCCCATCACCACCGCGCCGATCTCGGCCCGGGCGACGGCAAGCACCGCGTTGCTCGGGTTCTCGTCCCCCTCTCCCCCCTCGCCATGGTGGGCGTCCTGGAAGGCGGCCAGCTTGAAGGCCCACCCGTGCAGGCCCTCGCCGCCTTCGCCGAGCGGGTCTCGCTCGCTCTGGTTGGGCCCGGCCATGTAGCCGTCGAGCGAGACCGAGATCTGCGCCTTCGACTTCGGCATCGGGGCTCAGGCGCCGCCGCGCGCCTCCTCGATCGTCAGCTCGGCGGTCGGGTTCGCCTCCAGCCGCTGATCGGGGATCGGGGCGCCGCTTCGGACCGACAACCCGTAGGTCCCGTTGGCGAGCCGGTGCTCGGCCCGCTCGACCGCCTCCAGGCGCCGCTCCAGGTCCTGGGCGCGGCCGGCGTCGAACTCGTCCTGGTAGAGGCTCTCGTCGGCGAGGTCGCCGGGTTCGCGGCGGGCGTCGCTCTCTTCGGGATCGGTCCCGCGCAGCGCCGCCAGCTCGCCCTCGACCCGCGCCCGTTCCGCGGCCAGCAATTCGCGTGCGCGCGTCTCCTCCATGCGGGAACCGTACCGCCTCGTGCACTTGTCCCCGCATACCGGGGACGAATGCTCAGGAGCTGTCGCGTCGCGGGGTTGACGGACGCGGGCGCCGCGCTATCCTTTTGGAGACTAACTACAGAAAGTGGACTTGGTTATGACTTATCGGCTGATAGCTCTGGATGACGCGATCGTCTTCCCCACCGTGACCGCGACCCTGCCGATCGACGTCGGCGAGGAGGAGCGCGTCTTCCTGCTGCCGCGCCGCGACGGCGAGTACGGCCGCGTCGGCGTCGTCGCCGAGGTGGTCGAGCACGGCGTCTCCCGCCGCGGCGCCCCGGTTGCGACCGTGGTCGGGCTCCACCGGGGCCTCGCCGGGGCCGCCCAGGCGGGCGACGGCGACAACGACCACCCGCGCGTCGAGGTGCAGGAGATCCACGACGGCCATCCCGACGACGAGCACACCCGCGAGCTGGTCCGCGAGTACCGCGCGGTCGTCGAAGAGATCCTCGAGCTGCGCGGCGACGACGGCCGCATTGCCGCCTTCCTGCGCTCGGTCGAGGAGCCCGGCGCGCTGGCCGACACCTCCGGCCTCGCCCCCGACATCTCGAACGAGGGCAAGCGGCGGCTGCTGGAGACGATCGACGTCAGCCAGCGGCTTGAGATCGCGGTCGAGCTCCAGCGCGAGCGTCTGGCCGAGCTCCAGGTCCGCTCGAAGATCCGCGACGACGTCGAGTCCGGCGCCCAGAAACAGCAGCGCGAGTACTTCCTGCGCAAACAGATGGAGTCGATCCGCAAGGAGCTTGGCGAAGACCAGACCGACCTGATCGGCGAGTACGAGCGGAAGATCGCCGAGGCCGAGATGCCGGAGAAGGTCGCCGAGCAGGCCGAGAAGGAGCTGCGGCGGCTCGAGCGCCAGGGCGAGCAGTCGCCCGAGAGCTCGATGATCCGCAGCTACCTCGACTGGCTGATCGCGGTGCCGTGGGCGAAGCGCTCCGAGGACCGGCTCGACCCCGCCCACACCCGCGAGGTGCTCGACGCCGACCACGCCGGCCTCGATGACGTGAAGAAACGGATCACCGAGTTCGTCGCCGTGCGCAAGCTGCGCGAGGACCGCGAGGTCGAGGACGACGGCCGCGCCAACGGCACGATCCTCACCCTGGTCGGGCCCCCGGGCACCGGCAAGACCTCGATCGGCGAGTCGATCGCCCGCAGCCTCGGGCGCAAGTTCGTGCGGCTGAGCCTGGGCGGCCTCCACGACGAGGCGGAGATCCGCGGCCACCGCCGCACCTACATCGGCGCCCTGCCGGGACGGATCGTCCGCGCCCTGCGCGACGCCGGCACGATGAACCCGGTGATCCTGCTCGACGAGGTCGACAAGGTCGGCTCCGACTGGCGCGGCGACCCGACGGCCGCCCTGCTCGAGGTGCTCGACCCGGCCCAGAACAACACCTTCCGGGACAACTACCTCGACGTCGAGATCGACCTCTCCGAGGTCGTCTTCATCGCCACCGCAAACCTGCTGGACACGGTGCCGGCGCCGTTGCTCGACCGCATGGAGCTGATCCGGTTCGACGGCTACACGACGGAGGAGAAGCTGGCGATCGCCAACGGCTACCTCCTGCCGCGGCAGCTGAAGCGGAACGGCCTGCGGGCCGAGGAGGTCGTGGTCGCCGACGAGGTGCTGCGGAGCGTGATCGCCGAGTACACCCGCGAGGCCGGCGTGCGCCAGCTCGAGCGGGAAATCGGCAAGCTGCTGCGCGGCGCCGCGACCAGGGTCGCCGCCGCCGCCCCGGCCGAGGCCAGAGTGGAGATCGACGCCGAGTTCCTGCGCGAGACGCTGGGCCGGCAGAAGTTCTTCCAGGAGTCGGTCGAGCGGACGGCGATCCCGGGTGTCTCGACCGGGCTCGCGGTGACCGGCACCGGCGGCGACATCCTCTTCATCGAGGCGACCGCGATGGACGGCGACAAGGGCCTGGTCCTGACCGGCCAGCTCGGCGACGTGATGAAGGAGTCGGCCCGGATCGCGCTCTCCTACGTGCGGGCTCACCGCGAGGAGCTCGGCATCCCGGCCGAGGCGTTCCAGCGCGAGTTCCACGTCCACGTGCCGGCGGGGGCGATCCCCAAGGACGGCCCCAGCGCCGGCACCGCGATGACCACGGCGCTGGTCAGCCTGCTCACCGGCCGCCCCGTCAAGCACACTGTCGGGATGACCGGAGAGGTGACCCTGCAGGGACGGGTGCTGCCGATCGGCGGCCTCAAGCAGAAGGTGCTGGCGGCGCACGCCGCCGGGCTGACCGAGGTGATCCTGCCCGAGCGCAACCGCGGCGACCTCGACGAGGTCCCCGAGGAGGTGCGCGAGCAGATGGCCTTCCACCCGGTGATGAGCATCGGCGAGGTGCTCGGGCTGGCGCTGGAGCCGGCCGAGAGCGGAGCCGATGTCGCCACGGTGTCGTAGCTGCTCCCCCGTCCCAGCCGAGCTCCGCGACGCCGCGGGGCTGCTGGAGCGCCGCTGGACGATGGCGACGATCTACGCCTGCTCCAGCGGCGCCGCCCGCTTCAACGAGTTCCGTCAGTCGCTGCCGGGGGTGTCGCCGACGACGCTCTCGGAGCGGCTCGACCAGCTCGAGAAGGCGGGCGTGGTCGAGCGCACGCTCGTCTCCGGCCGTCCCCCCCACAGCGAGTACCGGCTGACGCCGCGGGGCGAGCGCCTCGCGGCGGCGGTCGCCGGCCTCCTGGCCAAGTAGAGGTTTCCTTCGGCCCGGATAGCGGGTCGAAGGGCAACCTCGGCCAGTCGCTAAGGTGGCGGCGGGGTGGCACTCCACACCGACATCCCGACCCGCGCCCAGATCGGCCGGCTGCTGGCCGCCCGGGATCCCGAGAGCGTCTCGATCTACCTGCCGACGGCACCGGTGGGCGAGGGCGGGCAGGCGGACCGGATCGCCTTCCGCAACCTCGCCGACGCCGCGCTCGGGCAGCTGCGCGAGGCGGACGCCGACGGGCGCTCAGTCAGCGCGATCGAGGAGGCGCTCTGGGAGCTCCACGACGACGAAGGGTTCTGGGAGCTGGTCGCCAACAGCCTCGCGGTCTTCGTCACTCCGACCAGCCTCCGCAGCTTCCGGCTGCCAAACGAGCTGACCGCGGCGGTGGAGGTCTCCGACCGCTTCCACGTGCTGCCGCTGCTCCGCGCCGTCACCTTTCCCCAGTCGGCCTTCGTGCTCGCCCTCGCCCAGGGATCGGTCGCTCTCTACGAGGTGACCGCCGACCTCCCGACCTTCCCGGTCCACGTCCCCGACCTCCCGGCCGACGTCGCCAGCGCCGCCGGCAAGGCCTCGATCAAGGACCGCGCGCCGAGCCGGGCCCTGCAGGGAAGCGAGGGGCAGAAGGTGAGGATGCGCCAGTACGCGCGCAAAGTCGACCAGGCGCTGCGGCCGCTCCTCGGCGGCAGCACCCTGCCGCTGATCCTCGCCGCCACCGAGCCGCTCTCCTCGATCTTCCGCGAGGTCAACAGCTACCCGCACCTCGCCGCCGAGACGATCGCCGGCAACCCCGAGGAGCGCACGCCGCTGCAGCTCGGCGAAGCCTCGCGGCCGATCCTCGACCAGCTCTACGGCGCCGAGCTCGAGGAGCTGCGCGGCCGCTTCGAGGCGTTCGGGTCGCGCGGGCGCGCCGCGGCGGAGCTCGGCGACGTCGCTCGGGCGGCCACCTTCGGCGCGGTCGAAACGCTCTTCGCCGACATCGACGCCGAGCTCCCGGGCTCGCTCGACAGCGAGACCGGGGCGATCACTCCGGGGCCGGACGACGCCCACGACTACGGCATCCTCGACGAGGTTGCCCGGCGCGTGATCGCGGCCGACGGCCGCGTCCTCGCCGTCCGCGCCGGTGAGGTCCCCGGCGACGGGCCGGCGGCGGCGATCCTCCGCTACCCGGCCTGAGCCCGGCTCGGCGCCCCGACCCGCTGATGGACCCCGGCGAGTTCACCGCGCTGCACCGCGGCGGCAGCGGCGAGCCGCTGGTCCTCGTCCACGGCTTCACCGACACCTGGCGCGGCTGGGAGCTGGTTCTGCCGGCGCTCGAAGCCGAGCACGAGGTGCTGGCGCCGACCCTGGCCGGGCACAGCGGCGGGCCGCCGATCGGCGCCGACGTGGACCCCGAGGAGGCGGTCGTCGCCGCGGTCGAGCGGGCGATGGACGCCGCCGGCTTCGAGACCGCGCACCTCGCCGGCAACTCGCTCGGGGGCTGGGTGGCGCTGCAGCTGGCGGCGCGTGGCCGCGCCCGCACCGTCACCGCGCTGGCGCCGGCCGGCGGTTGGGCGGTCGACGACCCAGCGCTGCCGGCGACGGTCGCCTACTTCCGCAACACGAAGACGCTGCTCGAGCAGGCCCTCCCCTACGTCGACCAGATCGTCGCCACCCCCGAGGGCCGGGCGCTGGCGACGCAGATGTACGCCTCCACCGCCGAGCGGATGCCACCCGAGCTGCTCGCCCACCAGCTGCGCGGCGCCGCCAGATGCCCGGAGCTGCTGCCGCTGATCGACCACGCCGAGGCTCACGGCTGGAACCTCGACGCCGAGCGGGTCACCTGCCCGGTGCGTCTGGTCTGGGGGACCGCCGACCGCGTCCTCGTCCCGCCCGCCGCCGCCGTCCGCTTCCGGCGGGACTGGCTGCCGCAAGCGGACTGGGTCGAAATCGACGGCGCCGGCCACTGCCCGCAGCTGGACCACCCGCTGGAGACCGCGCAGCTGATCCTCGACTTCGCCCGCTGAGGGGTCGACTAGGCGATCGGGCCGGTGGGCGGCGGGCCCGCGGGCGGCGGGTCGGCGTCGGTGGGGCCGGGATCGGTCGAGTCGGCATCGGTCGGGCCGGCGGGCGGCGGGCCGGCGGGCGCGGCGGGGCCGGGGTCGCCCTTCAGCTGCAGCAGCCGGTAGTAGAGGACGGCGGCGGCGAGGGCGGTGACGGGCGCCGTCACGGTCGAGGCAAGGACCCCGAGGACGATCCGCAGGATCGGCCCGTCGGCGATGGCGGCGGCGATGGTGAGGAGGACGAGGCTGACGACGATGGTGATCAGGGCGGCGCAGACGACCACCCCGAAGACCGGCCAGCCGTGGCCCTTGACCAGTTCGCGCGAGCGGCCGAAGGACTCGGTTACGCGCCGGTTCTCGATCACGATCGTCGGCGCGATCACCGCCCACATCGTCAGCAGGATCAGCCCCGGCACGACCAGCAGGACGAAACCGATCGCGACGCCGATCGCGAACAGGATGCTGGCGCCGATCAGCGGCCAGAGCACCGGCGTCACCGAGCGGTAGAGCTCGCCGACCGAGAGGTCGCGGCTGCCGTCCTGGATGTCGCGGACGAGGCTGACGACCATCCCCTCGTAGAGGACCGAGGCGACGAGGCTGAGGACGGCGCCGAGCAGCAGCAGGAACGACGAGTTGCCGGCCAGCCCCTGGACGATCGCGACGACGAGGAAGAGCCAGAAGGCAACCGGGATCAGCACCCCCGCGTTCGCGCGGTAGATCGAGAAGACCTCCGAGAGCACCTCCCCGACTTCGAGCTTGCGGCCCATTTGGCGGGGATTCGGCGTTGGCGGCCGCGGACCTTCCCGCTCCCGCCCGATCGACCCGGGTCCTGCTGCCGGGGCCAACCAAGGAAAAGCCGGGGCCGACTTCGTAGGCCGGCCCCGGCGCGGTGCTGCAACGAGCTGGGGAGCATCACGTCGGGTGGGACAAGGCCCGACTCCCTTCCCTCGCCGGTACCGGGGGTGGATTCGCCCGGCTGCCCGTGACTGCGGCGCCTAGCGCCCCAGCACCTCCAGGGTCCCGCGAAGCATGTGACTCAAGTAGGACCACCTCCTTTCTCTGGTCTCCCGATTGAAGCAAACGGGTCGGCCGGCCGCGACCCGTGATCCCCCTGGTCCCGCCCGCCCGGGCCGTGGTTGTCCTTTGTCCGGCGATCCCGGACAAAGGACAACCACGGCTGGCGGGGGACGGTGCCGAGCAGGGAGAGGGCGGTGCCGGCGAGGAAGGCGAGCAGCGCGGCGAGCGCCAGCCACCACCAGGCGCTGGGGCTCCAGCTGCCGAGCGCGGCGGGGTCGGCGGGATCGAGCAGGCTGCCGCCGCTGGCGGCGGCGAGGGCGCCGAGCGGCGTCGCTTCGATCGGGCCGCGCATGCCCTCGGCCGGGTAGGGGACGGCGAGCAGCCCGCTGGCGCGTCGGCCGGCAGCGGCAACCGCGTAGCCATAGACGCCGGCGCGGAGGCCCGGCACGGTTGCCAGGTAGCGGCCGGGGGCAATGCGCTCGAAGCTGACCGGGCGGGTGCGGCCGGCGGGCGTGCGGAGGGTCCCCACGATCCGGTCGGCGCCGAGCCTGGCGCCGGCGGCATCGATTTCGAGCTGCCGCGGTTCACCGGGGACGACCACCGGCGCCAGCGCCGGCGCCGCGACCCCGCGCTCGGCCCAGCGCGCCGCGTCCTGAAAGAGCCGCGGCCGGTCCGCCCAGGCGCCGGCGAAGCTCGGCGCGAGGCCGGGTGTCCAGGCGACGGCGCGCCCGACCCCGTACTGCCACTGGGCGAGGATGGGGTCCGGAGGGTGGCCCCTGTCCTGGCCGAGCAGGTCGGCCTGGGCGCCGCCCCGCAACGTCGTCACCACGTTGCCCCGCAGCGGCGGCAGCGAGGCGCCGACGAGGCTGGCGACGACCGGGCTCGGGGCGCCGGCGGAGACGCCGATCCGACCGTGAAGACGGACCGGCCGCGCGTTCAGCCGCGTCTCCTTGGCGAAGATCCGCGGCAGCTCGTGGGCGTTTTCGGTCGCGTAGTAGTTGCCGCCGGTCGCGGCGGCGATCCCCTTCAGCAGCCTGACGTCGGCTTCGTCGCCGAGCGCGATCGCGGCGACGCTGATGCCGGCGGCGCGCAGCCGCGGCAGCAGCTGCCGGTAGCTGCCCGGTTCGCTGATCCCGTCGCTGAGCAGGATGATGTGGCGGTGGGGGGCGCGGCTCGCTTCGAGCTCGCGCAGGCCGGCGGCGAGGGCCGAGTAGATGTCGGTGCCGCCATCCGGGGTGAGCCCGTCGACCTTGGCGTCGATCGCCGCCGCCACCGGCCCCGGGGTGACCCGGGAAAGCGGCAGCAGCCGGTGCGGCCTGATGTCGAAGGCGACGATCCCGAGCTGGTCGGAGTGCCGCGAGAGGAACCGGACGGCGCCGCGGGCGGCGGCCTGGGCCATCGCGATCTTCGGCACCCCGCCGACCTCGTCGATCATGCTGCCGGAACGGTCGAGGACGAGCTCGAGCGCGAGGTTTCGGCGCTGCAGGCGGCCGGGCTCGAGGCTCTGCACCGGCAGCGCCGCCTGCAGCGGCGAGCGGTAGTAGCGACCGAGCGAGAAGCTGTGCGGGCCGCCGAGCGCGAGCAGGCCGGTGGATTTGGTGCGGACCGCCGCCGCGAGGGCGGCGGCGCGGTTAGCGCCAAGGGCTGCGGCGGGGATGTCTTCGAGGACGACGGCGTCGGTCCCGGCGTAGCCGCCGGCGCCCGTCGGCAGCGCCCCCGGCGCGACCGTCTTCACCCGCATTCCGTCGGCGGCGAGGGTCGCGGCGATCGGCGCCCCGGCCGCGCCCGCGACCAGCACCGAGGGCGGCGCGGCGATCCTCACCGTCGTCGCCAGCGAGTCGTTGGCGGCAACGGTGTCGCCGGCCAGCGAGACAGTCACTTCATATGAGTAGGAGCCCGCCACGTCCGGCGCCCGCAGCGAGAACAGGTAGGGGTTCTCGCCGCGGCGCAGGCGCACCCGTTCGCCCCCGATCCTGGTTCCGTCGCGCCTCAGCGCGATCGTCGCCGCGCCGGGGCGGCGGCTGTCGACGGTGAACTGGAGCGAGAGCGGGTCGCCGGCGTGGAGCGCCGCCGGGGCCCGGAGGCGGGTGACGGTGGCATCGGGACGGGGCGAGCCGAGCGGGACCGCGTCGACGGTAATCCCGCGAGCGCGGGCGCGTGGAACGACGGCAGCGGCTTCGCCGCTGGTCTGGAGGCCGTCGCTGAGGAGCACGAGGCGGCCGCCGTCCGGGGTCGTCGCGAGGCCGAGGTCGAGCGCCGCTTCGAGGTCGGTGCCGCGACCGCCGAAACCGATCGCGGCGCAGCTCGAGCCGCATTCCCGGACCGCTTCGACCCACCGCCGCTGGGTCGGTCCGGAGCCGGCGGTACTGCGCGAGCCGTCGAGCAGCAGTGTCGTCGGCGGCGGCTCGGAGTGCAGCGCCGGGAAGACCAGGGCCGCAGCCAGCAGCGCCAGCGCCGCCAGCTGCAGCGCCAGCGCCAGTCGCCGCCCCGCCGCGCCGCCACCGCCGCGGCGCAACTCGTAGACGATCGCGACCGCGAGGACCAGCAGCGCCGCCGCGAGCGCCCACGGCCAGAGGTCGGTATGGCTGGCGCCATCGGGGTCCGGTGCAACGAGGTCAACGGGTTCGGTGACCGGTCGCGGCGCGAGCCCAGGATCGACCGCCACCGGCTTCGGTTCCCGCGACCAGGCGACGACGTTGGCGACCAGCAGCGGGAACGAGGCGAGCTGGGGCAGGTTCGATTCCGCCGGCTGGAAGGAGATGACGGCGACCCGCTGGCCGCCGTCGCTGCCGGCCGAGATCAGCGGCCCGTCCGGGCTCCAGGCGAGCGCGGTCAGCCAGTCGGGGGGAAGCAGGCGCCGGGCGGCGCCGGCGCCGATCGTCAGCGAGCTGAGGTCGACCCCTTCCAGCAGCGGGCCGCGAGGCGCTTCGCCGCTGAGCCGGGCGTCCGCGAGCTCGCCGTCGACGGCGCCGCCCGGCAGCCGCGGCGGGTCGACCATGAGCAACGCCGGCGCCGCCGGCAGGCCGCCTTTCGGCATGAAGTCGTCGAGTACGAGCAGGTCGCTGCCGCGGGCGTCGCTCGGCCGGTAGCTGGCCGGCGTCCGCAGCCGCAGCTCGACCCCGGGGACCGCCGCGAGCGCTCGGGCCAGCGGCAGCGCCTGGTCGCGTTCGCCGATCAGGGTCACCCGCTCGCCGCCCCGCGGCGGCACCGCGGCGATGGCTTTGCCGCCGACGGCCAGGGCGGCGCCGGCCGGGAGCGTGAAGCGAACGGTCGCGCCGGGCGAGGCGGCGACGGTGACCCCGCGGGAGGAGCGGGCGGGAACGGTGACGGCCCTGGTCCGCGCGGCGCCGTCGGCCTCGATCCGCAGCGCGACCCGCCGCGGCGCGCCGCCGTCGTTGCGGACGCGGACGAAGGCTTCGCAGGCTCCGCTGCCGCCGGGGCCACAGGAGGCATCGGCGCCTTCCAGCAGCACCCCCGCGAGCGGGGCACCGACCGCCGCCTGTTCGAGCTGGCCGCGGCCGCCGCGGACCGGCGGCGCCGGATCCTCGGGGGCGCGCAGCAGCACCACGGGCTGGCCGGAGGCGCCGCGGAGGGTTGCGGCGAGCCTCAGTCCGGTCGCCAGGTCGGCGGCCCCGGCGCTCGCCCGCAGCCGCGGCAGGGTGGCGGCCCCGTCCCGGGCCGGCCCGCTGAAGAGGAGCGCCGGTTCGGGGCCGGCGGTGACGATCGCCACCTCCTCGCCGGTGGGCAGCTGCGCCAGCCGTCGACGGAGGGCGTCGCGGGCCGCGGCGATCCGGGTCCGACCGCCTTCCCGAGCGGCCATCCACGCCGACTCGTCGACCACGTAGACGCGCCGCGGCGGGCCCTCGCCGCCGCTCGCCTGTGGCTTCGCCAGGGCGAAGACGAGCAGCCCGAGTACGAGCAGCTGCAGGACCAGGAGCAGCGGCAGCGGCGGCCGCGCGAAGCGGCTGCGCCCACCGGCAGGCCGCCCGGCGACGCTGCGCCAGGAGAGCAGGCTGGCGACCTCGCGAGCGGGAGGCCGGCGCCGCCAGAGGTGGAGGACCAAGAGCGGCAGGGCGAGCAGGAGCCCGACCAGGGCCCAGGCGCTGAGCAGGGTCACGGCGAGCTCACCACGGCAGGCGTTCGACGAACCTCAGCGCCGCCCGGTAGCTCTGCTGGAGCTGGGCGGTTGGGCCGGCGACAGCACCGCCGCTCGCCGGCACGAAGGCGAATTCGCCGGTCCCGGCGCCGGCGCCGGCAACCTCGCCGCCGCGGCCGCGGCCCCCTCCCCCCTGCGACTTGCCAAAGCGGCTGCCACCGCCGCCCCTGCCGGCGGCCTGGGGCGCGTAGCCTGGCTGGAGGCGGACCTTCCGCGTTTCCTCGCCCGCGACCGGCGCCGCCTGGCCGCGCTTCTGGTTGCCGGCGCCGCCGCCCGCGGTCGGAGTTCCAGTCGGGGTACCGCCCTTCGCCGCGCCTTGGCCCGGCGTGCTGGTGGTCGGCGTCCCCGGCTTGCCACCGTCGCCCGGCGTCGCCCCCCGCGGCGGCGAAGCGCCGCCGGGTGGCGGGCTGGCCCCGTTCTCCGCGGCGCCGTGCGGGGTCGTGCCGTTGCCCTGCTCCGACCGGGTCGGGTGCGAGCGGGAGCCCGGCGATTCAGCTTCGCCCCCGCCCTTCCCGACGCCGCCCTTGCCGTCGGCGGCGGGCCCGCCCCGGGCCCCCTTGCCCTGACCGGAAGCCCCGGTCGCGCCAGCGCGGGTGCCCTGCGGAGTCGTCCCGGCCGGCGGCTGCGGCAGCTGCCTGAAACCGGCCCCCGGCGCCGCGCCCTGCCGCTGCGGCGCCTGCCCGGCCCCGCCCCGCCGCGGCGCCGACGGTGCCCCGGGCTGGCCGGCCTTGCCGCTGCCGCCCGGCGCCGCTTCTCCAGCCGTACCGCCGGGGCCGGCGCCGCCGCGGCTCGTGGCCGAGCCTCCACCCGCCCCGCCACCGCCGACCCCACCCACCACGACCAGTACGGCCGCCACCGCGAGCAGCGCCGCCAGCGCCCCCCACTCGCCCGGCGCCGGCGCCGGGTCGAGCCGCCAGTCGCCCTCGCCCGCCGCCAGCAGGGCGACAGCATCCCCGTGCGCCCGCCGCTCGAGCGGGGTGCGAGCGCCTCCGCGGCGCTCGATCTCGAGCGCCGTCCCGAGGCGGTCATAGAGCCGCAGCCGCTCGTCCAGGAGCTGGGCGGTGACGGCGAGGCCCCGGCGCCGGCGCAGCCCGGCCCAAAGCGCCAGTGCCAGCATCGCCACCGCGATCCCGATCGCCACCGCCGCTGGCAGCACTCCGAGCGCCGCCAGCGCCGCCGCCGGCGCCCCGACCATCGCGGTCACGATCCCCGCCCGCCGCGCCACCGCCAGCCGGCGCCGCCGCTCGATCCGAGCCCGCCACAGCTCCAGCCCTACCGCGAGCTCCTGGGCGCCCTCACTCCCCGGCTCGAGCGCCGATTCCCGCGCCCGCCCGGCGCCCGAGAACCGGACCACGTCGGTCGCGGGGGCCAGCAGCCAGCGGGCGGCCGCGCCCAGCGGCCAACGTCGCCGCCGCTGATCCCGCTTCGGGCCACGGCCGGGCCGCCGCTCACGCCTGTCCAAACTGGTGGCCATCGTTTCGTTCAATAGGCTCCCAAATATGAGCCTCAGTCTCTCGCCCTGCCGCCAGCGCCTCGCCCTGGCGGCCGCCACCGCCCTCGTCCTCGCCCTCGTCACCTCGGTGCTGGCACCCGTCGCGCTGGCCGTCGGCAAGGAAGGCTGGGGGCGCTTCCCGACCTTCATCGGCCGCTACCACGCCCGCATCCTCAGCGGCGGCAAGCTGCACGTGGTCGGCGGCGAACTGACGATGTTCCCGCAGGAAGAATTCCCCGGCTCGGTCCAGCCCGCCGGCATCCTCAAGCTGAAGACGAAGCGCGGCAACAACGACCTCGTCTACCTGACCGAACTCGCCCACCGCGCCCGGGGCCGGTTCGCGACGATCAACGGCGGGGCCTTCGTCGGCCCGAAGATCGGCAGCTTCGGCGCCCGCATGCCGGCCCCAGGGCGGCTCCGCGCGACATTCTCGACCGGCGGCCTCGGCACGGTCAGGGCCGTGTTCGTCCGCTACTCGACCTCGCCGACCCCGTGAGCGGAAAACAGGCCCGCATCGCCCTGCTGTTCCTCGCCTGCGCGCTGGGCACCGTCGCCCTCGTTGCCTGCGGTGGCGGCGGTGGCGGCGATTCGACCAGCGCGAGCGACTCCGAATCGTTCCCGCACTACGCCGACTGGCCCTACTTCGGCCGCGACCGCGACAACACCCGTTTCGCGACCGAGGACGAAATCGACACCTCGAACGTCGGCGAACTCGGCGAAGCCTGGAGCACCGGGCTCGGCCCCGACCAGTTCCTCAACGAGGCCTTCCCGACCGTGATCGGCAAGACCGTCTACGTCACCACCTCGACCGACGAGGTGATCGCGCTCGACGGCGTCACCGGCAAGACCCTCTGGACCTACACCCCGGAAGTCGACTTCTCGCAGTCGACCGGGGTCGGCGGCTACGGGATCAGCGTCAACCGCGGGATCGCCCACGAAGGCGGCAAGCTCTTCCTCCTCACCTTCGACGACAAGCTGCAGGCGATCAGCGCCAAGACCGGGGAGAAGCTGTGGTCGACCTACGTCGCCGACCCGAAGACCGGCGCCTACCAGTCGATGGCGCCGACCGCCTACGACGGCAAGGTCTACGTCGGGGTCTCCGGCTCCGAGGACGGCGTCCGCGGCTTCCTCTCCGCCTACGACCAGAAGACCGGTAAGAAGATCTGGCAGTTCTACACGGTGCCCAAGCAGGGCGAAGGGTGGGTGCCGAAGGGCGGCGGTGGCGGCACCATCTACATGCCGCCGACGGTCGACACCCGGACCGGGACGATCTACGCCGGCACCGGCAACCCGGCGCCGGTGATCGTCGGCGACAAACGGCCCGGCCGCAACCTCTACACCGACTCGATCCTCGCGCTCGACGCCGACACCGGCAAGCTCAAGTGGTTCCACCAGGAGCAGGCGCACGATCTCTGGGACTACGACGCCGAGTCGCCGGTGGTCCTCTTCGACGTCGAAATCAACGGCGAGAAGAAACGGGCGCTGGCCGAGGCCGGCAAGAACGGGCTGCTGTTCCTGCTCGACGCCGAAACCGGCAAGGACCTGTTCCCGCCGGTGCCGTTCGTCAAGCGCGCCCACACCCCGCCGACGACCAAGGGGACGCTCGAGTGCCCCGGCCCGGTCGGCGGCTCGCAGTACTCGCCGCTCGCCTACAGCCCCGAAACCGAAGCCGTCTACGTCTCCGGGATCAACCTCTGCATGGTCCTCAAAGTGACCTACGAAACGAACAACGGCGAGAAACAGTTCGGCGGCGACCGCGTCGTCCCGACCGACCAGCCGAAGACCGGCACCTTCACCGCGGTCACCGTCAACGACGGCAAGGTGCTGTGGAAGCGCAAGATGCCGACGCCGATGGACGGCGGCGCCACCGCCAGCGCCGGCGGCCTCGTCTTCACCGGCGACCAGCAGGGGATCCTCTACGCCTTCGACGCCGCCACCGGCAAGGACCTCTGGCAGGGGAACCTGAAGCTGGCCTTCGGCGCGGCGCCGGTGATCTACGAAGTAGACGGCACCGAGTACGTGCTGGCGACGATCGGCGGCGCCGCCCTCACCGCCTCCGAAGAACTCGGCCCGGTCGGGGCGCGGGTGGTGGCGCTGAAGCTGGGTGGCAAGAGGCTGGAAACTGGGCCGGCGCTGCCGGAATCGTCGCTGCTGCAGAGCCCGTAGTTGGCCTCAGGACGAGGCGAGGGATCAGGGTCTTGCGGGGTGGAGCGAAACCGGTTGCGCCCCCGCAACGTCCGGAAGCTAACGAGAGAAGCTGCGGGCGTTCCCGGTTGGGGGTCCTGCCCCTGTTGTCTTGAAGCTGACTCTGTGCGGGAGGGGGTCGGGGGACCCTCCGAACGTTTTGCGGCTGAGGCCGGGAGCTCGACCGGGGCGTAGCCCGAATGCTCCCGAGCCGACAGGCCGAGAGAGGAGGGTCCTCCGAGTCCCTCCCCCCGCAAACCTGTGTCTAGGCCGTGACGAGCTCGCCGCCACGAGCCACATCGAACAACAGGTCCAACGCCGGCACCTCGGTCGCCGCCCGTAGATAGGTCACGCCACTCGCCTCGCACAGCCGCCGCAGGTCGGCGGCTGCCGCCTCGAAGCGCTCGTTGTAGGCGCGGCGCGTTGCTGGGGTCACCTCGACGACGAGGCGCTCGCCGCTCTCGATGTCGCGGAGCTCGACCGGGCCGCGGAGGGGGGTCTCCGCCTCCGCCGAGTCGACAAGGTGGACGAGCGCCGAGGCGTGGGCGCCGCCGGCCAGCTCGGGCAGCGCCGCCTCGAGGTCGGCCGGCTCGGCGAAGCCGTCGGTGATCAGCACCGCGAGGTCGACGTCGGGGCTCTGGCGACGGTAGGCGCGGAGGCTGGCGGTGAGGTCGGTGCGGCGGCCGCGGGGCAGGGTCGCCACCTCCTCGACCAGCTCGCCGACCAGGTGCGGCGCGGTCAGCCGCGCCGCGGTCCAGGACTCGCCGTCGGCGAGCAGGTGGACGGTGACGACGTCGGCGCCGAGCAGGGCGACGGTTCCGAGCATCGCCCCCAGCTGCTGCGCGTAGCGGAACTTCGGCGGCGTCCCGCTGGCCATCGAGCGGCTGCCGTCGAGCAGCAGCGCCAGGTCGACATGGCCCTCCGAGGGCGAGGCCTTGACGACGACCTCGCGCAGCCGCGCGTAGACGTTCCAGTCGATCCCGCGGAGGTCGTCGCCGGGGGTGTAGCGGCGGTAGTCGACGAACTCGAGCCCGCGCGAGCGGCCCGCGCCGGGCCGCTGGCCGCCGAAGCCGGAGACGACCGCCTCGACCCCGGCCAGGCTGAGCGATTCGAGCTGGCGCATCGCCGCCGCGTCGAGCAGCGGCTCCTCCCCGCCACTCCCCAACGTTTGTAACCCAGAGGGATACAAACGTTGGCGGGTCATGCCTCGCGGGGCAGCGACTCGAGCGCCTCGGCGACGATCTCGTCGGCGGCGACCGCCTGGCGCTCGGCGTCGATCGTCAGCGTCAGCCGGTGCCGCAGCGCCGGCAGGGCGACCGCGCGGACGTCCTCGACGGCGAGGCTGTAGCGACCGTCCATCAGCGCCGCCACGCGCCCGGCCAGGGCCAGCGCCTGGGCGCCGCGCGGGCTCGGGCCGAGGCGGACGAAGCGCCGCACCCGCTCTGCGGCGCCGGGCCCCGGCTGCAGGGCGAGGACGAGCCGGCTGGCGTAGTCGATCACGTGCTCGGCGGCCGGGACGGCGCGGACCAGCGCCCTCATCCGCGCGACCGCGGCCGCGTCGGCGACCGCCGCGATCGCCGGCTCCGCCTCCTCCGAGGTGGTCCGCTCGACCATGGCGCTCAGCTCGGCGGCGGGCGGGTAGTCGAACTGGAGCTTGAGGAAGAAGCGGTCGAGCTCGGCCTCCGGCAGCGGGTAGGTCCCGTACATCTCGACCGGGTTCTGGGTGGCGAGGACGAAGAAGGGGTCGGGCAGGCGCCGGGTCTCGTTGGCGCTGGTCACGGTCCGCTCCTGCATCGCCTCGAGCAGGGCGCTCTGGGTCCGTGGCGCGGCCCGGTTGATCTCGTCGGCGATCACGACGTTGGCGAAGATCGGCCCCGGTTCAAAGCGCAGCCGCGCCTCGGCGCCGCCGGCGCTCTGGACGAGGACGTTGGTGCCGGTGATGTCGGCGGGCATCAGGTCCGGGGTGAACTGGATCCGCTTCGCCTCGAGGTCGAGGGCGGCGGCGAGGGCCCGCGCCATCGTCGTCTTGCCGAGCCCGGGCACACCCTCGAGCAGCGCGTGGCCGCCGCACAGCAGGCAGATCAGGGTGCCCCTGACGGCCTCCCGCTGTCCGACGACGACCCGGCCGACGGCCGCCTCGATCTCGGCTGCGACACGCTGGAACTCCTCCGGCTCGAGCGGCTCGAGCCCTTCGGGTCTCGCCGGGGCGGCGGGATCTACGGCCAAGACCCGGTACACATTAGACCCTGTCTCATCCCCGCCCGCCGAGGCGGAAGACGAAGAGCTTGGCGGGGGCGTCGGGGGCGGCGCCGCGGGTCCGGACCAGGGAGCCACCGGCGGCGATCGCGAGGTACTCGACGCCGTCGACTTCGTAGGCGATCGGGGCCGAGCCGACCCGCAGGCCGAGGCGGTAGTGCCACAGCGGCCGGCCGCTGGCGGCGTCGAAGGCCCGCAGCCAGCCGTAGTCTTCGCCGACGAAGACGAGGCCGCTGGCGGTCGCCAGGAGGCCGCCGTTGGCGGTCGAGGGCAGCGGCTGGCGCCAGCGGACCGCGCCGGTTTCGGGGTCGATGGCGGCGACGACGCCGCTGGCCCGCCCGACCTGGGTCGCCGTGCCGCCGAGCGCTGCTTCGCCTGCGGGGACCTTGCCGGCGCCCGCCGCCAGCCGGTAGCGCATGCACATTTCGTTCCCGGCCACGTAGAGCAGCCCTTCGCGCGGGCTGTAGGCCGGCGGCCCGTACTCGAGCCCGCCGTAGATCCCGGGGCAGACGACGACGCCGGCGCGGGTCGGCACCAGGTGCGGGCGCGAGTAGCGGGTCAGGTAGGGAGAACGGGCGGTGACCCGGCCGCTGGCGGCTTCGAGAAACGCGTAGAAGCCGGACTTGCTGCCGGCCCCGACCGTGGCCGCACCGCCATCCTCGCCGCCGCTTTGCCCCAGCAACAGCGGCGCCTGCACGGTGTCGTAGTCCCAGGAGTCCTGGCAGACCAGGGTCCGGCTCCACTCCACCTTGCCGGACCCGCCGTCGAGCGCGACGACCGCGTCGGCCATCCGGTTGCAGCCCGGGCGGGCGGCGTTGCTGAAGCCCGGGGTCGGGTTGCCGGTGGCGACGTAGACGGTCCCGGTCGCCGGGTCGATCGTCGGCGGCATCCAGACGTCCCCCCCGCCCTGCCCGGGGCCCCGCCGCCAGCCGCTCCCCCGCGGGGGCACCATCTTCGTCCGCCATAGCGAGGAGCCGTCGGCGGCATTGTAGGCGGCGACGAATCCGCGCTGGCCCGCCGCCCCGGCCGGCCCGCCGACGACGATCTTGCCGTCCCAGAAGGTCCCCGGTGAGTTCAGCGAGCCGACCGACGGGTCCGCGACCCGGACCGCCCAGAGCCGCTTGCCGCTGCGCGCGTCGAGGGCGATCAGGCGGTCGTCGGCGGTGGTCTCGTAGATCCTGCCCTCGCCGTAGGTGACACCGCGGCTGATCGGTTCGCCGCCGTAGGCACCGACCGCGCCGCCGAGGAAGTCGACCCGCGGCGTGAAAGACCACCGCACCCGCCCACTGGTCGCGTCGACGGCGACGACCTGATCGGTGCCGGTGTCGTAGTACATCGTCCGCCCGACGACGATCGGGAAGGTCTCCCAGGCGAACTGGTTGGCCCCCGCCGGCCGCGTCCAGGCGAGCCCCAGGTCGGCGACGTTGCCGGCGTTGATCTGCCCGAGCGCGGCGAAGCGCTGGTTGCGCGCGGTGTTGCCCCAGGCGGGCCAGCCGACCGTGCCGCTGGAGCCTGAGCCGTCGCCGCACCCGCTCAGCGCCGCCAGCGCCAGCAGGGCCGCGGCGGTGAAGAGCTTCCGCATCCCGCCAGGCTAGACGCTGGCCGGCCCCGCGACCTCAGCCCCGGTGGGCGAAGCTGAGGTCGTAGCGCACGCCTTCGGCTTCCAGGGTGCCCTTCAGGGCGTCGCCTGATTGGCGCCCTTCGAAGCTGCCGACGACCGGCCCCGAGGAGCTGCCGCCGCGCACCTTCGCCACCCGCTGGTCGCCGCGCCAGGCGAGGTCGGTGAGGAAGTAGGTGCTGGACACGCCGCCGGCTTCGAGGATCAGTTCGGCACTAGGCGAGTCGCCGCCGCTGACCGTCATCGTGCCGCCGCTGACCGGCACCCCACCGGGGCCGAAGCCCTGGGCGACGACGATCACCGGCGCCAGGATCGCCGCCTCCTTGGCCGGATCCGGCGCTGCGTCGGTCAGTTCGTATTCGCCTTCGTATTCGGCCGCCGATGCGCCCCAGCCGGGCGCGTCCGGTTCTTCGTCGGTTTCCTTCAGCTGCTTCGCCGGCGGCGGGCTGCCGTTGACGCTCTGGTTTTCGCCGAGCCGCTTGAAGACGATCGGCGCCGGCGGCGACCCGTGCTGGCTGAGCTCGCCGCGCAGCCCGGTTTCGTCCCGCGGACTGAGCAGCTTCAGCTGGCCCAGGGTCGTCTGGAGGACGCCCTGGCTCAGCAGCGGCGCCGAGACACCGCCGCTGACGGCGCTGAAGGGGTAGAGCGAGAAGAGGCCGATTTCGAGCTGCCCGGCCGAGCCGTACTCGTAGAGCTGGAGGCCGCCGACCAGGAAGGCCGGGCCCTTGCCGTTGTCGCTGAGTTCGATCTTCATCTCGCCGCTGCGGACATTGGCGCCCCTGCCGACTTCGGTCACCACGTAGCGGCCCTCGAAGGGATCGGCGATTTCGGCCGGGACGACCTGCTTCGGTGGCGGGAAGCCGGCGGTGTTGCCGGTGGTCGCGCGGGCGACCCCGACCGCGCCGGCGGCCAGTGCCAGCAGGACGACGAGCGGAGCGAGGCGGCGGCCGCTCACGGCTGCACCGCGGGGGCCTTCGCGCAGGCCCCGAGCCCGGCGGCACTGGCGAGCCGGGCCAGGCCGATTTCGGCGAGCTGGCTCGCCAGTTCGCCGACGGCGCCGAGGTTGTGGCTGCGGGCGGCGTTCGACATCTTGTTCAGGACCTGAGCCGATTCTTCGAGGCCGGCGAGGTAGGCCTTGATGGCGTCTCCAGAACCGCCGAGGGCGGTCACCTCACGCTCGAGCCCGACGACGATCGCTTCGGTCTTCTCGACGTACGGGAGCAGCTGAGCTTCCCCTTCGGGCCGCGGCAGGGCAGCGACCCTGGCGTTCGCGGTGGTGCAGGCGGCGTTCGCTTCGGCGCTGAATTCGCCGCCCCCAGAGGACGAGCCGCCGCTGCCCCCGCAGCCCGCCGCCAGGGCGGCGAGCGCGAGGCAGAAGCATGCGAAGAGGGCGAGCCGCTTCATCGCGGGCTCGCCCCGCCACTGCCTGGTCTCACCCGCCGCCGACGATGTCGTTGGCGACGTAGGCGGCGACGTCCTTGATTTCTTCTTCGCTCAGAGTGCCTTTGAACGGAGGCATCCCGCCACCGCCGTCGGTCACCTGTTCGATCGCACCGGCTTCGGTTTTGGCTTTCGGCATCGTCAGCAGGTCAGGGCCGCCGTTGCCGCCGTGACCGTCGGAGCCGTGGCAGATCGAGCAGTTTTCGGCGAACACGGATTTCCCGGCTTCGGCGTTGCCGGCGCCGCCGGCGGCTGCTTCTTCGCCGCCTTCTTTGGCTTCTTCTTCAGGCGCGGCTTCTTCTTCTGGGGACGCTTCTTCTTTCGCTTCCCCTTCCTTTTCCTCGCCGGTGTGTTTCGTGCCTTCGCCTTCGGCTTCGGTCCCGGCCTCCGGTTCCATCGTGCCCTTGAGGGAGAAGACCCAGAAGTTTTCCCCGTGCGGGGTCGCGGCCAGCGAGTTGCCACCGGCGTAGATCGCGATCTTCTCTTCGCCTTCGTCTTCGAACGGGGTCACCGTGGTGTTGGCGCCGGCACCCGTCTGGAAGCTCCAGAGGAGTTCGCCGTTTTCGCTGTTGTAGGCCTCGACGTCGCCGTTGTTGCGGCCGACGAAGACGAGCCCGCCGGCAGTCGTCACCGCGCCCGAGTAGCAGGCGTCGGGGAACTTTTTCTGCCAGGCGATTTCGCCGGTGCCGAGGTCATACGCGGTGAGGAAGCCGGGCGTGTTGAAGCCGCTGCTGACGAAGCCCGATTCGAACCCGATGTAGTTTTCGCCGGGCACGTATTTGGGCGGCTTGCCGGTGGCGATCAGACCCATCGTCCCGCTCTGCGAGCAGACGAAGTACATGTTGGTTTCCGGGTCGAAGCTCGACGGCGGCCAGTTGTCGCCGCCGGTCGCGTTCGGCGAGGAGACGTTGATCACCTTGGGGTTGTGGCTCCATGGCGTGAACAGCGGCGCGGCCTTCAGCTTCGGGGCCGGCTTTTCGCTGACGCTGGCTTCCGTTTCCTTCATCATCTGCGGCGTCGGCGTCTGCGGGCTGAACGGCGGCAGCGTCGGGTAGGGCTGCTTGGCCGCGGTCGCTTCGGAGTGGTCCTGCGGCACCGGTTTTTCTTCGATCGGGAAGATCGGTTCGCCGGTCTTGCGGTCGAGGATGTAGAGGAAGCCGGTCTTCGACGGCTGCGCCACGCCTTCGCGCTCCTTGCCTTCCATTTCGCCTTCGACGAGGACCGTCGGGCTCGGCGAATCGAGGTCCCAGATGTCGTGGTGGACCTGCTGGTAGTGCCACTTGTATTCGCCGGTTTCAGCGTTCAGAGCGACGATCGAAGCGGTGAAGAGGTTGTCGCCCGGGCGACCCGCGCCGACCCAGGGAGCGGCGTTGGAGGTCGAGAAATAGAGCATGTTCAGCTTCGGGTCGACGGTCGGCGTGTTCCAGATGCCGGCGCCGCCGCGTTTCCAGGCGTCGTTGCCCTGCGGCCAGGTTTCGTGCCCGTATTCGCCGGGCCCCGGCACCGTGTAGAAGCGCCACTTGGTCTTGCCGGTATTGGCGTCGAGCGCGGTGAGGCGGCCGCGGATGCCGTACTCGCCGCCGGAACCGCCGACGTAGAGGAGCCCGTTGTAGTACAGCGGGGCTGAAGTGATCGTGTAGCCTTCGCCCGGTTTCACGACCGGGGTGGCCCACTTGACTTTGCCGGTCATCTGGTCGAGGGCGACCTGTTCCCCGTTCAGCTGCGAGACGAAGACCATCCCGTCGCCGAGCGCGACGCCGCGGTTGTCCCAGCCACAGCAGACGACGCTGCCGAGCGGTTCGGGCGGCAGGTTCGGTTCGTATTCCCAGAGGATCTTGCCGCTGCTGGCGTCGATCGCGTAGACGTCGTCGGCGCCGTCGGTGATGTAGAGCGTCCCCTTGTACTCGAGCGCCTGGCCCTCGGCGGAGAACTTGGCCGCGGTCGCGTTGGCGCCGATCTTGGTCAGGAAGTCGCCCTTGAGTTCCTTGACGTTTTCGGTGTTGATTTCGTCGAGGGTCGAGTAGCGGTGGTTGCTCATGCTGCCGCCGTTGGTGATCCAGTCGTCACCTGGTTCGGCTTCGAGTTCAGCCGCGGTGAACGCCGGCGCGGGTTCGATCCCGCCTTCGGAGCTCGCTTCCGTGGCTTCGCCACCCGATTCGGCGGGCGCGGTCACGGCGCTGACGGTGGTGGTCTTGTCGTGTCCCGTGAAATGGCCGAGGAAGTAACCGGCGAGAAAAGCGACGATCACGCCAATGCCGATCGCGCCCAGCGCGACCGCTGACCAGACCGTAACCGAGAATTCTTTTCCGTCTTTTTTCACCAGCTCCCCTTCTCTTTCACCCAGTGAACTTCAGTCTCACCAACGGAACCGAGTCTATATACCACTCCCCACCGGCGTAGAATCGCCGCGTGGGCGAGACGACCGGAGGAACGGGAGACACCGGAGACACGCCGGGCGACCTACCCGATCTGCGCTCACTTACGCGCGAGACCGTGCGGGCGCAGATCGCCGAGACGGCCTGGAGCGTTTTCGCCGAGCGGGGCTTCGAGGACGTCACCGTCAACGAGGTGGCCGAGGCGACGGGGATCTCGCGGGCCAGCTTCTTCCGCTATTTCTCCTCGAAGGAGGAGGCCGTATTCGTCGCGCTCGAGGCGATGGGCGCCGAAATCGCCGCGGCGCTGGAGGCGCGGCCGCCCCAGGAGGCCCCCTGGGAGGCGCTGCGGCGCGCGTTCGACGCCGCCACCCCGAACTACGCCAGCAACCCGGCGCGCTCGCTGGCACGGCTCAACCTGACCCGCGAAACGCCTTCGTTGCGCGCCCACCAGCTCGAGCGCCAGTCCCAGTGGCGGCGCCTGATCGGGCCGGTGCTGGCGCGCCGCATCGGCCTCGAGCCCGAGGACGTGCGGGTCGAGGCCGTCGTCGGCGCCGCCCTGGCGGCGCTCGACGCGGCGACCGAGCGCTGGGCCCTGTCCGACGGCAAGCTCGACCTGACGACGCTGATCGACGAAGCCTTCGCGGCGATCACGGACCTCCACCTCGGGTAGGGAGCCGCCGTGAGCGCGCCGCCCGAAACCGCCTCCGCCACGGCGGAGCCGCGGCGCCGCGTCCTCGTCGTGATCGGGGCGCTGATGCTGACGATGCTGCTGGCGGCGCTCGACCAGACGATCGTCTCGACCGCGCTGCCGACGATCGTCGGCGACCTCGGCGGCCTCAACCACCTCTCCTGGGTCGTCACCTCCTACCTGCTGGCGATCACCGTCGTCACCCCCCTCTACGGCAAGCTCGGCGACCTCTACGGGCGCAAGGTGGTGCTGCAGGGTGCGCTGGTGATCTTCCTGATCGGCTCCGCCCTCTGCGGCCAGGCCCAGAGCATGACCGAGCTGATCGCCTTCCGGGCGGTGCAGGGGCTCGGCGGCGGCGGGCTGATGGTCAGCGCCCAGGCCGCCGTCGGCGACGTCGTCTCGCCGCGCGAGCGGGGCCGCTACATGGGCCTGTTCGGGGCCGTGTTCGGGGTCGCCAGCGTGCTCGGGCCGCTGATCGGCGGCTTCTTCACCAGCCACGCCAGCTGGCGCTGGATCTTCTACATCAACCTGCCGCTGGGGGCGCTGGCGCTGGTCGTGCTGGCGCTGGCGCTGCCGGCCGCCGGCGAGCGCAAGCGCCGCTCGGTCGACTACACGGGGACGGTCCTGCTCGGCGTCTGCCTCGCCTCGGTGGTGCTGGCGACCACGCTCGGCGGCACCACCTACGCCTGGGGCTCGGCCCAGATCGTCGGCCTCGGGCTGATCGCCTTGCTGGCGCTGGCGCTGTTCGTCTGGGTCGAGCTGCGGGCGAGCGAGCCGGTGCTGCCGCCGCAGCTGTTCCGCAACCCGGTCTTCGTCGTCACCTCGGCGATCGGCTTCGTCGTCGGCTTCGCCCTGTTCGGGGCGCTCACCTACCTGCCGCTGTTCCAGCAGGTGGTGAGGGGGCTGAGCCCGACCGCCTCGGGGCTGCAGCTGGTACCGCTGATGCTGGGCCTGCTCGCCGCCTCGATCGGCTCGGGGCAGTGGATCTCGCGGCGCGGCCGCTACAAGCGCTTCCCGATCCTCGGCACCGCGATCGCCGCCGTCGGCCTCTTCCTGCTCTCGCGGCTGGAGCCGGGCACCGGCACCGTCGAGGCCGCCGCCTACATGCTGGTGCTGGGAGTCGGCCTCGGCTTCGTCATGCAGGTGCTGGTGCTGGCCGTCCAGAACGCCGTCCCCTACTCCCAGCTCGGCGTCGCCACCTCCGCCGCGACCCTGTTCCGCTCGATCGGCGGCTCGCTCGGCACCGCGATCCTCGGCGCGATCTTCGCCAACCGCCTCGCCGGCGAGCTGGCGGCGAATCTCGGCAACGCCCCCGGGGCGGCGGCGCTCAGCGGCGGCACCGTCAACCCGGAACAGATCAAGGGGCTGCCGGCGGCGGTCCACGACCGCTACATCTCCGCCTTCACCGACTCGCTCTCGAGCGTCTTCCTGATCGCCGCCGTGGTCGTCGCCGTCGCCTTCGCCCTCTCCTGGCTCCTGGAGGAGCGGCCGCTGCGGCAGACCATCTCCGACCCCGACACCGCCGACGCCTTCGCGCCGCCGCAGTCGACCGACTCCCTCGCCGAGATCACCCGCGAGCTCAGCCGCCTGGCCGGTCGCGAGCGCACCCGTCGCTTCCTCGAAGGCGTGATCGACCGAGCCGAGGTCGAGCTGACCCCGGCCGAGGTCTGGCTGCTCGGCCGCGTCCGCCACGGCGCCGTCCCCACCTCCGCGCTCGAGGCGGCGAGTGAGGGCGATCGCGACCGGCTCAACGCCGCCCTCGCCGAGCTGCGCCGCCGGGGCCTGGTCGAGCCCGGCGAGGAGTGCCGGCTCACCACCGCGGGTACAGCCGCCCGTGGGCGCGTCCACGCGGCCCGCTGCGAGGGCCTCGAAAGCCTGGTCGCCGATTGGCAGCCCGAGTCGCCCGAGCTCGACGCCGTGATCGCCCGCCTCGCCGAAGAGCTCGGCCAGACCGCCGAGCTGCCACTGCCAGGGGCCGGCGAGCCGGCGCCGGCTTAGCGGACGCCGCTCAGACCAGGTCGCGGATCGCGGCGAGGGTGCGGTCGATCGCGGCGGCGTCGACGTCGAGGTGGGTGACGGCGCGGACCCGGGCGCCGAAGGCGCTGAGCTCGATCCCGCGGGCGGCGAGGCCGGCGAGGAGGGCGGTCGGGTCGGGGACCTCGAAGATGACGATGTTGGTCTCGACCGTGGCCGGGTCGATCTCGACCCCGGGGATCGCCGCCAGCCCGTCGGCGAGGGCACGGGCGTTGGCGTGGTCCTCGGCCAGGCGCTCGACGTTGTGCTCGAGGGCGAAGAGGGCGCCGGCGGCGACGATCCCCGCCTGCCGCATCGCGCCGCCGTACATCTGCTTGTAGCGCCAGGCCTCCTCGATCCTCTCGCGGGACCCGGCCAGGCAGGCGCCGACCGGGGCGCCGAGGCCCTTCGAGAAGTCGATCCAGGCGGTGTCGAAACCGCTCGCGTAGGCGGCGGCGCCGACCCCGGAGGCGACCACGGCGTTGAGCAGCCGGGCGCCGTCGAGGTGGGAGCGCAGGCCATGGCGCCGCGCCACCGCCAGCACCGCCTCGATCTCCGCCAGGGGCCAGACCCGGCCGCCGCCCAGGTTCGTCGTCTGCTCGACGCAAACGAGGCGCGAGCGCGGCTGGTGGCGGTCGCCGGGGTCGCGCAGCGCCGCCTCGAGGCTAGCCGCGTCGAACATCCCTCCCGCTCCGTCGAGCCCGCACAGCTGCGCCCCCGCCAGCGCCGCGGCGCCGCCGGCCTCGGCGATCACCGGGTGCGAGCCGCGGTGCAGGTAGACCTCGTCGCCGAGCGGTCGGGTGTGGAGCCGCAGCGCGATCTGGTTGCACATCGTCCCCGAGGGCAGGAACAGCGCCGCCTCCTGCCCGAGCAGGGCCGCGACCCGGTCCTGCAGGGCGTTGACCGTCGGGTCGAGGCCACGCTGCTCGTCGCCGACCTCGGCCGCCGCCATCGCCTCGCGCATCGCCGCCGAGGGCAGGCTCTGGGTGTCCGAGTAGAGGTTGACCGGGGCCGCCACGCTCATCCGTCGCAGGCTAGATGATCGGCTCCCCGGCCAGGCCCGGATGGATCAGGCGCCCGGCGCGCCCCGCCGCCGTTCCCAGGCCGACCACGCAACCATGACCGCCGCCGCGTAGAGCCAGCCGAGGACGACGTCGAAGAAGTAGTGCTCGCCGCAGGCGAGCAGGGTCAGGCCCATCGCCAGCGGGTAGAGGAGCAGCAGGGGCCGCAGCCAGCGCCGGCGCACCCGCGGCCAGATCGTCAGCGCCACCAGCATCGTGAAGCCGGCATGGAGCGAGGGGACGGCGGCGACCAGGTTGACGGCGGCCTGGCCCTCGGAGAAGAGCGAGGCGGTGCCGACGCCGATGATCTCCCAGCCGGTGCTGGTAGTCCGTACGACCGGGCCCAGCAGGCCCATTTCGGAGGCCAGCCAGGGCGGCGCCGCGGGGAAGGCGATGTAGGTGGCGAGGCCGGCGAGGGCGAGGCTGACGAGGCGGCGGCGGAAGCGCAGGAAGGCGAGCCGGTCGCGGACCCAGAGCCAGCCGGCGAGGGCGAAGGGGGTGATGAAGTAGGAGGTGTAGACGAGGGTGAAGCCGACGTTCCAGGCGGTCACCGCCCGCGGGTCGTAGAGGTGGGCCTGCAGCCATTCGGTCGGCGTCTCGCCGGCGAAGGCCCATTTGTCGAAGTCGATCATCGGCAGGTAGTGGGTGCCGATGCCGAGCGAGTCGGCGGCGCCGCGGGTGAAGTCGTAGGCGAAGAGGACGACGACGATCGGCAGCCAGTCGAGGACGAGCTGGACGATCTGCCAGGGGTGGCGCCCGATCGAGGCGCAGGCGAGGGCGCCGCAGGTCCAGAGGATCACCAGCTCGCGCTGGACCGGGATCCCGTAGTGGGCGCTCCAGACCACCAGCGCCACGAAGTAGAGGGCGATCGCCGTCCGCCGCACCGCCAGCCAGTGCGGGAAGCGGAAGTCGGTGGCCTGGGTCGCCGGACCCGGCTCGGCGCTCGGCGCTACCTCGGCGAATTCGGCCGTGCCCATCGCGACATCTTTAACGCTCCTCTCACATTGCGGCCACGCCGCGCCTCCGCCCCGCCGCTACCCCTCGGCGAGGCCGGCGCTGGCGAGCTCGGCGTCGTCGCGGGCCCGGCGCTCGTCCTCGGGGGTCGGCCGGTCGCGGCCGCGGGGCGAGAAGACCAGCGCCACCAGCGCCGCGAGGATGCAGATCGCGGCCGCGATCCAGAGCCCCAGGGTGTAGCCGCCGACGCCCGGGAAGGGGGCGCCGCCGGTCTCGAAGGCGGCCAGGACCGAGGCGACGAGGGCGCTCCCGACCGAGAACCCGATCGAGCGGACCACCTGGTAGAAGCCCATCGCGCTGCCGACCTCGCCGGCCGGGACCGAGCGGGCGATCAGGCCCGGGATCGCGGCGAAGGTGAAGCCGAAGCCGACGCCGAGCACCCCCATCGCCGCGAAGGCCTCCCAGAGAGCGCCGTGGTCGAGCGCGAAGAAGGCACCGGCCACGGCGATCGCAAGCGAGCCGATCGCCATCACCGCGGCGGTCCCGATCCGCCGCGCCAGCGGTCCCACCAGCCTGCTCGCGGCCAGGCTGACGAGGGAGAACGGGACCAGGCAGAGGCCGGCGACGAGGGTCGAGGCGTCGAACCCGAAGCCGACCCGCGACGGGGTCTGGACGAACTCGGTGACGACGGTCAGGAACATGTAGAGCGCGATCCCGAGCAGCACCGCCGCGAGGTCGGCGCCGAGCACGGCCCGGTGGCGCAGCTGCCGCAGGTCGACCAGCGGCGACTGCCGCCGCAGCTGCAGCCGCACCCATGCCGCCAGCACGACGGCGGCGAGCGCGAAGCAGCCGAGCACCGCCGGCGAGAGCCACCCCCACTCCGCCCCCTCGCCAACGCCGATCAGCAGGGCGACCACGCCGAGGCCGCCGAGCGCCGCCCCGGGGACGTCGAGCGGCGCCGTGCTCGTCGCCCGGCTGCCGGGGAGCACTAGCAGGCAGGCGACGACGGCGCCGGCGCTGAGGACCGCGCCAAAGAAGAAGGCGACGTGGACGTCGAAGCGCTCGGCGACGAGGCCGCTGATCGGGTAGCCGGCGCCGACCCCGGCCGCGGCGCTGACCGAGAGCAGGCCGATCACGCCGGCGGCCCGCTCCGCCGGCAGGTGGTCGCGGGCGGCCGCCATCGCGATCGGCGCCAGCCCGAGGCCGATGCCCTGGAGGACGCGGCCGACGATCAGCAGCGGCAGCGTCTCGGCGGCGCCGGCGACGATGCCGCCGACGGTGACGACAAGGAGGGTGACGATGATCGCCCCGCGCCGGTGCGGGCCGTCGCCGAGCCGGCCGAGGACCGGGGCGGCGACGGCGCCGGCGAGGAGCGCCGCGGTCAGCGACCACTGGGCGCTCGAGAGCGAGACCGAGAGCGCCGAGGCGACGGCCGGCAGCAGCGGGGCGCCGAGGCTGCTGATGATCGAGACGACGAGCGTCACCCCGACCAGCACCGGCACCAGGGCGCGGCCGGCCGGTGGCGGGCCGGCCGGTGGCGGCGGGGTTGGGCGGGGAGCGGTCCTCGTCACCGCGCCCACCCTAGATACTGCGTCTCAGCGATAGGTTGGGAGCGATGGAGAGCAATTGGGACAGGGTGGTGCTGCAGCCGGCCTCACGCCGCGACCGGTCCGACTTCGTCGCCGCGATGCGGGCCAGCGCCGACCTCCACCGGCCCTGGATCTCGCCCCCGGTCGACGAGGACGCCTTCGACGCGGTGCTGGCCAGGGCCCGCGGCGACAGCTTCGAGTTCCTGCTGGTGCGGCGGCGCGCCGACACCGCGATCGCCGGCTACTTCGACATCAGCCAGATCATCCGCGGCCCGCTGCAGAGCGCCTTCGTCGGCTACGGCGGGGTCGCCGGGCTCTCCGGCCAGGGCTACATGAGCGAAGGGATGCAGCTGCTGCTCCGGTACGTCTTCGAGGACCTTCGCCTGCACCGGGTGGAGGCCAACATCCAGCCCGGCAACGAGCCCTCGCTGGCCCTGGCGCGCCGCGCCGGCTTCGTCCGCGAGGGGTACTCGGAGCGCTACCTGAAGATCGGCGGCGAGTGGCGCGACCACGAGCGCTGGGCGATCCGGGTCGAGCAGTGGCAGCGGCGCCGCGAGGGCGGCTACGCTCCGCGCCAGTGGAGCAGCGAGTCAGCCTGATCACCCTCGGCGTCGCCGACCTCGGCGCCGCCCGCAGCTTCTACGAAGCGCTCGGCTGGGAAGGCAAGGAGGTCGAAGAGACGGTCTTCTTCCAGGCCGGCGGGCTCGGCTTCGTCCTCTGGGGCCGCGAGAAGCTCGCCGCCGACGGCGGTCTCGAAGACGCCGGGGCCGACGGCTTCGGCGGCGTCGCCCTCGCCCACAACGTCCGCTCCCGGGCGGAGGTCGACGAGGTCGTCACCGCCGCCGCGGCGGCCGGCGCCCGGGTCACCAAGCCTCCGGCCGAGACCTTCTACGGCGGCTACGCCGCGTATTTCACCGATCCCGACGGTCATGTCTGGGAGGTCGCGCATAACCCGGGGTTCGGATTGGCGGACGATGGGTCATTGCGGTTGCCGTTCTAGGGGTTGAGCGGGGGACGAACCGCCTTCGATGCGGATTCGAGGGCGGCGCTCGGGGGTCCCTCCCCGGACGGAAACGACAGCCTTCGGCTGGTTTCC
>JAFDWC010000180.1 GCA_018268655.1 Actinomycetota bacterium
GATCCGTAGGCGGGGATCGGGGGTCCCTCCCCGGACACTCAGGAAACCAGCCGAAGGCTGTCGTTTCCGTCCGGGGAGGGACCCCCGAGCGCCGGCCTCGCCAACCGCCGCGAACACCCCGTCCCGCGCCGTCCCTCGCCCCACCCCAAGCCCTTACATAGGATGACCCCCTGTGGCCAACTTCCGAATCTGGGCGCCCTGGCGCCTCGCCTACGTGAAGGACGCGTCGAAGGACATCGAGGAGGAGTGCATCTTCTGCGCCAAGCCGGCGCAGGACGACGACGCCGCGAACCTGATCGTCCACCGGGGCGAGCGCAGCTTCGTCATCCTCAACCTCTTCCCGTATACGAACGGGCACCTGATGGTCGCCCCCTACTCGCACATAGGACGCCTGCAGGAGATCGGCTCGGAGACGTTGGCGGAGATGATGGCCCTGGCCCAACGGGCGATGGACCGGCTCGAGCAGGTCTACGACCCGCACGGCTACAACGTCGGCTTCAACCAGGGCCGGGTCGCCGGGGCCGGCGTCGAGCACCACATCCACATGCACGTCGTCCCGCGCTGGGGCGGCGACACCAACTTCATGCCGGTGATCGCCGACACGAAAGTGATGCCGCAATCGATCGAGCAGAGCTACGAGGCGTTGAAAGGGGCGTTTTGAGCGAGCAGAGCATCCTGGCGCCGCCGGGGATCTTCAAGGCCTATGACATCCGCGGGCTCTACGGGGAGGAGATGGACGAGACCACCGCGAGCGCGATCGGCCGCGCCTTCGTCCGGGTGCTGGCGCGGCTGCGTGGCAAGCCGGCCGGCGAGCTGCGGGTCGGCCTCGGCCGCGACATGCGCCTGACCGCGCCGGAGATGGCGGCGGAGCTGCGCGACGGGATGATCTTCGAGGGCGCGACCGTGCTCGACGCCGGCATGGTCGCGACCGAGATGCTCTACCACCTGGTCGGCTCACGCGAGCTCGACGGCGGCGCGATGTGCACGGCCTCCCACAACCCCAAGGCCTACACCGGGGTCAAGCTCGTCCGCGAGGGCGCCCTCCCCCTCTCCGGCGACGCCGGGATCGGCGACGTCAAGGCTGAGATCGAGGCGGGGTTGGGAGCGGCGCCGGGCGGCGGCTCCCTCGAAGAGGTCGACGTCTGGGACGAATACCGGGCCCACGCGCTGTCATTCATCGATCCGTCAACGGTGCGGCCGATGAGGGTGGTGGTCGATGGCGGCAACGGGATGGCGGGGCCGATGGTCGGGCCGATCCTCGAGCGGCTGCCGCTCGAGCTCGAGGAGATGTACTTCGTCCCCGACGGCGAGTTTCCCGACCACGAGCCGAACCCCCTTCTGGAGGCGAACCGGCAGCTGATCATGGAGCGGGTGCGGGCGAGCGGCGCCGACCTCGGGATCGCCTGGGACGGCGATGCCGACCGCTGCTTCTTCATCGACGCCAGCGGCAGCTTCTGCGACGGCGACTTCATCTGCGCCCTTCTCGCCCGCTCCGCCCTCGGCAAGAACCCGTCGGGGACGACGATCCTCTACGACCCTCGCTCGAGCCGGGCGGTCCCGGACACGATCCTGGCCGAGGGCGGCCGGCCTGGCCTCTCTCGCGTCGGCCATGCCTTCTTCAAGGCGCGGATGCGCGAGGAGGGCGCCGCCTTCGGCGGCGAGGTCTCCGGCCACTACTACTTCCGCGACTTCTGGAACGCCGACTCGGGGACGATCCCGGCGTTGCTGATGCTCGAGCTGCTCTCGCGCGAGGGCAGCACCCTGGCCGAGTTGATGGACGAGTTCCGCGCCAGGTACTTCATCTCCGGCGAGATCAACTCCGAGGTCGACGACCAGGCGGCGAAGCTGCAGCTGATCCGCGAGCGCTACGGCGACGGCAGGATCACCGAACTCGACGGCGTCTCCGTCGACTACGACGAGTGGCACTTCAACGTGCGGCCCTCGAACACCGAGCCGCTGCTGCGGCTCAACCTCGAGTCGCTGGTCTCGCGCGAGGACATGGAGCGCAGGCGCGACGAGGTCCTGGAGCTGATCCGCTCGTGAAGGCGACCGCCCGGTGAGCAGCCAGGAGATGACCCCCGAGGCGGCGCTCGAGCAGGCCGCGCTGGCCGGCATCCACTGCCTCCGCATCCCGACGCCGTTCGCGGTCGGCCGGGTCAACGCCTACCTGATCGAGGACGACCCGCTGACCCTGATCGACGTCGGCCCCAACTCGGGCAAGGCGCTCGACGAGCTGAACGCCCAGCTCGGCCAGCACGGCCACGCGATCGAGGACCTGGAGCTGATCCTCGTCACCCACCAGCACCTCGACCACATCGGCCTGGTCGAGATCGCGGTCGAGCA
Organism: Actinomycetota bacterium; assembly: GCA_018268655.1. Taxonomy (GTDB): domain Bacteria; phylum Actinomycetota; class Thermoleophilia; order Solirubrobacterales; family 70-9; genus VAYN01. Next base: position 2,344 of record JAFDWC010000180.1, read on the forward strand.
CTCCGGGGCCGAGGTGGCGGCGATCGGCGCCGCCGCCCGCCGCCTGTCCAACTTCGACGAGGAAGCCGTGGCCGAGGACGAATACGCGGTCTCGGTGATGCTCCGCAACGGCATCCCGGAGGAAGTCGCGGTGGCGCTGAAAAGCGTCTCCTCGAGCTTCCACGGCTGGGGCTCGGCGGTCAACGTCACCCGCCCGCTGGAGGACGGCGAGACGATCGAGCTCGGATCTCGCAGGCTGCAGGCGCTGCACCGGCCCGGACACTCCCCCTCCGACACGATCTTCTGGGACGAGGAGCGCAGGCTGCTTTTCGCCGGCGACCACCTGCTCTCCAACGTCTCCTCGAACCCGCTGATCACGCTCCCGCTCGACGGCAGCAAGCGCCGGGTCCAGACCTTGGTCACCTACCTCGAGAGCCTGCGCAAGACCCAGGCGATGCCGGCCGAGATCGTCTTCGGCGGCCACGGCGAGCCGATCACCGACCACGTCGCCCTGATCGATTCCCGCTTCGCCTCGACCGAGCGCCGCAAGGAGAAGATCCACCGGCTGATCGGCGAGCGATCCCGCACCGGCTACGAGCTGGCCCAGGCGATCTGGGGCAACGTCGCGGTCACCCAGGCCTACCTCACCCTCTCGGAGGTGATCGGCCACACCGATATCCTGGTCAACGAGGGCCGGGTCAGCGAAGCCGACGACGGCAGCGTGATCCGCTTCGAAGCGATCGCCTGAGCCGGGTGCCTCAACCGAGCGTCGATGGCGTGTAGGTGCCGACCAGCTGACAGGTCGGATATTCGAGGTGGAGGTCGAAGCGGGTGAACGCTTTCGACACGGCGGGGTTGCGGGCGACCAGGTCGATGTCGATCGTCTTCGTGGACCCGGGGCCGTTGCCGTTGAAGCTGGTCGTTTCGCTGCGGAAGTCCACGGGGAAGATCCCCGTGCCCGAGAAGTAGGAGTTCTCCGTCCCGAAGCCTTCGACTTCTCCTCCTCCGGGGCCGCGCAGCGTGATCTGCGGCACCAAGCCGGACTGGCAGATGGTCATCACTTCGACCCCGCCGAGCACCAGCTGGCGGGAGAAATTGGTCGGCACGTGCTGGTCGACCGTCACCGCGCCGGGGCCCTGCGGCCCGCGCTGGCCTTCGGGGCCCTGCGGACCGATGGCGCCGGGGGCGCCCTGGGCACCGCGGGCGCCGGCCAAGGCCGCCTTCGCCTTCTTGCTCAGCTTCGGCGGCGTCACCGCGCCCGTCTTCAGCTGCTTGGCTCCGACGCTGTTCTTCGGCAGCTGCGTCGCCGCGTAGCTGGCCCCGCCGAGGGCGACGAAGAGGGCGATGGTCGCGACCACGTTGGCGTACGTCAGCTTCCCCAGTGCTGCTTTCACGGCTCCCCCCTCTGCGACGGTTGGACGATGGCCGGCGCGGCGACCGGCGGGCAGCCTCTCAGCTGGCGGCGGTGCGCGCAACTCGAGCGGACGCATGGTGCCTGCGCCCGCTGGCGCCGCACTTGAATACGCTGCAAATCGTGTCGCCGCCCCTCCGGTCTCGCCGCCTCCGGAAATCCGCCAAGAAGCGGATGCTGATCATCGTCAACCCCTACGCGACGACGGTCTCCGACCGGCTTCGGAACCTGGTCGTCTACGCCCTGCAGGGGCGGTTCGACGTCGAGGCGGTGGCGACCGAGTCGCAGAACCATGCGACCGAGATCGGGCGCGAGGCACGCGACGGCGGCTACGACGTGGTGGCTGCCTTCGGTGGCGACGGGACCCTGAACGAGGTCGCCAACGGGCTCGCCGGCACCGACCTGCCGGTGGCGATCCTGCCCGGCGGCTCGACCAACGTCGTCGCCCGGACCCTCGGCATCCCCAATGACGTCGTCGACGCCACCGAGCATCTGCTCTCGCTGCTGGACGACTGGCAGCCGCGCAGGATCGACCTCGGCAACGTCGACGGGCGCCGCTTCGTCTTCGCCTGCGGCGCCGGGCTCGACGCGACGGTGGTGCGGCGGGTCGACGAAAACCCGAAGCTGAAGGCGAAAGTCGGGCCCTACTACTACAGCTGGGCCGGGATCTCGGGCTTCTACCGCAAGTACCTGGCCCGGGCCGTGCGGATGCGGGTCGAGAACGACGCCGGCGAGCCGATCGAGGGCATCACCGCGATCGCCCAGAACTCAGATCCCCTCACCTACTTCGCCAACCGCCCGGTGCGGGTCGCCGAGGGAATCGCGATCGACGACGGCACCCTCTCGATGGCGGTGCTGAAGCGCGCCGCCCAGCGCGACATGCCGGGCCTGATCGCCCGCCTGCTCAGCGAGAAGAAATCAGCCGCCGCGCACCGCCAGATCGCCCATTTCGACGACGTCCACGAGGCAACCGTGACCTCGGTCTCGAAGGACAAGGAAGGGGCACTGCGGCCATTCCCGCTGCAGGTGGACGGCGACTACATCGGGGACAGGACGCATGTGTCGTTGCGGGTTGAGCCGGGCGCGTTGACGATCGTGGCTTGAGGTTGGCGGGGTCCGGCGGGGGTCCTTTTTCCTCGGGACCAGGGTTTTGCGGCCGGGAGCGACGGCGTGCCCCTTCCGAAAACGCTCCGCCTTCGGCTCCGCTCGAGTGTTTTCGGAAGGGGCACCCCATCCCTCCCTGACGAAGCGCGTGCGCCCCAGGGTTCGGGCCACCCCATCTCTCCTGAAGCTGACGAGGGACGGGAGCGAGCCCGTTCTCCAAAGCTGACACGGGACGAAGCTGGTCAACGACTCGGGGTGCGTTGTCCCCGCTATCCGGGGACAACTGCACCGTAGCGCGCCCGCGCTTCGCCGAACTACGACGGACCTTCGTCCCTTGTCAGCTTCAAGCCAAGGGGGGTGGCGATTCGGTGTCGTTGGAGGG
>JAFDWC010000181.1 GCA_018268655.1 Actinomycetota bacterium
CGCTATCGGCGAGCGTCTACCGCTTCTCGGGCGTGAACGTCACCCTGTAACTGGTGGAGACGTCGATCGTCAGCGAGGCGCTCCCGTAGCGCCAGGTCGAGCTGGTGATCGGGATCGGACAGAGGAAGCGCTTCTCGCTTTCGACCGTGAACTTCTTCGGCTTGGGCACCATGAACTTCAGAGCGCTGAGGTAGATCGCGCCCAGGCCCTTCGGCTTGCAGGTCGCTTCGGTCAAGGCTTCGAGCTTCGGGTCGAAGACGTCCGGGCACCGGGTGGTCCACTTGAGCGGTTCCGGCGGGCCGGTTCCGAGGTCGACGACGAGCTCGCCCGGCGTCCAGGTGAGACTGGGACTGGTCGTGCCCTTGGTCGTGCCGCACCCGCTCGCGTCGGAGAATTCCGGCAGCGGCTCGGGGTCGCCGGGGGCCGCGGCACAGGGCCCGGAGACTCGCGTCGAGGCGGTGCCGGCCTTGGACAGGGTGGCCGGGATCAGCCAGCCGCCCGTCGCGAACGAAGAGAACCGCAACTTGCGGCCGAGGCGATACGTTTCCGCCAGGAGCCGGTGCTTCCCAGTCGTCGTGACCGTGAGGGTTCGCGAGCCGCTGCCATCCGCTTCGTAGGCCGGGCGCCCGAGGTAGTCGGAGCAGCTTTCCGGATTTTTCCCGGAGAAGGTCCACTTCGTCGTCACCTTGCCGACCATGTCGACGTCCCAGACGATCCGGTTGCTGACGGTGGCCTGCGCCGGCGCCCCCGCCAGGAGACTGGCACCGACGACGGCGAGGAGGGCGAGCGCGGCGGGACGGAGCATCGCTCGAGGTTGACGGCACCACCGCCGCATCGCATCGGTGAAACCACTGGTCTTCGAAGAGGGCGGGTACCGGGTCTCCTTCGCGACCATCTATGGGTGTGGATTAGGATCGTTCGCTCCGAGATGCCGAAGACGATGGGGGACTTGATCGCTGAGGGTGAACGAGCGTGTGCCGTCGGGCGGCGCGCGCTGGCGCTAGCGGTCGCCGCGCTGACCCTTTTCGCGTTGTTGCTCGGAGCGTCCCGGGCGGATGCGCGGGCAGCTGGCTCGGGGAGCGGCTTCGAAGAGCCCTACGCCGGGTCGCCGAGGTACGAGCGATTCGCGCCCACTGTGGCCACCGCCCGGGGGGAGGTCAACCGGCCGCTGGGTGCCGGGGCCGCGGACCGGATCGCCCGCGCGATTGGCCTGGACAAGGCCGAGGTCTTCACCACCAAGCAATACGCGCTGTTCGTCAGCGGCAAGGGAGTGGGCGGCGAACGGGCGCCTGCCGAACTGGTGGACAAGAGCGTCCGCATCCTCACGAACACGGTCGGCACGCCGCTCTACACGAAGGTCGACGGCAAGGTCACGCCTGTGGTCCTGGGCAGCTACGGGTTGATGGTCAGCACCGATGGGATGCTGGAGAGCCCGGCGAACAAGGACGCTCCGACCCGGCAGGTGAATTCCGTGATCGAACCCGGTGGGTACATGGCCACGTGGTGCAGGAACAACGGGGCCCGGGCGGCACTCCGCGCGCTGTATCGCTCGGCCTACACCGTCGAGGCCGTCTGGGGGAACAGAGCCCAACAGCAGTCCGGCGAAGCCCAGCTGGTTCCGAACCGCTTCCAGGTGGTGGGGATGTCGATGGCGCCACCGCTGTGGATCGTCAACTTCGCGTTGATCTACACGCTGAACCCGAAGCTGGCCGCGAAGATGCCCGCCCACTGGACGCCGATCCCGGCGAACGTGGCCCTGGCGATCGCCGCGAGCCCCAGCGGCCAGGTTCCCTACAGCGAATACCGATCCTCGCTGCCGGTTCGCTGAGCCGATTCCTCAGCTCTCCGCGCGGGCAACGTCCCGACCATCCGACTCGTATCAGCCGCTCACGGCGAGGACGTATGTCACGCCCGACGCGACGACCGAGCTGGCATGGGCCAGGGTCGCGGTGACCAGGCAGCGGATCGCGACGTTGCCGTTTCCGCCGGTCCCGCTATAGGGCGTGCCGCCGTTGAGCAGAAGGGCGCGTCCGGGCTCGAGGCCGTTTGCGTCCTGGTGCGGCGGGATCACCGGGCTGATTTCGAGGGTCTGGCCGCCGAGGGTCACTTCTGGGTTGAAGGCCCCTGAGGACGGTATGCCCGGGACCGAGGGCCAGCCGTACAGGGAAACCTGCCACTGGAAGCTGAGGGGGGCGTGGCGGTCGTAGCGCGGCGCCAGGCACTTGAAGGCGAACTTCTTGTCGGCACCCTCCTGGAGCGGATTCGACGGACTGGTGCTGGGGTCGACGCGGACCGGAGTGGGGTCGTCGACCTCGATCCGGGGAGGGCCGCTGGGCTTGGGCGCGTTCTGGGGAACGAAGACGACGTTGCTGTCCGCCGAGGTGCGCCCCGCTTCGTTGATCGCGGTGACCCTGCAAAAGATCCTCTGCAGCTCCTCCCGGCCATTGATCTTCAGCGTCTGCTGGTGGCCGGGGAGCAGCACCTCGCGCGTCTGGCCGGCGCGGACGGTGCGTGCCGCCGCGAGCTTGTACCAGCTGAAGTGGAAGGTCTTCGGGTAATGCAGCCAGACCCCCGTCTGGCAGAACTGGGTGGCGCCGAATCCGACGTTGGGAGTGAGGTGGGGCTGATTGCGCAGGGTATGGAAGCTGCGGCTGAAGCTCGGCGCCAGCTCCGGTCTGACCGCTGCGTTCGGCAGGCCGGGTGTGGTGGCGGCGGCCGAGCCGGCCGAGTTGGTCGCGGTGACGGTGCACCTGATGGTGACCGTGAGCGGTTCGAGGTCCGGGACGACGTAGGTCTGACCGGTGCCGACCTGGACCGTGTTCGAGACCGCCCGCGGAGGGTGGGCACCGGGCACCAGGTGAGACGTCGTCTGCGTCCAGGTGTAGGTGAGGCTTGGGTTGCCGCTCCATGACCCCGGGTCGCAGCTGAGCGTCTGACCGGCGCTGGGCGTGCCGGAGATCGCCGGCGGCACCGTGTTCTGCGGCGCCGCCAGGGGCGGCGCGGATTCGCCGTAGTCGATGGTTGCCTGGATCGGGACGATCTGACCGTTGTCTTCGGTGCTGACGACGGCTTGCGACGAACCTTCGCCGGCGAACGGCGTCGCGAAGAAGCGGATGCCATCCGTCCCGTTGACCCCGGGCTCGATCGGCGTGTTGACGTCGTCGACAGGCTGCAGAGCGATTCGTGAGCCCGCCTCGATCGCGGTGTTGTCGCCCGGGAACGGCCCGTTGACCGCGTCGACTCCGGTGGCGCTCGTGACCGCGACCGGCCCGATCGTCGCGACCGCTCGCCATTCGGTCCCGGAGGCGTCCACCGGCGCGAGTACGCGGAGGACGAATTGCTTCCCCGTGGCCACGCCTGCGCTGAGGAAGCTCCAGGAGGTGATAAAGCCCGTCTGCGGCGCGGCGATCGTGTAGTTACCGCTCGCGTTGCCCTGGAAGACGGGGATGTTCTGCCCGAGATTGTCGGGCGTCGACAGCGGGTTCGGGGTGAGGTTGGTGTCGCCGACGACCACAGTCGCGGCATGCGCGCTCGGCGCGGCGAGCAGACCCAGGACGAGAAACACGAAAGCGAGCTTGCGAGCCGACATGGCATGGCCCCCGGATCGATCCTCGATCTTTTTCGAGGCGAGTTGGACGACGCTATCCCAACCCCACGCGCTCACGCAAGGGAAAGAATCCTTTGGCAATGGTCGAGAGTTCCGGATCGCCTCGACCGCCGGCTCTGGCGGTGTTCACTTTTTCCGAGCAGCGTGATGTGGTTGGCGGCCACGCCGGACGGGCCCACGAGCGCGTCGGCCACTGAGCGCGAATCAGCGCAGCAGCGGCAGAACGCAGCGGAATTTCTTCGCGTCGATCTGGTTGTCTTGGTTGACCACCCCGGCCGCCGAGACGGTGACGCCGGTGTAGGCGTCGGCGCCGGTCACGGTGTTGATGCTGGAGGACCACTCGTCGCCGGCATCGAGGGTGACTCCCGAGGTCAGTGCATAGGCACGCAGGTCGAGAGCATCGGGGAGCTGGCCGCCGGCCGCGGTGCAGGCCTGGGCGGCGAGCGGTTGGGTGGCCGCGGCGCGGGCCGTCGTCTCCCAGCAGGCGCCGGCGAACGGCTGGGTGCCGCCTGGACAGCCGGCGCTGTGGCCGTTCAGGGTGTTGGCGTTGGCGGCGGTGGTAGCCGTCGCGGCGCTCGTGGCCGTCTCCGCGCTCTTCGCGCTCGGCACCTGAGCCAGGGTCGCGGCGTCGACCTGTTTGCCGGTGACGCTGCCGGGCTTCAGCCGGTTGCCGGGCAGAGATTCGGGCGTCACGCGGTTGCCGGGCATCGACTTCGCCTTGACCGTCTTGCCGTTGATCTTCGTCCCGGCGGCATAGACCGTCCCGCCGAGCGCCAGGACGAGCGCCAGCACGGCGACCGCCATCGCGGGGGAAGGAAGGTGGTTCCTCAGTCGTTTCATCTCGGCCTCCTGTAACGAGTCGATGGACGCGCACCACTCGACGAGGCGGGATCGGAGACCCCGCTGCCTGGTAGGCGAGCCTCGCAGCCGGTCGAGTGCCAGTCAACGGCAGGGGGCCGGTCGTCGTTCGCTGCCGGTGAGGTCGGTCGGGCACTCCCACGCCCCTCGGGGTGCCTGAAGGAGGCGTCCCGTGGGCCCGTCTCGACTCGCCGCGAGACCTCACTTCACGGGACTTCAAATCGAGGGTAGGGCGGGATTCGAACCCCTCAATGTGGTCCAGGCGGTCCGGGGTTCGAGTCCCCTCAGCCATCCCTAGCAGCACCAGCCATAGGTGCCGGGGGTCGTTACCGAGACGAGCCCGGCCGCGTCCTGCCGGCGGTGAACGTGACCGACTGGATGGCGGATTCGCGGCCGGCGGCGTCGACCGACTTTACCTTGAAGACGTGGCGCCCCTTCGCCAGGTTCCGGTAGACGGCGGGGGAGGAGCAGGCCCGGAACGACCGCTTGTCGATCCGGCAGTAGTAGGTGGCGCCAGGGGTTTCGTCGATGAAGGTGAAGGTGTAGCGGGGGCCGCCGGTGTGGTTCGGCCTGTGGGCCGTGTTCGGGCTGTAGACGATCCTCACCGATGGCGGCGGGCTCACCGGCGG
>JAFDWC010000182.1 GCA_018268655.1 Actinomycetota bacterium
CGGCGAGCGCCACCGCCTGCTGACCGGCCGGCACGCCCGTCTGGGAAATCGCCGCCGCGGCGGCGATCACGAGCAGCAGGTTCTTCGGGTTCACAGCCGAGAGGAGGACGCCGAGGCCCGCTGCTTTCGGCACCTCGAAGCGGTCGATCGTCTTCATCCAGCCCGGCATCGTCGCCTCCTCCCCGGGGCGCGGCCTGCCGCGCCACTCTTTGAGCGCGACGGCCAGCAGGAGCAGGCCGAGGGCGATCTTCAGCCAGCTGACCCAGTTGGCGGGCGCGCCCGAATCGGAGGCGTCGGCGCCGCTCGAGAGCAGGAGGACGACCGTGCCCGCGACCGCCAGACCGCCGACCCAACCGGCAAGAAAGGCGAGCCCGTTGGAGCGAGCCCGCGGCGTCGCCAACATCAGCACGACGCCGATGATGGGGATCGGGCTGAGGGCGACGCCGACGCCCAGCGGCAGCATCTGTCCGATCGCCTGGCCCATCAGGCAGGCATGTTGCCGGGTTCAGGCATCGATGTCACGCCGTTCGAACAGCCAGGCGCCGACCACGACCAGCACGATCGCCGCGGCGGTGATGCCGGCGAAGGCGAGCCAGTTGATCCCGTCCTCGATCGCGTTGCCGTAGTACTTGAAGACCGAGATGTAGCGGATCCCGGAAACGCTCGGGTCGAGCTTGCCGATCAGGTCGATCACGTACATCACCACCAGCACCCCGGCACCGGCTCCGGTGACGATCGTCGTCCGCAGGGTGAAGCCACAGGCGACAACCCCGAAGCCGGCGAAGAGCAGCGCCAGCGGCCAGACCTCGGCGAAACCGGCGGCGGCGTGGCCGGCCGAGAGCCCGGCGTCGGCGACCGCGCTGCCGAGCAGGGTCAGGACCGCGGTCAGGAGGAGGACGGCGGCGAGCTCGATCGCGCTCGCAACAAAGCCGGCGGCGACCAGTCGCCAGCGCGCCAGCGGCGCCGAGAGGAGGACGTCGAGGCGTCCGCTTTCGGCCGCCCCGGCGAGGCCGCTGGCGATCGCCCGGACCGCCAGGTAGCCGAGCGCCAGCGGCACGATCAGGCTCAGCATCTCCGCCTGCAGATACTGCTCGACGTTTTCCAGCTGGCCGACGTCGAAGGCTTCCTTGAGTCCGGTCGGGTAGCCCTGCACCGCCTTGGTCAGGGCGCTTTCGATCGAGGGGTAGATGGCGACGATGAAGGCCGACATCAGGCCCAGCGGCAGGCCCCAGGAGAGCAGCGAGCGGCGGCGGTCGGAAAGATGCGAGGCGACCAGCGCCTCGAGCTGGCTCATCCCCCGCCTCCGTCCGCCGTGGCCGGGCCGTCGCCCTGGTAATAGGTGAGAAAGACCTCCTCAAGGGTCGGCCGGCTGACTTCGAGGTCGAGCAGATGGTGCCCGGCGAGGGCGGCGACCAGCGGGTCGATGTCGCCGGCGAAGCCGAAGCTGGCGCGGTCGCCGCTGAGCTCGAGCCCGGAGACTCCGGCGACGGTGCTGAGCGCGCGCAACGCCGGCGGATCAGCCAGCTGGACCGAGACCTTGCGCCGCGCCTTGCCGAGCAGGTCGGAGATCCGCTCGACCGCGACCAGGCGCCCCTCGCGGATGATCGCGACCCGGTCGCAGACGCGCTCGACCTCGTCCAGCTCGTGCGAGGAGAAGAAGACGGCGCAGCCGCGGTCGCGCTCGGCGCCGACCAGGGCCAGGAACTCCTCCTGCATAAGCGGATCGAGACCACCGGTCGGCTCGTCGAGGATCAGCAGCTCGGGGCGATGGAAGGTCGCCTGGATCAACCCGACCTTCTGCCGGTTGCCGCGCGAGAGCTGTCCCAGCGGCCGGTCGAGGTCGGCGTGGAAGCGAGCTGCCAGCTCCTCCGCCCGGCCCAGCCCGTCGACCCCGCGGAGGCGCGCCAGCAGGGCCAGCGCCTGGCGCCCGGTCGTCTCCTTGCCGTAGCCGAAGTCACCGGGCAGGTTGCCGAGCCGGGCCCGGATCGCGACGCTGTCGCGGTGGCTGTCGAGGCCGAACAGGCGGGCGCTGCCAGAGGTTGGGTGAAGCAGGTCGAGCAGGGTCCGGATCGTCGTCGTCTTGCCGGCCCCGTTCGAGCCGAGGAAGCCGAAGACCTCGCCCGGCTCGACCTCGAAGCTGATGCAGTCGATCCCGCGGGCGCTCCCGTAGCGCTTGGTCAGGGCGTCGGTTTCGATTACCGCCACGCCCCGGCATGCTTTCAGCGGCGCCGGACCACCGCAAATCCTCTGGACCGATCGGCTACGACGGCTGCGGTTCGATCTCGCCCGGCTGCCAGCTCTTGTCGAACCAACCCTCGAGCGGGCCGTAGAGCCGAACCATCGGGAACCACGACTTGCCAGGCACGGTTTCGATCCAGTTCGCCTCCTTGCCCGCCGGCGCCGCCGGGCCGAAGTGGACGTCGACGCCGCCGTCCTCGTTCGCCTCCACCGCCGGCTGAACGCTAGCCACCGACGGGTAGGGGTTGCTGGTCTGCAGCAACGAGCGGGTCTGGGTGTCGTAGACGTCGACCGACCAGAAGTTCTTGGCCGGGATCGGGGCCGGCAGCCGCAGCCGGTAGCTCTTGCCGCCGTCGAGCCACTCGCCCTCGGAGTCCTCGGCTGTGTAGGCGTAGACGGAGCCGGTCCCGACCGCGGCGGCGGCCATCGCCGGCGTCACCACGGTCGCGAAGTAGTGGAACTGGGCGCGGGCGTCGAGCAGGCGGGCGCCGTCGCGGATGAACTCGTAGCTGCCGCCGACGAAGGCGCTCTTCCAGGAGCTGCCCTCGTAGTAGTAGGCGGCGGGGTCGCGCGGTTTGTAGAGGTTGGCGCGGGCGATCGTCGCCGCGATAGGAGCGGCTTTCTCGAGCAGCCCCCGCAGCCGCGCGTCCGGCTCGAATCTCTGCCCCTTGACGATCCCGATCGCCGCCAGGATCCCAGCCCGTTCGGGGTCGAGCGCCTCGACCGGCTCCTCCTGGACCAGCTCGTCGATCTCGCCGTAGAAGCTGAAGTCGTTGGCGTGGATCGTGTTGTGGGCGGTGCCGGCGATGTTGACGAACTCGTTGGCGGGCGGGTCCGCGGCGGCGCTCAGCGGGTAGATCCGCGTCTTCTTGATCCCCTCGACTCCCTCCAGCGAGCGGATCACGATCCAATTCGTGTAGGTCGGCGAGCGGAAGCTGAAGTAGCCGTCCGGGACCTCGCCGTCGTAGCCAGGCGGGAGGAAGAGGTACCTACCGCCGGCGCCCTTGTCGGGACCGGCGAGGCCAAGGTCGGCGACGTAGCGGAACCAGAAGTCATCGACGACGCAGAGCGATTTCGGCGGTGCCTCGACCACCGTCGGCCCGTCCGCCGCGAGGTCGAGGAAGGTCGAGCCGTAGGTCGTCTCGGTGTTCGGGGTGAGGTAGAAGCTGGCCGAGTTGGCGCGGGGATCGGTGAAGCCGATCTTCCGCGGGCTGTCGAGCCCGATCGAGCGGAACCCCTTCCGCATCGCGACCAGGGAGGCGCCCGGGATCGTGTCCAGGTAGGCCTCTACCCCGCGCAGGAGGTCGATCAGGTCGCGACTGGTCTCGATCGCGTCGAGGCTCGGGATGCCGTCGAAGAGGGAGAGATCGCCGAGCGGAGACCAGACCGTGTCCGGCATCGCGATCGCTTTCCGCACCGCCTCGGAGGCCCTCGCCCCGTCATCCGTCATCAGACCGCACCTTCCCGCCTCTCAGCGACCTTTGCCGCGGGCGATCCTACTCAGGGCCGGGAGCCGGACCGCTCAAGGTGCCCGGCGACGGTCCGCGAGACCCGCTTCCAATGCGGCCTGAAGCTAAAACCCATAATCCCTGTCGGGATTTGCTACTTTCACTGCCGACGATTTTCCACCGGCGGTGGACTTAACCCCGAGCGACGAGGAGGCGGCAGTGGATTCAGCGACGATGGACGGTGCCGCAGCGGTGCTCGAGGGGCTCGACGTCGACCACGAGAAATCGCAGCGGGGCAAGGGCGCACCGGGCTCGAGGGAGAACCCGGAGGTACTCGGGAACGTCCCCGGCCACGTGATCCCGATCCTCGAGGACGAGTTCGACGACTTCAGCTCCGAGGCCGGCCAGTTCCTCGCCGGCGAGCAGGGCGAGGAGACCTTCATCCCCTTCCGCCTCAAACAGGGCGTCTACGGCCAGCGCCAGCCCGGCGTGCAGATGATCCGGGTCAAGCTCCCCTTCGGCGGCGTCTCGCCGGACCAGCTGGAGGCCTTCGCCGACGGCATCGAGCGCTGGGTGCCGCTGAACAAAGGCCACATCACCACGCGCCAGAACATCCAGATGCACCACGTGCCGCTCGCCGATGCCGCCGAGCTGATCCGCGAGCTCGGCCAGGCAGGGCTCTCCTCGCGCGAGGGCTGCGGCAATACGGTCCGCAACGTCACCGCGGACCCCTACGCCGGCGTCGCCACCGACGAGGTCTTCGACCCCACCCCCTACGCCGGCGCCTATGTCCGCTACTTCGTCCGCCACCCGGTCACCCAGGCGATGCCGCGCAAGTGGAAGACCGCTTTCTCGGCCTCGGCCGCAGACCGCGCGATCGTCCCGATCCACGACATCGGCTTCATCCCGGTGATCCGCGACGGCGAGCGCGGGTTCGAGGTCTGGGTCGGCGGCGGGACCGCGATCATGCCCCGCCTCGCCCACAAGATCTACGACTTCGTCGGCGCCGACGACGGTGCCTACCTGCGGCTGACCGAGGCGGTCGTCCGCATCTTCGACCGTCAGGACTGGCTGCGCAAGAACCGGGCGCGGGCGCGGATCAAGGTGCTGCTGGAGAAAATCGGCCCCGACGCCTTCCGCGAGCTGGTCGACGAGGAGCTCGAAGGCGAGTGGACCGGGGAGCGCGACTACGCCGCCGAGGTCGGGCGGCTGCGCTTCGACGACGACGAGGAGGCGCGGGCGCCGCGGCGGCCCGCCAGCGTCGCCCAGCCGAACGGCGATCTGGCCGAGTTCGAGACCTTCCTCGCCCGCAACGTGACCCCGCAGCGGCAGGACGGCTTCTACGCGGTCGCGGTGAAGGTCGTCCGCGGCGACCTGACGCCGGAGCAGTTCCGCGGGCTGGCG
>JAFDWC010000183.1 GCA_018268655.1 Actinomycetota bacterium
CTGCCGGCGGTCGAGGACGGGGTCCTGACCCTGATCGGGGCGACCACCGAGAACCCCTACTTCGAGGTCAACTCGGCCCTGCTCTCGCGGGCCCAGGTCTACGAGCTGAAGCCGCTCGAGCCGGGCCAGGTCGAAGAGCTGATCCGCCGCGCCCTGCGCGACCCCGAGCGCGGCCTCGGCGCTGCCCCGCCCTGCCTCGACGACGAGGCGGTGGCGATGCTGGCGCTGCGCAGCGGCGGCGACGGGCGCGTCGCCCTCTCGGCGCTGGAGCGGGCGGCGGAGCGGGCCGGGCCGGGCGGCGCGGTCGGGGTCGCCGAGGTCGAGGACGCGCTGCAGCGCAAGGCGGTCGACTACGACCGCCAGGGAGACCGCCACTACGACTTCATCTCAGCCTGGATCAAGGCCACCCGCGGCTCCGACGTCGACGCCTCGCTCTACTACCTGGCGGTGATGCTGGAGGGCGGCGAGGACCCGCGCTTCATCGCCCGCCGGATGGTCATCCTCGCCTCCGAGGACATCGGCGAGGCCGACCCGCAGGCGCTGCTGGTCGCCGACGCCGCCGCCCGCGCAGTCGACCGGGTCGGTCTGCCGGAGGCGGCGCTCAACCTCTCCCAGGCGGCGATCCACCTGGCTTTGGCGCCGAAGTCGAACCGGGCGACGACGGCGATCGCCGCCGCCCGAGCCGAGGTCCGCGCCAACGGCGCCAGGACCCCGCCCGACTACCTCCGCGACGCCCACTACCCCGGCGCCGCCGCGCTCGGCCGCGGCGGCGGCTACGTCTACCCGCACGACCAGCCCGGCGGCGTCGCCGAGCAGCCGCTGCTGCCCGAGGAGCTACGCGGCCGCCGCTTCTACGAGCCGACCGAGCGCGGTTTCGAGGCCGAGCTCGGGCGGCGGCTGGCGGCGCTGCGCGAGCGTTTTGGACGCTGAAGGCGGACCGGCCGGCGTCCCCCGGGTCGCTCCGTAAACGCGCCGCAACTCCACCGGAAACCCGGTGTTCTTATGGGCGGCTTTCCAAGCTATGCCAGGGAGAGCCACTCCGACCGGAGGCCTGGACTGGGGGTCTCCGGTCGGGTTTAGCCGATGGGGGGAAGGGGCGCCGGGGTGATATCCCCCCGGCGACCCCCCATCGCTTCCGCCGACCGCCGCCGACTCCCGTGACGTTGTCCCCGCTATGCGGGGACGGATGCGCAGCGGGCTATCGTGGGGGCATGGCCGAGCAGGTCGAGGACGCACCGAAGAAGCTGCGACTGGGCGGGATGGCACTCCGCAACGGGCTGCTGGTCCACGGGCCGACGCACTGGGCCGCCGCCGCCCGCGATTCCGACGGCGAGATCCAGGTCGCCTCGGCGCCGAAGCCGGAGCTGGCCCCGCGGCTGGTCGCCCGCCTCCCGGGGCTGCGGGGCCCGGTCAAACTGGCCGAGGCGATGGCGGTGCTGCCGCTCGCCCGCCGCCGCCTGCCGGCGGCACGGATGCCGTTCGAGGACTGGCGCGTGCTCGCCGCGGTGGCGGCGACGCTCGGGCTCAGCTCGGCCCTGCGCCGCCGTGGTCAGGCGACGGCGCTGCGGGAGGGGGTCGTGCAGGCGATCGGGGTGGTCCCGGCGCTGGTCGCCCTGACCGACCGCGACCTCGCCGCCTACCACGCGGTCGAGCACAAGAACATCGCCGCCTACGAGCTCGGCCGCGAGGACGTCGCAGCGGTCCCGAAGGAGCACGACCGCTGCGGCTCCAACCTGGTGGTGCCGATGATGCTGCTCTCGGTCGCCGGCACCGTCCTGCTCGAGCGGCTGCTGCCCGAGCCCGGCCCGGTCGCCCGCGGCCTCACCGGCCTCGGCGGCGCCTCGATCGCGGTCGAGCTGTTCGCCTGGAGCGATCGCCACCACGGCGACCGGCTGGCCGAGGCCTTCCACGCGCCCGGCCGCGAGATCCAGCGCCTGGTCGCGACCAAGGAGCCGACGCCGGAGCAGCTCGAGGTCGGCGCCGCGGCGATGGCCGAGATCCTCCGGGTCGAGGCTGCATAGACTCCAGCCCGTGTTTGGAAGGATCGACCACGTGGGCATCGCCGTCGACGACCTCGACGCCGCGATCGCCCTCTACGAGTCCCAGCTCGAGATGCCGCTCGTCCACCGCGAGACGGTTCCGGCGTTCGGCGTCGAGGCGGTTCTGTTCGACGTCGGCGACGGCCACGTCGAGTTGATCGCGCCGCTCGACCAGAGCAGCGGGGTGGCCAAGTTCCTCGCCAGCAACGGTCCCGGCCTCCACCACGTCGCCTACGCGGTCGACGACATCGACGCCACCCTCGAGCGGATCGCCGCCGCCGGGATCGAGCGGCTCGACGAGGAGCCGCGGACGGGGATCCGCCAGAGCCGCGTCGCCTTCCTTCACCCCCGCTCGACCGGCGGGGTGCTGACCGAGATCGTCGAACCCGCGGGAGGACACTGATGGCCGAGGCACAGCGAATCGAGATCGGCTTCGAGGGCGGCCAGGTGATCTCCGCCCGGATCGGCGAGGAGGACCTCAAGGACCTCCGCAAGCAGCTCGAGAAGGGCGGCTGGCACGACCTCCACACCGAGGACGGCGTCGTCTCCCTCTACCTCGGCAAGGTGGCCTTCGTCCGGGTCGGCACCCACAGCAGCCGGGTCGGCTTCGGCACCGTCGACTGAGGCCGAGCCCGCTAGGCGCCGCGCGGCGCGTAGCGGTGGTGCAGCATCAGCGTGTTGCCGTCGGGGTCGCTGAAGATCGCCATGTGGCAGACGCCGCTGTCGATCGTCTCGCCGTGGAAGCTGACGCCGGCGGCCTCGAGCTTCTCGCGGGTGGCGGCGACGTCGGCGACATGGAGGGCGATCGGGTGGGTGCTCGGCTCGAACTCGCGGCCGACCGAGGCGGCGTCCATCACCTGCAGGGTCAGGCTCCCGGTCTCGAACTCGCCGGCCGGGATTTTCCCGTAGTCGACCGAGTGCTCGAGCCCGAGCGTGCCGCCGTAGAACTCGACCGCGGCCGGGTAGTCCTTGACGAAGACGGTTACGAAGTCGACCCCGCTGACGTCGGTGGCGGCGCTCATCCGGCCAGCGCCTTGGTCAGGAGGTCGTGGAGCTGGCGTCGCTCGGTGGCGCTGAGGTTCCCGAGCACCTCGTCCTCGAGACCCTCGAGCCGGTGCTGGCTCTCGGCCAGGGCCTCGAGCCCGGCCGGGGTGATCTCGACGATGTGGCGGCGCCGGTCCTGGGGATCGCGGCGGCGCTCGACGTAGCCGGCGTCGTCGAGCTCGTTGAGCAGCAGCACGCAGTTGTTGGCGTCGAGCATCAGCATTTCGGCGAGGCCCTGCTGCAGGCACTGGCGATCGTTGTCGCGCAGCTGTTCGAGCGCCATCAGCTGCTTCAGCCGCATCCCGATCGTCTCCTCGGTGGCGCCGCGGTAGACGACCTTCGAGAGCTTCGTCAGGAGCCCGACCGAGCCGGTCGCCGCGCTGGGGGCGGTGGTGGAAGTCATGGCGTTTCCGTATGTCGCATAGTGACCTTAATACTTCACAGGATAATCCCTGTTACAGTGATCATCATGGCACAGCTTATGAACAACAGCCTAAACCAACACTCTGCTTCCGACCGGTCCCGCTGGACCGCCCTTGTCGTTCTCTGCGTCGGCATGCTGATGATCGTCCTCGACGCGACGATCGTCAACGTCGCCCTCCCCTCGATCCAGGACGACCTCGGCTTCTCGCAGTCGAGCCTCGCCTGGGTCGTCAACGCCTACCTGATCGCCTTCGGCGGCCTGCTGCTCCTGGCCGGCCGGCTCGGCGACCTGGTCGGCCGCCGTGACGTCTTCCTCGCCGGCCTCGTCCTCTTCACCGGCGCATCCCTGCTCTGCGGCCTCGCCCAGAGCGAGGCGATGCTGATCGGCGCCCGCTTCGTCCAGGGCGTCGGCGGCGCGATGACCGCCGCCGTCATCCTCGGGATGATCGTGACGATGTTCCCCGAGCCCGGGGAGCAGGCGAAGGCGATCGGCGTCTACAGCTTCGTCGCCTCGGCGGGCGGCTCGGTCGGGCTGCTGCTCGGCGGCGTCCTCACCGAGACGATCTCCTGGCATTGGATCTTCTTCGTCAACCTGCCGATCGCCGTCGTTACGGGCGCCTTCGCGCTGCGAGTGCTGCGCCGCGACCAGGGTGCCGGCTTCTCGCGCGGGGCCGACATCCCGGGCGCCCTGCTGATCGTGGCGGCGCTGATGGTCGGCGTCTACACCATCGTCGAGGCCAGCAACTACGGCTGGGGCTCGCTGCACACGCTCGGCTTCGGTGCGGGCGCGGTGGTCCTCCTGGCTGGTTTCGTCGCCCGCGAGGCGGTGGCCAGCAACCCGCTGGTGCCGCTCGGGATCTTCCGCTCGCGCAACCTCTCGGGGGCGAACGCGGTGCAGGCGCTGATGGTCGCGGGGCTGTTCAGCCTCTTCTTCCTCGGCGCCCTCTACCTGCAGCGGGTACTCGGCTTCGATTCGCTCGAGGTCGGCCTCGGCTTCCTGCCGTTGACCGCGATCATCGGGATCCTCTCGCTCGGCTTCTCGGCGAAACTGAACCTGCGGTTCGGGCCGCGGGCGACCCTGATCCCGGGCCTCGCCCTGATCGCCGCCGGCCTCGGCCTGATGTCGCAGATCTCGGTCGGCGGCAGCTACTGGTCCGAAGTTCTGCCGGCGATGGTGCTGATGGGGACCGGGGCAGGGCTCTCGTTCCCGTCGATCATGACCCTGGCGATGGGCGGGGTCCGGCCCGAGGAGGCCGGCCTCGCCTCCGGGCTCGTCAACACGACCCTGCAGGTCGGCGGCGCCGTCGGCCTGGCGGTGCTGGCGACGCTCTCAAGCAGCCGCACGGGCAGCCTGCTGGCGGAAGGCCAGTCCGGTGCCGAAGCGTTGACCGGCGGCTACCAGCTGGCGTTTGCGATCGGCGCCGGGCTGCTGGTGGTAGCGATCGCGATCGCGGCGTTGGTGCTGCGGCCGGGGGCGGTTGAGGTGGAGCCGAGTGGCGAGGCCGAGCCGGCGTTTTCGTCTGAGGTGGCGTAGGGACGCCGAATCCACGGACCGCCGAACTCCGGCTCCGCCCG
>JAFDWC010000184.1 GCA_018268655.1 Actinomycetota bacterium
TTCGGAGCTCAAGCTCGGACGGCCGCTGCACTCCCCAGCGAAAAACCCAGCAAGCGGGGGGAGGCACCCCGTCCCCTTTGGCGGTTTCTAGGGTCGGGGATTGCGGCGGATGGGCGGTGCGGCGGATGGGCGGTGGGGCTGCGGCGGATGGGCCGCTGGGCCTGCGACAGAGGGGCCTGCTCTCCGCCATATCGGCCGCCGGCGCTGCGCCAAATGACCCGTCTCTCGCGCAGATGTAACCGCCCCCGCTCACCCGTTTAAGAACATGTGTTCGTGGAACATATGTTCGCTAGACTCGGACGCCAGGAGGCGTCCACCGAGAAATCGAAGGGATTCAGCTAATGGCAACCCAGAGCAGCAAAGACGGCAGCAAAGCGAAAGCCCAGGCCAAACATGCCACCACCCACGCGAGGAAATCGAGCTCCGCGACCGCTGAGGCGGGCAGCAGCGCGTCCGCCAAGGCCGCCGCGTCCCAGAAGAGCCAGGTGCAGACCGTCGCCGAGACCGCCGTCGACTTCCCGGTCGGCGTCGTCCTCTCCGTCAGTGACCGGGTCGGCGAGCTGGTCGAGCCGTGGACCAGCCGCGGCAGCGCCGAGAAACAGCTCAAGGTCTACCGCGGCCAGCTTCGCAAGACGTTGAAGCGGACCGAGCGCCGGGGCGCCACCGCTCGCCGCAAGGCGACGTCCGAGGCGCGCAGGACCCGCAACCGGGTCGAGCGTGAGGCTCGCCGTCGCCAGCACACGGTCGAGTCGACCCTGAAGAGCAGCCGTTCGACTGCCGAGCGCCGCGTCCGCGCCGCGATCGACCTGCCGACCCACCGCGCTCAGGACCTGGTCTCGACCGTCACCGACCAGTTCTCGTCGCTCCGCTAGACCCGCGCGACACCTCTGTAGCGACGAAAGCCCCGGCCCGCGCCGGGGCTTTCGTCGTCAGTACCCCGTGACCGCCACCGGGGCCGAGGCCGACGGCCGGTACGGCCAATCCGACTGTTCCGGCGAGACGGCGCGGAACTGGAAGCGGATGCGGCGGCTGTCGTCGTCGGTGAACGCGTAGGCGTATCGGAAGCGGCCGCCGCGATCGGTCTGGACGGTGCGGAATTCGCTCCACTCGCCGCCTGGGACGCGGAACTGGAGTTGGATCGGTCGGCCGGTGCGCGGCACCGTCGCTTCCCCGGCGAGCAGGCGCCCGGAGAAGATCACCGGCCGGCCGCCGATCCTGGCGGCCGTGGTCGAGGCGCGGAGCCGGACCCCGGCGCGGACCGCCATCGTCACCGGGCGGCCGGCGCCGCGAGTCAGGGTCGGGGTGCCCGGAAAGATGGCTTCGACCCGGCGCGAGGGGCCGGGTGCGAGGCGGGTGTCGAAGCGGCCGTTGGCGCCGCTGGTGACCGTGGTGCGCCGCTGAGGCAGGGCGGCGCCGGGGGCGAAGGTCTCGACGATCTCGACCGGCTGGCCGGCGAGCGGGGCGCCAGCGGGCGCCCGGAGGACGCCGCCGAAGCGGAGTCGCCTCCCGTAGGGCACCGTCCACAGCGCGGGGCGCGCGTCGAAGCCGGTCACCGCCTCACGCCGGCAGCGGCGACCGCCGTGGACGCGACGGCAGTGCTGCCAGACCAGGTGGGCGCCGCCGAATCCCGATTCGACCGCGACCGGGATCTTCACCGGGTTGCGAAGGACCATCGGCGAGCCGTCGACCCGGCGCTCGGTCACCGCCGGGTTGCCGGCAGCGTCGAAGCCGATGGCGCGGAACTCGTAGTTGCCGCGTGGGAAGTCGTCCGAGTTCCAGCGCGCGGCGAGGCCGCCCGCGGTCGCCGCGGTCGGCAGCGGCTGGAAGCGCTGGGCGGTCCCGGCCGGTCGGACCTCGATCGAGCCGTGGTCGACGCTTGGGCCGGCGAGGGCGTCGGCGACCCAGAGCTCGATCAGCTCCGGATCGTCGGGTCGTTGGGCGGCGGCGAAGGCGACCCGCGGCGGGGTTTCGTCGATCCGCACGGTCGCGCTCTGCGCCGTCGCCGCATCGCCGGCGTTGCCGAGGACGTCGCGACCCCAGCCGGCGACCAGGTGGGTGCCCTCGCCGCTGACCGTCGCCACGGCCCGGTCGTCGAAGCTCAGCGTCGGCACGCCGCCATCGACGGCGATCTTGGTGAAGGGTCCGTTTGGCCCGCTCGCGGCCATCCCCGAGAGGGGATCGTCGGCGACGGCCGTGACCGGCACCGGGTGGTCGACCCAGCCGCTGGAGACGCCCGCGAAGTGGATCCGAGGCGGGCTGATGTCGATGCGGACCGGGACGCTGGTCGGCGGCGAGGCGATGCCGGTGCCGGCGACCGTGACGACGTTGACGTAGTTCACGCCCTCGGGCAGGCGGCCGAGCTGCAGCTGGTGCTGGTCGACGCCGCCGGGGAGCGCCAGCTCGGCGTCGGTGCAAATGGTCCGGATCGCGCAGGGCGATTCGCCGGGCCGGCCGCTGACCGAGATCGCGTAGCCGTGGATGCCGGAGACCGGACGGACCGTCGGCGGCGAGACCGTGACCGCGACGGTGGCCCTGCCGTCGAGCCAGCCGGAGGGCGCGGCCGCTCCGGGAGCGGAAGGGGTCGTGCCGTCGTAGCGCAGCGTGACGTAGGAGCTGGGGCCAGGAGGTGCGGTCGATCCATGTTTCGAGAGCCACATCTCGACTTCGTATTCACCGGCCGCGAGCCGGCCGTCCGGCGGAGGCGGGATCGCGATCTGCGCCTGGCCGCTCGCCCATCGACCCGAGTTCACCGCTGCTTCCGCCCAGTGAAGGTCGACGAACCGGTACCAGAGCTCGCCATCCCCGGTTCCGTCCCAGGCGACGACGAAGCGGTTCTCGGCGTGCCAGTTCTGCCCCTCGACGTGGAGCCCGATCAGTTCGGACTCGCCGGCGCTCGCCGCTGGAGGGGCTGCCCCGAACAGGAGCAGCGGCACCAGTGCTCCCAGCAACCGCTTCACGGGCCGAACTCTCCGGCTGGGTCGCCGCTGGTCGCGGCGGCGGACGACGGTGACGATGAGGAGGAGCTGCTGCCACTGCTCGTCACCGGTTCCGCCGCCGGCGGCGCTTCGTATTCGACGGCGCCGCTGCTGGTCGCCGGTTCCGGTTCCGGTGGCGGTTCCGCTTCGTGCACGGGCGGCGAGCTCGTCTTTGGCGTGCGCTCGGTCCCGGCATCCTGCGAGGACGGCTCCGGTTCCGGCGTCGGCGTCGGCGTCGTTTCGGTTTCGTACTCAGCCCCGGTTTCCATCACCCACTCGCGCTTGGCCCGGTGGTCGAGCGGCCTGGCGACATGGGCTGCGCGCACCTGCTTCTGCTGCGGCTCGAGCGGGGTCGGGACGACACCGGTGGCGACGCAGGCCGCGGCGCCGCCGGCGGTTCCCACGCAGAGCGCGGCGATCTTCGCCAGCGCCGCCATCCCGGCGCCGCGGGTCCCGCCCGCGGTCGCGATCCCGCCGACGGTCGAGTCCCCGCCGGGCCCGAAGCGGGAGGCCAGTCCGGCGACCGCCTCCTGGGCCCGGTCGAGCAGCGAACGGCCCAGCGGCAGGGTCGGTGCCAGCGCCGCCGCGGCGCGCGGTGCCGCCCGGTAGGCGCGGAGCGTCGCCCGACAGTGGGCGCAGGCGCGCAGGTGCTCGCGCACCGCCGCCGCCTCTTCGGCCCCGGCCTCGCCGTCGCAGAAGGTCGAGATCAGCGGCCCGAGCTCGGCGCAGCGCTGGCCCGCCTCGCTGCCGGCGAGGATGCGGCGGAAGCGCTCCCGGCCCTCGGCCAGGCAGCGGTTGATCTTGGTCTGGGAGAAGCCCGTGATCGCGCCGATCTCAGCGTAGGAGTAGCCCTCGGCGAGCAGGGTCAGCGCCCGCAGCTCCTGCGGCTTCAGCGACTGCAGCGCCTCGCGGCTGCGGGCGATCGCTTCGGATCGCTCGGCCCGCTCCGCCGGACCGGCGGCGGGGGAGGGGATCAACGCCGTCCAGTCCTCGCGGCCGGGCTCGGGTGTCGCCGCCGCCGGGCCGCTGAGGATCCGCTCGCGCTCCCGCCGCACCGCCAGCGCCTCGTGGCGGACGACGGTCTGGGTCCAGCGCACCAGCTCGCGGCGATCCTCGCTCGGCGCCTTGCGGAGCAGGATCTCGAGCGCCCGCTGCAGGGCGTCCTCGGCGTCGTCCTCGCAGAGCGAGAAGCGGCGGGCGGTCCGCCGCAGCGCGGCCTCGTGCCGCGCGTAGGTCTCGACGGCGGCGCGCTTGCGGGCCGCCGCGGGCATGGCGGCCCGCACTTCTTCCCCCTGGGACGAGCTCACTGTTCGGTTCTCCCTAACCGTTTAGACGAATCCCAGTAAACACTTTCACGTCTAGCGCTCAGTTGCGCGCGGCTCTCCCCCGCGGTCGGGCGAAAGGCGCACGAGAATGCGCCAAATTGCGGAATTCGGCCGGTAGGGCACCTCGGAGTCCGGGACTCGAGGAAGCGCCGCCCCGCCGGCGCCGCTCAGCCAGCCGCCAGCGCCTGCCTTGCCGCCTCCAGCTGCTTCGCGGCCAGTCGCCACCGGCGCTGCAGCTTCGGTTCCAGCGCCGCCGTTTCGCAGCCGCTTTCGGAGACGCACTCGCCCCAGGTGTTGGCGGCGGCGAGGTAGCCGTCGAAGGAGTTCTCGGCGCTGGTCGCGGGGCCGGAGACGCAGGCGAGGTCGAGCTCGGCGACCGGGATCCCCTGGTAGGACTTGCGGACGGTGCCGAGTTCGGCGACGTACTGTTCGTAGCTGACCCCGATCACGAGGCTGCGGCGCAGGTGCTCGAGCTGTTCGAGAAAGCCGGTCAGCTCGTTCGAGCAGGAGGGAGCCGGGTCGGGCTTCGACTTCGGCGCAGGTTCCGCCCCCCCGCCAGCGGCGCTCGTCGCGGTGCTCGGTTCCGGTGCAGCCGCGGAGTTGGCGCCGCACGCCGGCAGCGCCAGCGCCAGCCCGACTCCGGCCAGCGCCAGCGGCGCCAGGCGGAGGCGACGGCCGAGTGCGCTACAAAGCTGGCGATGGGAACGCTGCGCAGCTCGGTGGGGGCCGTCCTGGTGGCGGCGACGGCCGTCGCCG